>CAIRTR010000049.1 GCA_903881565.1 Oligoflexia bacterium | reverse complement strand
GAAGCAGAGAGGGAGAGAGCGAGGTCAGCCGCACTCGAATGTCATCTTTTTGGGAGACTTTTCCAAAATTGCGGAACGCCAATTTCAGAGACATGATCTCGCCAGGAGCAAAGAGCGTGTCTTGGTTGGCGTCGATCACTTCGCCGCCGTCTACCTTCAATACGGCGTTTGTCGTGAAGTAAGCGACGCGGTTCTGGTAAGCGGTTTTCATCGCTTGGGCGTAGGTCTTAGAATAGTTTTCGTCGTAACCAGATTTGGTACCCGAAGCCAAACCTTGGCCATAATCGCTGTTATAGGCTTCGTTTTTGCCGCGATCAAAGCCCTGAGCGTAACCCGTTTTTCGGCCTTCTTCGATACGAACTGGAAACGCCTTTTGATAAGCGTCAGCGGACGCCCTTTGAAAGGCGATTGCATAAGTGCGATCGTAGGTTTCTTTGTATGTTGCATTATAAGACGAGTTAAAGGCACCGTTATAGGCGGCCTTGTAGTCCTGTGAAAAATCCTGGCTCAGCGCGATTGAAAAAGCGACTTTGTAGGATTGTTCATAATGGAAATGAAAAGCGTCATTGTAGACACTGTCGTAAGTCTCTGCCGCCGCCCTTTTGAACGCGCGGTCATAAGCTTCCTGATAAGCGTGCTCAATGATTTCGTTCGGATGCTTTTTGCCGGGATGAAAATTATCCCAGCCCGGATAGTTTTGGCTAAAGGTTGAAGAAGCGGAACTCGGTTGTGCCTGGTTGGGTAGGGTGACTTCTGCGAGATCAGCATTATAGAACTCGGAGTCGGCTTTCGCTCCCCCGTCTCTAGCGCCGTTGTCGTTACCTTCGGACACGCCTCGCGCTGAGCCCTGTTTGTAGCCCACTTTTCTCCCATTTTCGAAACCGCCTAAGGTGTGGCCATTTTCGATCCCTTTTGGATAGCCAGTGTAATCTCCTTCTTTGCGTCCTGACTCAAAACCGGCAAGCAGCCCCTGCGCTCGTCCGGTCTTTTCGCCCTCGTCAGAGCCAACGGCTTGTCCATCTTGAGCGCCGCGTGTGGCCCCTTGTGACGAGCCGTCGATGTTTCCTTTTTGTGTTCCTGCGCTTCGGGCTTGTGCGACGCCTTGTGCGATTCCTTCATTATGTCCTTCTCGAGTTCCCACTTCTTTGCCGTCACGGGTTCCGATGAGAGCGCCCTGCCGAGCCCCTTCTTTTGCACCATCTCCACGGCCCTCTTCGTCTCCTTCTGCGACAGCGCGCTCGATGGCGTAGCGTAGATTTTCTCTCACTTGGTCGAGTTGAGCTTTTGCGCTTGCGACCACCTGAGCTTGGTTGTTCACGCCAAAAGCAACTTTGTCGCGTTCGTTGGCAGTCTGGTCGGCAGCGTTCTGAAGGCCGGGAAGTTGTTGTTTGACTGAGGAGAGTTGAGATTGCAAAGAACCCATTTGTGAATTGATGGAGGCAATTTGATTTTGAAGGTCCTGAATTTTTGCGCCATTTTGCGAAAGCGTATTCTTAAGCTGAGCGGTTCGGGTTTGGTTTTGATTCAAGGCCTGGGTCGTCTGGGTCAGTTTTGCGTTAATGCCCTGAAGCTGCGCTTTGAGCTGGACTGCTTGTTGATCAAGAGAACTTGCTTGTGCACGCAGATTTTGCGCTTGTCTTTGCGCGTCGCCTAGACCGTTTTCGGCGGAGGCCAGTTCGGATCGCTTTTGACTGATTTTAGGCCCGATCGTTGAAAGCTCATTTTGGGCTGAACTGAGTTTGTTTCGTGAATCATCCAAAGTCCTTTGGGCATTCTGAATATCCGTTTGCGCAGAGGCAAGCAGCGCTTCTGAGTTTTTCACTTGAGCGGTTGCTTGCGCAAGTGTGCGTTGGGCAACAGCCACTTCAGATTGGGCGGAGTTGGCTTCTGCTCGTGCGGCATCAGCAAATCTCCTTACAGTAGCAGCATTGGGATCTCCTGCGGCCTCAGCTCTGGCCGCTTTTTGCTCAAGATCCTTTGCTTGCGTGTCGAGCTCCCGTGCACGACCGCCTTTTTCGCGAAGTGAAGTTTGAAGGGAGAGGACCTGGGAGCGAAGGCCGGGAAGTTCTCTTTCGGCCGTGTTTTTGCTGTCTGTGAGCTGTTGAATTCTCGCCGCAAGATTCGGGATCGCAGAATTGAGTCGAGAGATCTGGGACGCGAGGTCGTTTTGTTGAGTTTGAAGTTGATTAAGCGCGGAGCGGGCTTGATCGGCCGCAGCTTTTTGAGAATTGGCGCGTTGTTCAGCGGCATCCGCCTGGGAGTCTGCTTGAGAAGCTTGTGCTTGCGCATCAGAGGCGCGTCTTCCGACTGAAGCAGAATCATTTTTCAAGGATTCGATTGTGTTCGCAAGGCCGGGGCGTTCGGAGTCAAGACGTTGGAGTTCCGATTGAGCAGAAGAGAGTTCGTTGGTTAAGTTTTGAATGTTTTGGGCGAACTGTTGGAGGTTCTGATTGTTCTTTTGAATTTGGTTTTGGAGCGAAGCCGAAAGATTTGTTTTTTCCTGAAGAGCGTTTGCAGCTGATTGAGCTTTGGCTTGCAGGTTGGCTAGAATTCCTTGAAGAGAATTAAGGATTGAAGCGGCTTCGTCGTACTTCTTCTGGTATTTTGGGACATCGATGTCATCGGGTGAAACAGTGCCGCCGCCTGGGTTACCGCCGTTAAAACTGCCTCCTCCGCCGCCATTGTCCCAACCATCGCCACTGTCATTGCCGAAGTCGTCAGCGAAGGCGATTGTCGAGATACATAGCAAAGCGATAAGTAGATTTAGTTTTCCCATATGAGCGAGATCCCCCTGAGCGCGATTTTCTTCTACCGGCTGGCTGTGCAGATACCAGGCCACTGCACTAACATAGTAAAGTCATGAAATCATTAACTATGATTCTTTGCGTTAAGCTGTGCCCCATTTGATCTGGGGGCAAGATGGCACCAAATTGGGGGCCAAAAAGGGAATTTGTTAGTGTTTTCCTTGTGCCTACTCCTTGCAGCTTGATGAAGTGAATGAAGATCCACCAACTGGAAATTCCAGAAGCGCTGAAGAGCCTGCACACTCGGATCTCGGGTTTGACCGCTTCAGAAGTCGAAAAGCGGCTGTTAGAATTTGGCCAAAATCAAATCAACGAAGTCGCCAAGAGTCATTTTATTTTGCGCTTTACCGGGCAATTTACGCACTTTTTTGCGGCCATCCTATGGGTGGGTGCAATGTTGGCGTTCTTCTCGGAGTGGCGAGCGCCTGGTCAGGGGATGGCGACTCTGGGTTTCGCAATCGTGGGTGTGATCGTGATTAATGGGACATTTTCATTTTGGCAAGAGTACCGCGCCGAGCGAGCCATGGAGGAAATTCGCAATCTGATTCCGAATCAGGTGAGAGTAATTCGTTCCAGCCTCAATCAATCAATCCGCGCAGCGGAGGTGGTTCCCGGGGATATCATTCTATTGGAGCAAGGAGATCGGGTGCCGGCCGACTGCAGGATCATTGCAGCCTTTTCCCTGCGAGTCAGCAACGCGACGCTTACGGGAGAATCAGTTCCGCTCGCTCGGGATCCGCAAGCAGACAAGTGCTCCGAATCGCTTCAAGCTCAAAACATCCTTTTTGCCGGGACCTCTATTGTTAGCGGAGAGGCGACTGCGGTCATCTTCTCGACCGGAATGCACACAGAGTTTGGAAAAATCGCTCACCTCACCCAAAGTACCGAGCGCCCTTTGTCATTGCTCCAGCTTGAAGTCTCTCGCTTTAGTCGAATTGTCGCCTCTCTTTCGTTAACTCTAGCAATCGTTTTTTTTGGAGTGGGGCATCTCGCCGGCCTTAGCTTTTGGGAAAATTTCATTTTCTTTATTGGAATCATTGTCGCAAACGTCCCCGAGGGGCTCTTGCCGACCTTGACGCTGTCTCTCGCGATGGCCACGCAAAGAATGGCAAAATCCAAGGCGCTGGTTAGAAACCTCAACGCGGTCGGAACGTTGGGATCTACGACGGTGATTTGCACGGACAAGACGGGTACCTTGACTCAAAATTCGATGAGAGTCACCGAACTCTATGTACTTGGCCGTCAGGTTGGCAGTGTTGAGATCAAGTCCGATTCAAGCGTTTCCCAGACTGCACGAGATCTCCTTCGAGGAGCGTCGGTTTGTCAGGGTCTCAGGGATCCGACGGAGAGCGCCCTGGCGGAGTTTGCCAATGATCATCTCAAGCAGACTCAAACTTTACAAAAAGTCGGCGAAGTTTCGTTTGATACCGATCGGAAACGTATTTCGCTATTTTTTGACGAGGGTGAAAAAATCACGCTTTTCTGTAGAGGTGCGCTGGAAACCGTTTTGCCTCTTTGTGACGTCGTGCCGTCGGCGCATGAGGCTTTTTTGGAGGCCGAGTCACAGCTTGCTGAAAAGGGCCTGAGAGTGATCGCGTTCGCACATCGTGAGTTGGCGGTGTCCCGGTTCAATGAAAAAAAAGTGCCCCTCATTGAATGGGAGCGTAATCTTATTATGGATGGGCTGATCGGTTTGGAGGACCCACCACGCCCCGAAGTCTTTGGTGCTCTTGCGCGCTGTCATAGTGCGGGTATCAGAGTAATGATGCTCACGGGTGATCACCCAAAAACCGCAGCGGCAATCGCCCGCGAGATCGGGCTTACAAAAACAGATCAGCCTGTCGTCTTAACGGGGGCGCAACTCCATCAGATGTCTGAGGCGCAGCTTCAGCTTGCTTTAGGCAAGAGCGAAACCATCTTTGCTCGAATTGGCGCCGATCAGAAGATGCGGATCGTCCAGGCTCTAAAGAGAAATGGTGAAGTCGTCGCCGTCACAGGAGACGGCGTAAACGATGCGCCCGCTCTGAAAAGCGCGGACATCGGCATTGCCATGGGGGTCAGCGGAACCGATGTCGCCAAAGAGGCGGCCGATATCATTTTGCTAGACGACAACTTTGCCACGATCGTTGAGGCCATTCAGGAAGGCCGAGCGGTCTTCGAGAATATTCGCAAGTTTCTAACTTACATTCTCACCTCAAACGTGCCGGAACTAATCCCCTATCTTTGCTTTGTGCTTTTCAGGGTCCCCTTGGCGCTCACGATTGTCCAAATGCTTGCGGTGGATTTAGGAACCGATATTTTTCCAGCCCTTGCCTTGGGGGTCGAAAAACCAACTCCTGATTTGATGAATAGACCTCCTCGTCCTCGAGGGGAGCACCTCGTAAATTTCCCCCTCATTCTTCGCGCCTACTTTTTTCTCGGAGCGTTTGAAGCGGCTGCGGCAATGGCTGCCTTCTTCTATGTCCTTCCAACGGGGGGATACGTTCAAGCGACCACCGCCTGCTTTTCTGCAATCATCCTGACCCAAATTGCAAATGTGTTTCTTTGTCGTCATCCTCGGCTGTCGGCTTTCCAATTAGGCTTTAGGAGCAATCCTCGGATTCTTTTCGGCATCTTCGTCGAGGTATGCCTTTTACTCGCCGTGGTCTACACGCCGCTGGGTCACCTTATCTTTGGCACTGCAACCTTTGAGAGGCATGTCTGGCTCTATCTTCTCCCCTTTCCGATCATGCTCTTTGTTATCGAGGAGCTGAGAAAAGCAGTTCTCAGAAGGAGTTTTAAGACGCCGTTCTAAGGCACAGGCATAATCCTTGCTCGAAACATAGCAAAGCAGGGAAAATATGACCTTTCACGACAGAAAAGATGCCGCGCATTTGATTGCAGATAAACTAGCCAAGTTTCGTGAGAGTCACCCCATCGTGCTTGCGATTCCAAGGGGAGCCGTTCCGATGGGGAGAGTCATCGCCGACGAGCTCAAGTGTGAGTTTGATGTTGTGCTTGTGCGCAAAATCGGGGCGCCGGATAATCCGGAGTTTGCCATCGGTTCCGTTTCAGAATTCGGGGATCTTTACCTCAGCGCGGCTAAGGACCTTTACGGGTACGCGGATAAGGATATTCAAAGTATTGTGGCCCGCGAAAAAGAAACAATTAAAAAAAGAAGAGCGACTTACACGCCGATTCGTAAGCCGGCAAATCTTGCGGGGCGTACCGTTATCATTATTGACGATGGCATTGCGACAGGAGCCACAATGCTGAGTGCAGTGCGCTCAGCGCGTTGCCAAAAGGCACGCAAGATTATTGTGGCCGCTCCGGTCGCAGCCCAAGAAGCGGCACACCTGATCTCGCTAGAGGCGGACGAGACGATTTTCCTCGAGCGGCCTAAAAACTTCTGGGCGATTAGCCAGTTTTACGAAGAATTTCCTCAAGTCACTGACGAGGAGGTCGCTCAGATCCTCAGTGCTGAAAGCGAGGTCGCCGCATGAGCTATCCAATCCCACAGCCGGTTCCAGAAATTCCGAGGCGAGACCCTCAACCTGAGATTCCCTCAAGAGAGACTTCGCCTGAAATCAATCCGTCCGAAACTCCCGAAATCGAGCCCACACGATCCCCTGAGATCGAACCCCCTGAGGGGCCACCTTCAAGAAATGAGGATATGAGATGACGATTCCAATCCAGGTTTCCTTTCGGCATCTCACCTATTCGCCATTTGTTGCCTTAGCGGTACGTAAGAAGGTGGCGAGGCTTGAAAAATACTTTCCGGCGATCATGTCCGTCCGCGTTTTGCTGGAACCTTCGGAACTGAAACGTCATCAAGGCAATCTTTATCATGTGCGCATTGACGTCGTTGTTCCTGGACGAAAGCTCGTCGTGCGTAGAGATCCCTCGGAGCATCACGCGCACGAAGACATATACGTGTGTATTCGAGATGCTTTTGAGGCCGTAAGGCGGCAATTGGAGGACTATGCCCGAATCCATTTTCGCGGAAAGCAACGTCACCATGAAATTCCGAAGCATGGCAAAGTGACCCGGCTTTTTCCAAACGAGCAATGTGGCTTCTTAGAAACTCCAGAGGGCCGAGAAATCTACTTCCATCAAAACAGCGTTTTGAATGAAGAGTTCGGGGAGCTAAAGATGGGTGAAGAAGTGCGCTTTGTTGAAGAGAGAGGGGATAAAGGGCCCCAGGCCAGCACGGTAGATCGCATTGGTAAAGATGGCAAACACCTGAAAGTGGCTTAGGTAGCTGACATGCTATTTGCATAGCCAATCTACATACGATCAGCAAACTGAATGAGAATGGTCTTTTTCTAACTTTTCTATGAAAGGAAATTAATTATGGCTAACTTACCAAGTATTTTTCGCCCTGGCTCCCTTTGGGCGCGCAACGAGAATCCATTTCGTGAACTCTCAAGGCTTCAGAGCCAAATCGATCAGATGTTTGATGAGTTTACAAGCTCATGGGGAGAGGAGTCCAGACTCCCTTCAAGTCTTTCGGCAGCTACTTCCTATCCGGCATGTGATGTAGAGGAGACGGATTCGCACTTTGTCATGAGCTTTGATCTTCCGGGCGTCAAAAAGGATCAGATCAAGATTGAATTAATCGACAACGAGCTCTGCGTCTCGGGTGAGCGAAAAGAAGAGCATGAAGAAAAGGGCAAGACCCGCTATGAGATGGAGCGCTACCACGGTTCGTTTATGAGAACTTTTACCCTGCCTTCTGGAGTGAAGCCTGAGCAAATCGAAACAGAGTTTCATGAGGGTGTTCTGAGAATCGCCGTTCCAAAGCTGCACTCCGAAAAAGTACATACGATTAAGATCGCCGAAGGCCGGCAGGGGCTGATTCAAAAGCTCTTAGGCCAAAAGAAAGAAGAACGCAAAGAAGAGCATAAAAAGATTGCTTAGAACTACGTTGTGAAACAAACGATCGGGGCCGCCAAAATTTGTGACGGCCCCGATTTGCACGCGGAAGGATGAAAACTATGTCTAAGGAATTACTCTTTCAATCCGAAGCTCAAGCGAAACTCCTGAAGGGCGCAACTTCCTTAGCTAATGCCATTCGAATCACCCTGGGTCCAAAGTCCAACAGTGTGCTTATCGAAAAAAAATGGGGCAAACCGATCGTTTGCAACGATGGGGTGACCATCGCAAAAGAAATCGAGTTGAAAGATCCTGTAGAGAACATGGGCGCAAAAATGCTTTGCGAAGCAGCGGAGAAAACTGGCGAAGCAGTGGGAGATGGAACGAGTACCTCGACCCTTTTGGCTCACGCTATTTTTTCAGAAGGTTTGAAGAATGTGACAGCGGGTGCCAGTGCCATTGATCTCAAGCGAGGCTTGGATCGTGCCGCCCACATTGCGATCGAGGCGATTAAGAAGCAGTCTAAACCCATCACGACGCGCGAAGAGAAGGAACAGGTGGGGACTATCTCGGCTCATAACGACCCGTTTATTGGGAAATTGGTCGCCGATGCGATTGAGAAGGTCGGAGGCGAAGGCGTCATCTCTGTCGAAGAAGCGCGCGGAATTGAAACCACCGTTGAGGTCGTAGAAGGGATGCAATTTGATCGCGGGTTTCTTTCCCCCTACTTTATTACCGACCCTGCGAAAATGGAAGTTCGAATGGAAAAGCCCTGGATCCTTCTGTCGGATCGAAAACTCTCAAGCATCGAACCGCTCGTTCCACTTCTGGAGAGTATCATCAAGACTGGGCGGCCACTTGTGGTCATCGCTGACGACATTGAGGGCGAGGCTCTGGCGATGTTAGTTGTTAATAAGCTTCGAGGGACGCTCAATTGCGTCGCCGTGAAAGCGCCCGGTTTCGGGGATCGTCGAAAGGCGATGCTTGATGACCTGGCCATGCTCACGGGAGCGCAGGTGGTGAGCGACGAGCTGGGCATAAAAATCGATCATGTTACCCTTGAGCACCTTGGCCAATCGGAGCGGGTCACCTCAGACAAAGATAACACGACCATCATCGGCGGGCTGGGAGATAAAAGGATTATCGCAGATCGAATCAAGCAGCTTCGCCTCCAAATTGACCTAGAAAAAGGCCAATATGACAAAGAAAAGCTCCAAGAGCGATTGGCGAAACTCGCTGGCGGCGTCGCAGTCGTCCGCGTTGGCGCGCCTTCAGAATCCGAGCTTAAGAGCAAAAAAGAAGCACTTGATGATGCGATCAACGCAACCAAAGCGGCCGTAGCTGAAGGGATTGTGCCCGGAGGCGGCTTGGCACTTTTACGGGCCATCCCGTTTCTGGAGCAGGAAGAGGCCAATGCGGAGGGCGATGAAAAAACAGGAATCCAAATTCTAAAACACGCCCTAGAAATTCCAACTCGGCAGATCGCCGCAAACAGTGGTGAAGATGGCGGTGTCGTCGTTGCGGAGATGCGAAAAGGCAAAGGCAATTATGGCTTCGATGCGGCTAAGGGAAAATACCGCGACCTTGTTGAGGCGGGAATCATCGATCCGACGAAAGTGATTCGCATTGCCATTGAAAATGCGGTCTCGGTTGCCGGCACGCTGCTTTTGACCCAAGCGACGCTGACTGAGGAAAAAGAAGAGAAGAAGGACGAGTCCCACGCCGCAGAGGCAGCTTAACAGGTAAGTGACTTCTCAAAAACCCGGTAAACCTTGGTCTTCTTTGCCCCCATATCTGAAAGCGCTCGATTCATCGCCAGATTGTCCTCGAGAATCCATGAACATTCGCCGATGGGGTAGCCCAGCTTCGGACCGATCTTGTGGTAGCTCGCGTACAGCAGCGGGCCCAAGCCCAGGTTGCGAAACTTTTGCTTGATCCCCAACGTGACGATACGGCAGCGGCCCAAGGTGTATTTGCCAGGGCCCTTGAGAGCCCAGAGAAGTCTGAGCCAACCCCAAAGTGACGGTCTGCCTGACGTGTTGCCTTTTAAGGCACGGTTGAAATCCGGGAGGGCAAGCGAAAAAGCCGCAGGCTCCCCTTTGACTTCAGCAATAAAAAGAAGATTAGGATTTAAAACAAGTTTCAGATCTTTAGCGGTGTGGCGAAACTCGGTCTCGGTCATCGGAACGAAACCCCAGTTTTGCTCCCAGGCATCGTTGTAGATCTCTAAGAGTCGATCCACTTCCTGTTCATAGTTCTTCATATTGATTGCGCGAAAGCGGATGCCCTCATCTTTGATCGTTTTCTTCGCGTGAGAGGTCAATCGGTCTGAGAAGCGAAACTCTTTGTGAACCTCCCAGGCATAAAGGTCTTTAGCTTTGGTGAAGCCTGAACTGAGGATAAGGTTCTCATAGTAGGGAGGATTATAGGTCATCATGGGGGTGGGGGTGTCATCAAACCCCTCGACCAGAAGACCGCACTCATTATTCGTGCTCAATTGAATGGGCCCGCGAAAAACCGTCATGCCCCGCGCTAACGCCCACTGCTCGCCGCGCTCGAGAAGGGCGTGTGCAACCTCCTGCCGATTATGCGACTCAAAATACCCCCAAAATGCAGCCTTTTCCTGATGCAGTTTACAGTGAGCAGCGTCGATAACCACTAAGATTCGCCCGACCGCTTTGTCATCGCTATAAGCGAGAAAAGCCGCCATCTCAGCGTGCTCAAAGAACGGATTCTTAGTGTTGTCGAGTTGGTCCTTTAGGGCAATTTCAAGAGGAAATACATAGTTCGGAAACTCCTTGTAAATCTTCTCGGGCAGTCGAATAAAAGTTTTCCAATCCTCACTGGTGACAACAGCTTCAATTCGCATTTTGGGCCTCTTGGAACTCCTCAAAAGCATACGTGTGCGCTTGAGGGAGTTGATGGGGGAGATCATTGGCCTCTAGGTCAAACGGTTTTTTCAAGGTTTCTAAGACGGAGAGCACATGATCGATATCACTCTTTGAGTGTGTCGCCATATACGATGTACGAATCAGCGCGTGACCAAACGGAACAGCAGGATACATGACGGGGGTCGCAAAGATGCCGTTGGCGAAGAGTTCCTTGACGAGCAAAAGCGCTTTTCGCTCATCTCCCACTCGAATGGACAAAATTGGCGTCAGAGAAGGGACGAACGAGAGTGCGAGCGCCTCGTAGCCTTCGCGCGCCCGATGGACACTTTTCCAAAGCCGTTGCAGGATCTGTGGATCTGTTTGAAGAAGTTCGAGCACTTTTAGCGCACAAGCCGCCGAAGCCGGGGGAAGGGCAGCAGAAAACATAAAGGCGCGCGCCTTATGTCTTAAATAGTCAATCACGGTTGCATCACCGGCAATAAATCCGCCAAGGGAAGCAAATGATTTTGAGAAGGTCGCACAAATGAAATCTACCTCTCCGGCGAGGCCAAAACTGTCTGCCGTGCCACGACCTTCTTTGCCCAAAACGCCCAGGCCGTGCGCATCATCAATCAGGAGAAAAGTGTTCGGAAACTGTTTCTTCACTTGCACGATGTCAGCGAGATCGGCAATTTCGCCAGTCATCGAAAAGACGGCATCAGTCACAATGAGCTTTGCAGCCCCCGGAGGAAGTAGCGCGAGTTTCGCTCTGAGGTCGGTTGTGTCGTTATGCCGATACACGATGGTCTGGGCTAGGGACGCCTTGCAGCCCGCGATAATGGAGGCATGGTTTTCATTGTCGGATAAAATATAATCGCCCTCTTCGACGAGCGTTCCGATCGCGGCATAATTGGTCATAAAACCGGTTGCGAAGACAAGGGTATCCTCTTTTCCAAGGAAAGTTGAAAGTTCCGCTTCAAGCTGATCGTGGAGCACGCTGTTGCCGTTCAGAAACCGGGAGCCCGTGCAACCGGTACCAAAACGCTCAATCGCGTCGTGACCCGCCTTCTTCACCCGGATATCATTGGTAAGGCCAAGGTAGTTATTCGATCCGATCATGATCAGCTCGCGCCCTTCAAATTCGACGTGCGCACCTTCACTGGAGGACATCGGTCGAAAGAACGGATAAACGCCGGCCTTTTTTAGGAGCCGCGCTTCCATAAAGTCTTCTGCACGTTTCAATATCGGATTGGTCATAAGATTGTTTCCCACCTGGGGGCAAACCTAATCAAGAAGCGTTCCAACTGGAAATTTGATGGAATGCGATGGGACAGTGTTGTTTTGGCTTTTTTTGCGACGTTTTCCATTCATTTCGCAATCAAGAGCTGTCTGTATCTGTCGTTTTGCACGGATTGTACGGGCGGACTTTGGGCTTGGGGTGGCGGGCATTCGGGTTACGCCGCGCGCGCTCCGGTCGTCGCACGGGTTTCATAACTCAAGAGCGCTAGGGTTGTCTTAAGGACGGCATCCGGATTTAGCGAAATGCTGTCAATACCTTGGGCGACGAGGAACTCCGCGAACTCAGGGTAGTCGCTTGGAGCTTGCCCGCAGATGCCGATCTTCTTTCCTGCAGCCTTTGCCATGCGGATCACAGATGCGATCAGCAGCTTGACTGCGGGATCGCGCTCATCAAAGACATGAGCCACGATCTCCGAATCGCGATCCACGCCGAGCGTAAGTTGGGTGAGATCATTGGAGCCGATCGAAAATCCGTCAAAATATTCGGAAAATTCCTTAGCCAAGAGAACATTGCTGGGAATTTCGCACATGACATAAACGTCAAGCCGATTTTCGCCTCGAGTGAGCCCATTGGCTTTTAATTCATTGATGACCTTTCTCGCTTCTCCCAGCGTTCGACAGAAGGGAATCATGAGTTTGACATTCTTGAGGCCCATGACGTTGCGTACCTTCTTCATGGCTCTGCATTCAAGGGCGAAACCCTCTCGGTATCTGGGATCGTAGTAGCGCGAAGCCCCGCGAAAACCTATCATGGGATTTTCTTCTTTAGGCTCAAACTCCGCGCCTCCAAGGAGCCCTGCGTATTCGTTGGTTTTAAAGTCACTGAGCCGCACAATTACGTCCTTGGGATAGAACGCGGCCGCAATCATCGCAATCCCTTCAGCCAGGCGATCCACAAAAAAGGCCCCCTTATCCGGGTAATCTCGGGTGATCTCTTCAATCTTGGCCTTTGCGGCTTTATCTTTTAACTGATCCAACTTCAGAAGAGCCATCGGGTGAATTCCAATCGAATGGCTGATGATGAACTCTTCTCTGGCAAGTCCAACTCCGTCATTGGGGATCATCGAAAGGCGAAAGGCTTCGTCGGGGTTGGCTACATTCATCATGATTTTTGTCTTGGGACGCTGCAGATTCGTTAGAGGTACAATCTTCTTCTCAAAAGGGAGGAAGCCTTCGTAGACAAACCCCTTCTCTCCTTCGGCACAGCAAACCGTGACTTCTTGCCCGTCTTTCAACACTTCCGTTCCATTTTCAGTTCCGACAATGGCAGGAAGGCCAAGCTCTCTGGCCACGATTGCCGCATGACAAGTTCTCCCGCCGTGGTTGGTAATGATTGCGGCTGCTCTCTTCATCATGGGCTCCCAATCGGGGTCGGTTTTTTCAGTGACTAATACCTCCCCGGGCAACAACTGCTGAAGATCTTGAACCCGCTGGATCACTCTTACTTTGCCCTGACTGATCCGCTCACCTACGCTTCGCCCAGTGACCAAAACGGGGCTTCGTCTCTCCAAGACAAAAAGCTCCAGCTGGTCAATTCTCTTTAATGACTGAACGGTCTCGGGGCGCGCTTGTACGATGAATAGCTCCCCGGTTCTGCCGTCTTTTGCCCATTCCATATCCATCGGAGTGAACTGCTTGTGGATGGCGCTATAGTGATCTTCGATCAACATTGCCCACTTTGATAAGCGCAGAATATCAATGTCAGACAATGCAGGTTTTCGTCGATCCTCAAGGGAGACAGGGACGTTCTTGACCATTTTGGCTCCGCCGAGATCATAGATCAGTTTAAACTCCTTGGAGCCGATTCTTTTCTGGAGGATGGGTTGGTAACCCTCCTTTAACGTAGGTTTGAAGACGATGTATTCATCGGGATTCACAGCGCCTTGGACCACATTCTCACCCAGGCCATAAGAGGCGTTAATAAGAACGGCGTTTCGAAAGCCGGTCTCGGTATCAATGGAGAACATGACTCCCGAAGTGGCGAGATCCGAGCGGACCATTCTTTGGATCCCGATGGAGAGCCCGATCTTGAGATGATCAAAACCCATGTCATGACGGTATGAGATTGCCCGATCCGTAAAGAGTGAGGCAAAGCAGCGTTTGCACGATTCGAGAAGTGCCCCATGTCCTTGAACATTCAAATAGGTTTCTTGTTGACCTGCAAAACTTGCCTCCGGCAGATCCTCAGCCGTGGCGCTACTTCGAACGGCAACGTCCAGAGTTTCAGCTCCTTCATCAAGCGAAAGCTCATCGTAAGCTGAAACGATCGCGCGCTCCAAGGCTCCGGGAAGTTTCGCACTCAAGATCATGTGACGAATCCGCCGGCCTTTTTCCTGAAGCTGGTCGATATCCTTCGTGTCGAGGTTTTTGAGTTCGTCAGCGATCTCCTGTTCAAGGGCCGCTTGATCCAAAAAGTATCGGTAACCCTCCGCAGTGATTGCAAACCCATTTGGAATTTTCACCCCCTGGGGCACGAGCTCTTGGTAGAGCTCACCTAATGAGGCATTTTTCCCTCCTACACTGGGCACATCGCTGAGTGAAATATCTGAAAACCAACGGATGAAGCTGATCTCGTTTGACGCCTGATTTGACATAGAAGGCCTCCGGATCAAATGCAGCAAATCGAGTGCCAGTGCCCAGTTTTTGCAAACAGTCCGCTTGAGGTACTTGAATATGGCAATCATCGGAATTGATCTTGGCACTTCGAACTCTGCTGCCGCGGTCTTGCGCGGCGGGCGGCCCGTGATGATCCCAAGTGCCGAGGGCGTTAGCCTGGGCGGAAAGGCTTTTCCAAGTTATGTCGCAGTCCTCACCGATGGACAGATCATTGTGGGTGAGCCCGCGCGTCGGCAAATGGCATTAAACCCCGAGGGAACGGCGACCGCATTTAAGAGAAAAATGGGTCAACGCATAACTCTCAAAGTGCATGGTCGAGATTATTCTCCGGAGCAGCTATCGGGCTTTTTGCTGCAAAAAATCAAGCGCGACGCAGAAGCGTTTCTCGGTGAGCCGGTCACAAAGGCAGTCGTTACCGTTCCCGCCTACTTTGATGATAACCAGCGCAGCGCTACTAAAGACGCCTGCAAGATTGCGGGGCTTGACGTGCAACGGCTTGTTAATGAGCCCACGGCCGCAGCGCTTGCTTACGGATTGGATCGTGTCGGACAAGAGCTAAGAGTGGTGGTGATCGACCTTGGCGGTGGAACGCTTGATGTCACGATCATGGAATTTGGAAAAGGGGTTTTTGAAGTCAAAGCCACCAGTGGAGATACGCAGCTCGGTGGCACGGATATGGATCAAAAGTTGTTTGACCATTTGGCGACACGGTTTGAACGCCAATATGAAACAAGTATTCGAAACGACATAAAGGCAGTCGCTCGACTCAAGGAAGCAGCAGAGATTGCCAAGATCGAGCTCTCCACAAATTCCACAACCAAGATCAGTCTGCCTTATCTCTCCGCAGGCCGAGGCGGGGCATATCATTTTGAAATGGAACTCTCGCGAACGGAACTTGAGCGAATTATTGCGCCTATCATAGAACGGTGCAAGGCTCCGGTGGAGCAGGCCCTTCGTGATGGTGGCTTCACACCGCAGAAGATTGATCGGATCATCTTTGTGGGCGGCCCGACTCGAATGCCGGTGGTGCGCACCTTCTTCGAAAATATTTTTGGCCGTAAAGCAGAAATGGGCGTGGACCCCATGGAGTGTGTCGCCGCAGGCGCGGCTATCCAGGCCGGAGTTCTTGGTGGAGAAGTGGGTGACATTGTTTTAGTTGACGTCACGCCGCTCACCTTAGGAGTCGAAACGATGGGGGGAATTGTGGCGCCACTCATCTCTCGCAATACCCCGATCCCGACGAAGCACTCGGAGACCTTTACAACCGCGGCAGACATGCAAACGGCCGTGACGATTCATATCGTTCAGGGAGAGCGCCCGATGGCCGCAGACAACACAAGTCTTGGGCAGTTCAATCTGGAGGGACTTGCGCCCGCACCGCGAGGGCTTCCCAAGGTTGAGGTGACCTTCGATCTTGACGCAAGCGGAGTATTGGATGCCGTAGCCAAGGACACGGCGACGGGTAAGACACAGTCGATTCGGATCACGGGCTCCACTCGCCTTTCGGAGAGCGATAAGAAACGAATGCTCGAAACCGCGCAGCAGTATGCAGAAGAAGATAAGAAGCGCAGAGATGAGGCCGAAAAGCTTAATAGTGCCGATTCAAGCTGTTATCAGGCTGAAAAACTCCTGGCCGATCTCGGGGACCGCGTTCCTGGAGACAAAAAGGACGCGATCAATTCGCTCATTCGTGAGACGCGTGAAGCTTTGTCCAAACGAGACGTGAGTCGAGCCGTGGACAGATCTGAGGCATTAAAGAAATCTCTTCAAGAGGTGGGTGCCGAACTCTATTCAAAGGCGGCAGCGACGCAACCCAGCGTCGAGCCCAATGGGCAACCCAAGGGTGATAATGTCGTAGATGCCCAGTTTCGTGACGACAAAAAAGAGGGCCAAAAGAAGGCGGGATAGGAACCTTAAATCCCAATGCCAGAAGCACAACAGGATTATTATGAAACCTTGGGCGTGAAGCGCGACGCGGATAAAAGTGCGATCAAAGACGCCTTTCGAAAACTCGCGCTGAAATATCATCCCGACCGAAACAAGGACCCAGGCGCCACTGAAAAGTTCAAAAAGATTGCCGAAGCCTATGCGGTCCTCTCGGACCCTCATAAGAGATCCAAATACGACGCCAAAGGCTTTGAAGGCGTTTCAGGTTTCTCGCAAGAGGATCTCTTTGGGGGCGCTAATTTTGAGGACTTGTTTGGCGGTGGAGAATTTGGTTTTGGGTTCGGAAACATCTTTGAACGCATTTTCGGATCTGCTTTTCGGCCTAAGGGCGCCGATATTGAAGTGCTTCTCCGAGTTCCACTTGAGCGTATCTTAACCGGGGGCGAAGAGAAGATGCGCCTTACTCGGCCCGACCTTGAGACCGAAGATGCGATCACGATCACGATCCCGGCTGGAATCAGAGAAGGCACGGCCCTTCGTGTGGCGGGGCACGGTTTGCCAAGTGAGGTTTCTGGCGGAGCCCCAGGCGATCTTTTTGTCATCGTTCGAACATTGCCTAATCCACTTTTTGAACGGGACGGCGCGGACCTGCATTGTACGTTGAAGATCTCGATTGAAGACGCCGTTTTAGGCGCAGGTATAAAAATACAAACCCTTGAGGGCTATACGAACGTGGCGATCCCACAGGGGACCCAGCCGGAGACAGTCCTGCGCTTAAAGGGGAAAGGTCTTCCTGAATTCAAATTGCGAGGCAAAGGGGACTTTTTCATCCGGATTAAGGTTCAGATTCCCAAGACTCTTTCGTCCCAAGAGCGGGATTTGTACGAGCAGTTAAGAAGGTTAAG
>CAIRTR010000048.1 GCA_903881565.1 Oligoflexia bacterium | reverse complement strand
GTCTGAAAAAGATGATCGCGTTAAAGCGCAGCTGCAGGAGCAGATTCGTTCACTGGAACTCGGCCAATTCTTGGATCAGGTAAATCGCGAGTACTCAAAGTCCAAACAGTTCCCAGCGCGGGATCCGCAAGGCGGGGCGCTGTATGTGGATTCCGCGGGCCGGGTTCGAACACAGACGGAGCATGTGGCGGTGTTTGGGTTGGATTATTGAACGCCGCTTCGTTAAGTGCCCTGATTTCTTCCCACCCTACTTGAATTTTGTCATGACAAGTTTCGAGTTGGGTGGGAGGTGGTGTGGGTGGGAGTTTTAGGTTTTATGCAACCAATCACGAAACTGGGACGAATAATGTGTCGCTTCTCACGTTTTTCGCACGAATAACGTGTTGATTATCACGGTATTCCAACGAATAGCGTGATTATGGCGCGAGTCTTTATGGAAAACTGCGCAAATGGAAGCGCTCGACTCGAAGAAAACCCTTAATTCTAAAGGGGGCGCGCCAAGCGGGGAAAATCAATTTTTCCGCCTAGTTCAAAATCTGTGCACCTAAAGACGGTGCGCTCGGTCGGGACTTGGATTGCCTGAAGACCAAAGGGTTTGAATTCCACGGTATCGGCGCTGCTTATGCAAAACCATGAGCCGTCTTCAACCGGTTTGCGAGCTTGAAATGCCGAGATTTTAGTGACCGCGATATTGAATCCGTGCTCCGCACATCTTGCTGATTTGAATCGAATCACTTCTGCGCCGCGATCACGAAGTTCTGAGCCGATCCTCTGAGAGGCGGTATATGAGTTGGGCGTCACGAGGTCTTTTTCAAATTTATTGAAAGGAGCCCGAGTTAAATCAGCGCAAGACTTTGTTTTGACTTGGGCTGCAAATACGGTGATCGATGTTTCGAAGACGCCAAAATCAGCGTGTGAACCTGAACGGAATAGAAAGGCGTAGTATGCCTTCTCGGCAAAAGCCGTTTCAATTTTCTCTGATCCATACCAAAGTCCACGCCGGTCAGAACTTCCAAGGCGCGATCCGTGCTTTAGGGGGGGGTATCGAAAAGGAGTCCAAAGAAGATAGTGGTAGCGCTTGCACTCTTCGTCGTGAGGTCGCGGGTAGGGCAGAGGAGGTTTTGCTTTATCGATCAACTCTTCGAGGATCGCCTGCTCCTCGTCACTATCGACGAGCTTTCGCGTTGCAACGATGTGTTGCGCTTCAACAACTCGCCAAGGTTTTCCAAGGTATGCGGTAAATTTAAACTTTGGCGCGCATTGCGTCCAAATATCCAGCGACATGAATGAGCCCTTGAATGTTTTTAGTGAGATTGAGTGGGATTCCGCCCAAATGATCATTTGAAGACTTTAGCCATCGAGAGCAAAGCTCAGACTTCCCTCCAAACAACGTATCGAGGCTGCGGTAGATACGAACCAGCTGTGAGGCTGCCTCGCCTTCTTTGGTTTCAAGTGAGATCACCGATCGGCCTTGGTAGATTCGAGAGAGGGTGGCCTCGCTGATGCCAACGATTTGAGAAAGCTCCTTTCTTGAAACGCCTAATAGATCGGCTGAACGAAGCACTGCTTTTGTGAGTACCGCTTCTTTCTTAATCTGGTCCGGGCTGGTTACCGTTTTTGCGGGTGCCATAAACAGCCTCTCTTTCACTTGAAAGAATAGTATGTATTTGTTTCATATGCAATAACGCGGTGTTGTTGCCATAAATAGTCTAATTTTAATAGTTTCCGGCTATTTTTATGTTATAGTTAATCCAGAAACAGTCTAAAAACGACTGTTTCTGGATTAACTATGAGCCACCTAGCCATATTGCGAGAGAAAATTCCGGCCGAAGTTTTTGACGATGCCGACCTGCATCTGGTCCTTCGCGGCCTAAGCCCCAGCGCAATTTACAGTGCGCTCAGTAGATTGTTGAAGCAAGGGAGCTTGTTGAAGGTGCGGCGTGGACTCTACGTTTTTTCTGAGAAGATGCGCAAGGGACCGCTCTCTCTTCATGCTGTGGCTGCTCGATTGTATTCTCCCAGCGCGGTTTCATTTGAATCGGCTTTGTCGTTTCATGGACTGATTCCTGAAGGGGTCTATGCAGTGACCTCTACCTGTCCCCAAATGAAAAACAAGATCTACACGACACCGCTTGGAGAGTTTACTTACCGCCCAGTACCCGAGGCCGCGTTTCGATTAGGCATTGAAAGCATAAGGGCAAAGGGTGGATCATTTTTGATGTCAAACCCGATCAAGGCGCTGTTTGATCTCACTTATGCGAAGAGGCGAGTCTATGCGAACCTTGAAGAAATCCAAAGCGACCTCCGAATTGATCTGCCTGAACTTCAGCGGTTTGCGAAAGAATTTAGTTATCTCGAACTCGAAACCCTGGCGAATGCTTATCGCAAAAAGAGTTGTGAGCGCTTACGGGTTGTATTGATGCGGGGACTGACATGAAAGGGTTGAAATGAAGGATCTTATTCAAAAGAAGTTAGAATCCTATCACGCCCAAAATGCTCAAGAAGAGGAAAACGCCATAAAAGAGATCACCCAAGAGGTGGCCCTCTACGCACTAGCGAAGTGTGGATTTTTCGAAAAGGCAGTTTTTCAAGGTGGGACCTGTCTTCGAATCGTGCATGGCCTGGATCGCTTCTCTGAGGATTTAGATTTTACACTCGTGTCACCTGATGCCGACTTTATGTTGACGTCTTATCTAGAAGCGGTCGCACACGCTATGCGTGTATATGGTTACGAAATTGAAGTCGGCGGCAATGAAAAGCCTGAACGCAACGTGAAAGCTCAGTTCTTGAAAGACTCGAGCATTAAGCGATTGCTTGCGCTCCGGCATTTGAGCGACTTAAAAAAGAAGATCAATATCAAAATTGAAGTGGATGCCAATCCACCTGCCGGAGCAGCACAGGAGGTTAAGTTTCTCGACTTCCCAACGGACTTTTCAATTTCAACTTATGATCTCGGATCTCTCTTTGCTGGCAAGCTTCATGCCCTCCTGTGTCGCCCGTTTGTCAAAGGGCGGGATTGGTATGATTTTAGTTGGTATATTTCGCAACGAATTTCACCAAATTATGTTCTGCTGGGGCATGCGCTTGCCCAATACGGTCCTTGGAGTGGCCAGTCTATTCAAGTCGATCGCACTTGGTTGGTTCAGCAAATGTCGGAGAAAATAGCGTCTCTGCAGTGGTCGGAGGCCTTTAAGGATGTATCGCCTTTTTTAAAGGCTGAAAAATCGGCCGAACTGAGAACGCTTTGGAGCCGTGAGTTTTTTTTGGCGAAGCTGTCGAAGATATAAGTGCAGGTCGTAGAGGGTAACCAAACAGACCCTTTACAGGATCTTTAAAAAGAGCTATATTTAGACCTGAGGTGTTCGGTATATGAAGGCGTATAAGAGAAGAGATATTCAGGTGACGGAAGATATTATTCCGTTAAGTCTATTTAAGACGCAGGCGTCTAAGGTGCTTCACGCCCTTCATGAAACGGGACGGTCTGTGGTGATTACCCAAAATGGCAAGCCGTCTGCTGTGGTGATTACTCCTGAGGAGTTTGATCGCCTAAGAGAACGAGAAGACTTCATGACCGCTGTCGATGAGGGCCGCGCTGATGCCAAAGCAGGCAGGGTCATGGGGACGAAAGCTTTGGAGCAGGCGTTGGACAAGAGGTTTGGAAAAGTGAAATGAAACTAATCTGGTCGGCTCGCGCTTGGAATGATCTGATCGAGATTGGTGAATTCATTGCCCAGAGCGCTCCTGAAAATGCAAGGCGATTTGTTCAGCTTCTCCTTGATCGGGCAAAGCAAAGTTCTCAGTTTCCTCTCTCCGGCCGAATTGTGCCAGAGTACCAAGAGGAGAATCTGCGCGAGTTGATTGAGGGGAGTTATCGGATCGTTTACGAAATCGATGCAAAAAAGAAAACGATCACGGTCGTGGCAGTGTTTGAAGGTCGCAAGAAAATTCGCAAAGGTGATGAGTGATCGTGAATCGCCAATTTATCTCCAAGCAGACCTCGCGCGCCAAGGCCTAGCCTGTGGCGGTTTTTGGGCTGGATTATTAAGGGAGTTGTCGAATTAGCGCAATAACATTGTCGGCGCGCTTAGCGTCTTCGTTTCGAATAGCCAGGGTTCCTGAGACAGCCTCCGAAAACAGGGGATCTTTGAGGAGTCGGCCAAATTCTTTTTTGAGGTAGTTCTTCAGTATCTGCGGAGCGGCCGAAAGATCCTTGCTCGCGTTTGATGATCCCGACAAGACAAGCACGATGTCCTCTAAGTCGTGCGAAAATCTCAAGTCGTTTCCGGCTCGATTTTTGACCGCTTCGAGCTTCGTACCTACAAAGAAGGGGAGAGAAAAGATAAAAATAGTGGAGCCATTGGGAAGGGCGCGGGCCTCTTTGTGAGCAATTCCTTCGGGGTACCAAGGATTACTAAACCCGAGAATTTTCGGATCGCTGGGCATGATGTCTACAACAATTTCGCCAAGTCCCCATCGGCAAATAGGAGGATTGGGCTCAGCAACAGGCTGTTTGAATCCAAGTTTTCGCAGTTTTTTTTCTAGCTCTGTAAACAAAAACAGGTTTGAGAGCTCGACTACGCAGTCCACATCTTGCGTCGCCACCGGGGTCGGGGCCGCTGGATCATCGATGTACAACGTGGTTGTTGCGCCTCCCACAAAAACGACTTGATCCTTGAGTGGACCTAGCGCATTTGCGACGATCTGGATCATTTCGATATCGGGATGGAGCGGTGCTGCCTTCATGCCGCCTCCTTCCTTAAAAGCCGACTCTCTAGTTCCCGCGCCGCGATCGCAGTCTCTCGAGCGCCACCCACGCGAAGGGCGTCCAAGATGCTTAGCAATTCGTAAAGTTTCGTGTCCTGTTTTGCCGCAAGTGGGACAGTTTCGTACAGGGGCTCTAAGGACTGGCCTCGTACGCTCCCGTCCGCGGTCGGCCAAACGAGTGCGTATTCCGGAGGCACACGAAGTTTGCGTTTGAATACCTCGTGCGAAGATCCAGTCGGCATTCCTCGGGTCGTGCGACCGATCTCCGCGGGAAAAACATATTTTATGCCGTGAACTAAGAATTCGCACATAGCCCCAGGCAGAATCTTCTGCTCGTTGGGATTGACCAGGTGATGTTTCTTTAGTCTCCGCAATGCAAACGCAACTTCAGCTGGGCTGATTCCCAGGCTTTGGGCCATTTGGGCTTGGGTCCAGTGGTCTAAATGCTCGAGAATCGATAGTTTTAGTGCGATGAGGATGTCTTGTGGACGAAGGGTGTTGCGTGCGTCAGCCATACTGCTCTATTTTATCGCCAGAATTTACAATACACAATATGTAAATTGTAAATTTCAATCTGAAATAGTTTGGCGGCTCCTGTCATCATTTCCCTCTAGACCTTTCCTTGATTTGGGTTAATGCTTGGTTATCATGAGAGGTTTTATGTCCCTTTCCGCCCCCATTCTCGAGGTCACCAACGTCACCCAATCCTTTCGCACCGGTTTTTGGCTCAAACGCGCAGAGGTGCTACATGGCGTGAGTCTCACAGTGCCTCGCGGGAGCGTATTTGGTTTCTTAGGCCCAAACGGCGCAGGGAAAACGACCTTGATTCAACTCATCGTCGGCCACCGAGCTCCGACTTCGGGCAGCTTAAAAGTTGCAGGCTATCCAGCGATGAGTCGCGAAGCCAAAAGCCGCTTGGGTTATCTGCCCGAGCGCCCGTACTTTTACGAGCACCTGACGGGTGAGGGGATTCTGAAGTATTTTGGGGCGCTTTCGGGGATGGATTCGCAAAGGCTTCGGGATAGAATTCCCGTGGTCCTGGATTTGGTCGGGCTTAATGAGGCGGGGGGGCGTGAACTCCGCAAGTACTCCAAAGGGATGCTTCAACGAATTGGGATCGCCCAGGCAATTTTGCATGAGCCAGAATTCTTGGTTTTAGATGAACCCATGAGTGGCCTTGATCCGGTCGGGCGAAAAGAGGTGCGTGAGCTCATTGCGAAACTTGCACGCGAGGGCCATACCGTGTTTTTCAGTTCGCATGTGATTCCGGATGTTGAAGCGATTTGTGATCAGGTGGCGTTGATTCAAAAGGGTCACATCGTCCGATCAGGGCGTTTGAATGACTTTTTGGCCGGCGGCAGTGGCCGCATCGAACTTTGTTACCAGTCCCCAAAAGAGGGGCTTGTTCATACAACGGTCGCGGGGCAAGCGGCACTCGATCAGTTGCTACCTCGAGTGCTCGAAAAAGGGGGGCAAGTTATCTCGGTGACACCCGAGCGTGGGTCTTTGGAGGATATGTTTAAATGAGAACCTCCTTTCCTTCTTTTCTCACCGTAATTCGAGCCGTCGGCCGCGTCACTTTTTCCGAAATCGTGCGCGACAAGATTCTCTACAACATCGTGCTTTGTGCCTTCCTGCTTTTCGCCTTAAGCGTCCTGGGAATGCGCTTGATGTTCATGCATCAAGATCGCCTGCTTTTGGATTTTGGCCTAAGCGCGGTGGGGGTGTCCTCGACGGCCATTGCGATCTTTACAGGCTCTAGCCTTTTGGGGCGTGAATTTGAAAAGCGCACCATCTTTGTCGCGCTCTCCCGACCCATTTCGCGCCTCTCCTTTATACTAGGTAAATACCTGGGGCTCGTTGCGGTCCTCGCGGTGAACGCGCTGCTCTTGAGTGCCGTCTTGTTGGTCATCCTCTACTTCGCCACCTCTTCGACTCAGGCGCTCGCAAATCCCGCGCTTTACTGGGCCTTGGGACTCGCCTTCATTCAGAGCATCGTGCTTGCCTCGGTTTCAATCTTCTTTTCGACCTTTTCGACCACCTCGCTATCGGTGATCATGACCAGCGGGTTTTACCTCATCGGAAACAACATCTCGGGGATCAGACTTATAGCGGCCAAAGAAGAGTCGGCATTTTATCGGGCGCTTTTGCGCGCGGTTTCGAAGGTGCTTCCGAACCTTGAGCATTTTTCATTGGGGGCGCGGGTCACCTATGGCATTCCTATTGAAGTAAGCGCCGGAGTGGGCGCGATCTGCTATGGACTACTTGTGAGTGGCTTTTTTCTCCTGTTTTCTGGTATTCTCATTCAGAAAAGAGAGAGTTGATGCTTCAAATTTTTCTTCAAAATTTTCGGGAAATTCCGCCGTCCCTGCTTTCGGTGTTTTCGATCGCCATGGGCCTGACTCTTGGGAGTTTCTTAAACGTCGTGGTGGCTCGCTTGCCGCATAAACAGTCCATTATTCGCCCGGGCAGCCACTGTCCCCATTGCCAAAAGGCCGTCCGCTGGTATGACAATATCCCCGTCTTGAGTTACCTCCTGCTACGGGGCAAATGCCGCGCGTGCAAAGCAGAAATTTCTGTTCGCTACCCCATCATTGAGCTTCTGACGGCGCTGCTCTTTGTTGCGGTTCAGGCGCGATTTGGATTTGGCCCCTGGCTCTTTTTTCGGGATTGGCCATTTGTGATGATTTTAGTGGCAGTGACCTTTATTGATTTGGAGCATCGGTTGATTCCGGATGTGCTGAGTCTTGGCGGGCTCGTTTTGGGCTTGCTGACTTGCTGGATGGTTCCTTCGGTAGGCTGGATTACGGCGTTTTCCGGAGCGGCACTTGGGTTTGGCGTTTTTTATGCTTTCGCCTGGCTCTATGAGCGGTTTACGGGGCGAAGCGGGCTGGGGGGCGGAGACATTAAGTTTTTGGCAATGCTCGGCGCATTTTTAGGTCCCGAGGGAGTTTTTCACACCATCTTGATCAGCTCCGTCTTAGGGAGTTTAATCGGCTTGGGCTGGGGGGCTTATCTCAAGTACAAGGGGCCCAAAGGACCCCAAGAACCCGGTGACGGGCAAAATGTTCCGACTCTGATGAAACTCTCAGTTCCCTATGGACCTTTTCTGGTGCTCGGGGGACTCTATTATTATCTTTTGGGTGATCTCATATGGTTCCGATTTACGACACCGATTTAGCCGAAGAACGATACGCGCGTGAAGAGTGGCGGCACTTTGAGCTTTGGGAGAAGCTAGAGGCCCAGTTTCGCCGGCGCCGGAAGCTTTGGGTTGTGCTTGCGATCCTGGTGTTCCTGGGTTTGTCTTCGGTTCCTGTGGTCTGGGAGTCCTCGCCGCGTTGGGTTGCCTTGAATTCGGCTCGAAAACTTGCTTACGAAATGAGTCGCGTAAAGCGACAAGCAGGCCTTGATCGCACCCCCTATCGGATTATTTTTGATGCGGATGGATCTCTCCAATATGGAATTGAAACCGTGTCCTCCTGTCTCAAAGGCGAAAATCCAAAGCTCGTCAGGCGAGGCCGGCTTTTGGGCGAAGCGAAACTTTCAGACTTCGTGTTATTGAGCAAAGAACAAGGCGAAAAGGCGGGTTTAATGAACCTGGTTCGCACGTTTTGTTATGATCCTCTTGCCGGAACTGAGTACCTAAAGCCTGATCACCCGGTTGCAGGGTTTGCAATCGCACCCGCCAAAGATTTGACGATCACCCCTGCTGGGCAAGATTTGACTAATCATGATCGAGTCGCCCTGTTACTTTTTCAGGGGCAATCGGCAGAAATTTCCTTCGAGTAGTTGACCGCTTTCTTCAGGATGATTACACTTCAATAGAATGGGTCTATTCTCGTCCTCCAATGCAGGTGGAATTTTATCGCAGTTCCAAGGTCTTCTCTCCTTTGGTGGGGGGGGATCCGCCGTGGGATTAAGTATTGGAACGTCTTCAATCAAACTTGTTGAACTCAAGAAAGCTGGGAAGAATTGGAAACTGATTCACTTCGGAATTGTGCAGCTGCCCGACGAAGTGATTGTGAATCGTGAAATCGTAAATCAAATCGCCGTCGTTGAAAGTCTCAAGACTCTCGTGGCCCAACTTAAGCTTTCCACGAAAAATGTTTGTACTTCGCTTTCAGGAACTTCAGTCATCATCAAACGAATGTCGTTAGAAGTTCCAAATCCGAGAGAACTTCAAGATCAAGTTTTTTGGGAAGCGGAACAATATCTGCCCTTTGATGTTTCTGAAGTGGTGATGGATTATCAGGTCCTTTCCAAGGGAAAAGACACTAAAACAGATGTGTTGTTAGTCGCCGTAAAACGGACGGTTTTGGATACGTATATGGCGTGCATCGAGGACGCAGGACTCGTTCCCAAGATTGTGGATGTTGATTTTTTTGCGCTTCAGAATTTGTTTGAAGTGAACTACCCCGCAAATCCTTCTGAAGCCGTGGCCGTTGTGGATATCGGGGCTTCATCGACAAAGATTATCGTGATCCAGCAGGACATTCCGGTTTTCACGAAGGACTCGGCATTAGGCGGGCGCAACCTCACCTTGGAAATCCAAAAAAATCTGAATCTTTCTTTTTCGGATGCAGAGATTCTCAAAACCAATAGTCCTCCGACAGAACTTCCTCAAGAAGTAAGCGATTTGATGCGCGTGATGAGCGAGAATCTTGCGACTGAGATTAAGCGGGCCTTGGATTTTTATGCGGCCTCTTCAGTGGGCGCACCTGTCTCATACGTCCTGCTGACGGGTGGCGGAGCTAAAATCCCGGGCTTGTCCCAAGTCGTCGAAGAAACGCTGCGGCTGCCGGCTCAAGTCATGAATCCCTTTAATTCGATTTCCTATGACCCTTCTGTGTTTACCCAGGACTACATGGCCGCCATCGGTCCGATCGCTGCGGTGCCAATTGGGCTGGCACTCAGGGCAGGTGCGAAGTGATCAAGATTAATTTAGCCTCTCGCAAACAAATGGGCAGTTCGGCTCCTGCTGGCAGCCGAGGTCCGAGTCTTAAGGGCGTAAATCTGGACGGTCTCCGCGATTTGCCGCTTCGAAAATTCATGCCCTTTGTTTTGGTCGCGATCGTGTTCACTTTTTTTGTCGATGGTCTGAAGGATTCAGACCTTCAGGAATTCAATACGCGTATCGCAAAAATGCAAAAAGATCAGCAGAAGTTACAAGCTGAGGTTCAAAAAACTCAGGGTTTTGAAGAAATGAAGAAATCCATTGATGCCGATGAGCAGATGGTTCGAAAAAAGATTGAGACCATCCAAAAGCTTATGGGTGAACGACAAGCGTCATTCAAGATCTTGGAAACTTTGGCCTCTGTTGTTCCCTCCGATGTCTGGTTTCGGACGCTAAAGTTGGATCAAAATGAATTGGCGATCAGGGGCGGTTCTTTGGGGTTCAATCAGGTGACGGATTTCATGAAGGGTTTGAATGAGAGTGCCTTTTTTTCGGAGGTACAGGTGCCAAGTAGTCAGCAGGAGAAAGACGATGCGGGTCCCATGGTGGGTTTTGAAATGACCGCCAAAAGACGGTAAAAGAGGGTTAGGTATAATGGCCAGCGCTGGACTTAAGGAAATGTTAGATCGGATTCCGATTAAAGCGGTGTTCATCGCCTATGTAGCGTTTGTCGGTTATGGCTATTATGAGTTCAAGTATGATGCAAGCTCGCCTTTGAAGCAAAAAAAGGCGCTTTACGACTCTCTGAAAGCGGACAATGTGCTGTTGCAGACCAAAGCCAATCAGGCTCAGGAGTTTTTCAAGAATCTTGAAACCAAACGAAACGAGCTCAGGTCGCTCACGCAACAGCTTGCCGATTTGAAGTCGAGTTTGAAAAGCCAGGTCGATGTGCCTTCGGTCGTGAGACTTCTCATCGCTGAGTCCAGTCGAGTCGGCCTCCGGGTTTCAGGCGTAAAGCCACTGGCGCCCGTAACCAAGGAGTACTATGTTGAACAGCCGTTTGATTTAACTTTTCGAACGGTCTATGTGCAGCTTCTTGTTTTTCTGCAAAGGATCGCCGCTCTGACCGAGTTGATCGGGGTGGATCGGATCGAGCTCAAACCCGTGGGTTCAAGTGTGGGGCGTTTTGTCGAACTCGAGGGTAGCATTCAAGTCAAGGGATACCGTTATCTGGGAACTTCGGCGGATGATGTCGGCAAAGACGTGGCAAAGAAGGGAGCTGGAAAGTGAACGCACGCTTCTTGATCGCTCTCGCTTTGCTGAGTGTCGCCCTCCGGTTGACGGCGGTCTTTGGCGCTGAAACGCCGGCGGCAATCCCACCAGTGCCAGTGGTAGATGCGGCTCATCCTTCTTCAGAACTTTTGAAACTTCGCGACCCCTTTAAAAGACCACGGGTAGGCGGGGCGACTACAGCGAGTGGCGAAGAGGTCAAGCCGACTTCGGAACTCGAAACGCTGAGTGTGGATCAAATCAAAGTTGTCGGGATCATGACGGGACCCGGGGCTCATCGTGCGATGATTCAGGCGGGAGATGGGCGAACGTTTTTCCTGGCGGAGAATTCAAAAATCGGGATGCGCAAAGGGATCGTGAAAAAGATTACCGCCGACTCCGTCCGGATTCGAGAAAAGATTGTGAATGCCTTAGGGCAAGAAGAAAGTGTGGATACGGAAATCCGACTACCAGCAGAAGGGCGAGGCCAAACGGCGCCTGCGGGGAGTCCATAAGCAGTACCAAATGGAATTGGGGGAATTGATGTCAGCAACAAAAGCAAAAGTTTTCATGAGGCCCTTGGGAGTCGCGCTTTTCATAGGCGGGTTAGCTTGGGTTGGCCTTGCCCTCGGAGCGGCCAACATCACCTCGGTGGATTTTAAGAACGGCGAAAAAGAGGGGATACTTGAAATTCGCTCTGACGGGCCGCTGAGTTTTGAGAAACAGGATAATGCCTCGGAAAAACAGATCATTGTTGAAATTAAAGGGGCGAAGCTTTTGCCGGGGGCTTCTCGAAAACTCGACACCTCCTCTTTTCCAGGAAACGTGAGTTTAGTCAGCCCTTATCAGGTTGAAGGTCAGGAGGGCACGGCGCGAGTGGTGATTCAACTGCGGCAGGAGGGGACCGCCGAGGTTGCCCAGGATGGAAATGTGCTGCGAGTGAAGCTCCCGCATGGGACCGATGTGGCTTCGGCTGAGACTGCTAAGTCTTCGGAGCCCCTAGCTCCTCCCCCTAGCTCAGGGGCCGACGCGGCAGCTTCAGCTGAGAAAGCTCCCGACAAAACCCATCTTGACGCTTTTTCCGAGAGCCAAGCAACCCGCCGATTTGTAGGGCGACCTGTAACCCTGCAGGTTCGCGATGCCGACATCAATGACGTGTTGAGATTGATTGCCGATGCCAGCGGTTTTAACGTGATCGTGGGCGATGACGTAAAAGGCAAAATTACGCTCTCGATGGTGAGTGTGCCTTGGGACCAGGCGCTCGATGTCGTTTTGCGAACCATGAAACTCGGGGCAGAGCGAAACAACAACCTTCTCCGGATTGTGACCCTTTCGAACCTGACCACTGAAAAACAACAAGAACTTCAAGCTAAAAAGGCGGCGCAAGCCAGCGCGCCTCGCGTGACTCGCGTCTTTCCGGTAAGCTACGCGGATCCGAATGACCTTCAAAGTCTCCTCATTAAGTTTGGCTCGGCCCAGGGCGGGGGAGGGGCGGCTGATGCCTCCGGGGGAGGGCCCTCGGTGCAGGTTGATAAGCGTACGAACAATATTGTCGTTCAGGACATTCCTGAAAATATTGATCGGATGAAAAAGTTAGTGGAGTTGCTGGATACGCAGACTCCGCAGGTCATGATTGAGGCAAAAGTGGTTGAAGCGTCTGAAGGGTTTTCAAAGAATCTGGGCGGATCGTTAGGGATTGGTCGAGCGGATGCGAACGGTCCTCAGTTTTTGGCAAGTATAGCAGGTGGAAACCCTACGGACGTGCTGATCGGAACCCCAGGGGTCACTCCCACGGGCGGAGGTTTTACCGGTCTCGGTCCCACGCCTCCCGGCGGTACTTTTGGTATGAGTTTATTGGCGGGTTCCGTTCGTATTAATGCGCTTTTGAGTCTTGCTGAAGGGGATTCTCAAATCAGGCTCGTTGCTTCGCCTAAAACGGTCGTGCTTAATAAGCAAAGTGCTTCGATCGTACAAGGGACTCCCGTTTCAGTGCAGACAGCGAGCGTCATCGCTGGGGTGGGTACGGTAATCGCACCCTCCATTCAAAGTGCCAACCTGAGTATGTCAGTGAAGCCTACAGTGACTAACGATGGAAACGTTCTTATGGAGCTCACCGTCACCCGTGATGTGCCTGAGGACACCTCTACTGGATTAAGCGGTATCGGCACTCGCAACATGACAACGAGTGTAGTGGTTGAAAGCGGAACAACGCTTGTGATTGGCGGAATCTACACGATGACGAACAAGTCGTCGAGCTCCGGTATCCCCATCTTGAGAAAAATTCCAATTGTCGGCTGGCTCTTTGGGACCGAAAAGTCCTCGCTGGAAAAGTCTGAGCTTTTCTTTTTCATCACTCCAAGGATATTGAATGTAAAAGAGTCCGGCATTTCAACCCCGAGCTAACCTGAGACAAAAAGAATGGTGAAGTCCGAAAAAGCTGAGATTCAGCCGCTTATTTATTCCTACCTTAAAAGGTATCAGGAAGATCCGACTTCTCGGGTTTTTGCGCCACTTGCCGAGGCATATCGTCGGGCGGGTCTTATCGATGAGGCCATTGAGATTGCCCGCGAAGGATTGCGCGTGCACCCGGCTTTCGTCGGGGGGCGCGTGGCTCTCTCTCGTGCCCTGTTTGAAAAGCAGCTCTATGCCGAAGTCGCCGAACAGATGGGCCCCGTTGTCCAAGATGTGCCAGATAACCTGGTTGCCCAGCGCCTGTTCGCGGATTCCTGTTTGATGCTCGGGCGTCTCATGGAGGCGCTATCGGCCTACAAGATGCTGTTGTATTTTGCCCCCCAAGACTTCGAAACTGCCCAGATTGTGCAGGAGCTTGAGGTCAAAGCTTATGAGGGTGGGGCGCTTGTTCTTCGGACCGACGCGAAGAAGGCCAGCCTTCCCGCTTTCACCGTAAAAAGCGCCGGAGATGCCATTGACGGGGATCCGGACGTCAAAAAAGCCCGGTGGATTGCGCAGATTGAGCTTTTGCAGAATCTTTTGCAAAAGGTTGAGGGGTATCGCGTAACTTATACGCGGTAATTGACAGTCTTACTTTATTTGGATAGGACTTACGCACTATGTACGCAACAAATCAGTTTAAAAAAGGTTTAAAAGTTGAACTCGAGGGTGTCCCTTTTGAGATCATTGATTTTCAGCACGTCAGCCCAGGTAAGGGTCGCGCGTTTACTCGTACCAAGCTTAAGAATATGCTGAATCAAAACGTGATCGAACGTACGATCACCTCTGGCGATAAGCTCGATCGTGCGAACACCGAAGAAAAAGAGATGCAGTTCCTCTATAAGAATATTGAGGGCTATCATTTCATGAATAGCGCTAATTATGAGCAAGTTGTTTTGACGGATGAACAACTGGGTCAGGATAAGGATTTCCTGATGGAAAACCTTACGATCAAGGTGATGTACTTCAATGAACGGCCTATCGGCGTTGAACTCCCTACCTTTGTGGTCCTCAAAATTGTTACAACCGAGCCTTCTTTTCGGGGTGATACCGTAACGGGGGGCAGTAAGCCTGCAACGCTGGAAACCGGCGCTGTGGTTCAGGTTCCTTTCCATTTGAAGGAAGGGGATATGATTAAAGTCGATACTCGAGACTACTCCTACAGTGAAAAAGCTAACAAATAAGCCGTCGAAATCTCCTTCAGGTTTTGAGCAAGTAGAGCGCTACGTCGCCCTGATGCGGAAGCATGACCTGGCGGAACTCGATTGGGAATATGAGGGCGCTCGCGTTCATTTGCGTTTCAATTCTCCCGAGGAAAAACCGGCACCCGTCGGGTATGCGCTCGTGCCGACCGCGCCGTCGACGCCCGTTGCCGGGGTCGCCCCTGCTCAAAAGTCATCCCAGCTTTCTTCGAATCAAAAACAGATTGTTTCGCCGTTTGTGGGAACGTTTTATCGTGCACCTTCTCCTGGGGCAGATACTTATGTGCGGGAAGGCAAAATGATCAAGCGAGGCGATGTGCTTTGTATCATTGAAGCGATGAAGTTGATGAACGAGATTGAAGCTGAGTTTTCGGGCAAAATCATCTCTATTTTGGTCGAAAATGGCCAACCCGTTGAATTCGGCGAGCCACTTTTTATTCTAGAGGTTCTGTAGGGGGCCATGACAGCTTCATGAAGGTTCAATGACTCCTCCTTTTCGAAAAGTCCTTATAGCAAATCGAGGGGAAATCGCTCTTCGGATTATTCGAGCGTGCCGGGAGCTTGGGATTTCGACCGTCGCAGCCTACTCAACCGCGGATGCGGATTCTCTTCCTGTTAAATTTGCAGATGAAGCGGTATGTATTGGTCCCCCTCATCCTAAATTCAGCTATTTGAATATGCCGAGCATTCTGTCCGCTGCGGATATTACCGGAGCAGAGGCGATTCATCCGGGTTACGGATTTTTGTCTGAAAACCCTGAATTTGCCCGCCTTTGTGGGCAATGCGACATCACGTTTATCGGTCCAAGTCCTGAGAATATCGAAGCGATGGGTGTGAAAACGCGGGCCCGGGCGATTGCCAAAGAAGCAGGCGTACCTCTGCTACCCGGGACACTTGCTGCGGTTCCAGATTGTGATGCGGCCATTGAAGCGGCCGAGGAGATTGGGTATCCCGTAATTCTCAAAGCCTCAGGAGGGGGCGGGGGCCGGGGAATTCATGTGATTTACAACGCGTCTCAATTGCGCGCAGTATTTGAGCGGGCCTCGCTTGAAGCGCTTTCCGCATTTGGGGATCGCTCGATGTATATCGAGAAGTATTGTGAACATCCTCGCCATGTCGAGATTCAAGTCCTCTGTGATCGAGCCGGTAATCGAATTGCATTGGGCGAACGCGATTGCACGATTCAACGCCGACATCAAAAGCTCATCGAAGAATCTCCCTGCCCTGTTATCGATGCCGGACTTCGACAGGCGATGGTTAAAGCAGCTTTAAAGCTCTGCGCCGCCGTAAACTATGACAGTGTCGGGACCGTCGAGTTTCTGGTGGATGAGAAGAAAAACTTCTACTTCATGGAGATGAATACTCGGATTCAGGTTGAGCATGCCGTGACCGAAATGGTGACGGGAATTGATTTGATCAAAGAACAGATTCGAATCGCTGCAGGTCAGCCGACAACCATCAAGCAATCTGACGTTGTCATTCGTACCCATGCCATGGAGTTTCGGATTAATGCCGAGGATCCTGAACGCTTTTTCCCATCCCCTGGCACGATTACGGCACTGCATGTGCCGGGCGGGTTTGGGGTTCGAGTCGATTCTTTCGTTTTTGCGCAATACAAAGTTGTTCCCTTTTACGACTCGATGATTGCCAAGGTCATCGTTCACGCACCAACCCGCGACGAAGCGATCCTTAAAATGCGTCAAGCACTTGACGAGTTCGTCGTCGAAGGGATCAAAACGAACATTCCGTTCTATAAAAAGATCCTCGCTTCAAAGAAATTTAAAGACTCTGATTACGATACGCATTTCTTGGAAGCCTTTCTTCCAAAATACGAGTAAAATTAAACTGTTGTGACAAACTCTAAGTCCTCTAAACCTCCATTGAATTCGGATGGGACGCGGATCGATCTCGGCGAAGATTTGCTGGAGGAGTCCGCAGCGCCACAAGAGATGCCAGAGATTCATGGCGTGCAAGTTTCCGGTCTTGTCGAACAACCGCAGGTCTCGGCCGAAGAAAATGCGGAAGAAAAAACAGAAGACGAGCTCGAGTCTGCGCGCATTCTCATCAGTGAAGGTCTTGTAGACGATGCGAAGAAAATTCTCCGCAAACTTCTTCGCACGGCTTCAGGAAAAAAAGGAAACACGGTTGCTGTCCGGCAGATGTTGGAGCGAATTCAGAAAACGGAAATCGATGAGTTGATTCGCGGGAGCGGGCAACTGCGAGCCCGCTTTCGAAGTCTGGGTCCTCTGAAAAAGGAAGTGTTTTCAGAAGTCGATTCTGAAACTCTGATGAAGAAGCTCGATCAGGATTTTAATTTAGGCCTTTATCCCGATCGTGCCTCTGATCAGTCGGCACACCCTTTTGCCCTTTTCGGTTCGCAAGAAGCGATGGATCAGTTTTCTTCGAAGATTGAGGGGGATCTTAAGACTTCTTCGACTCGGGACCACTTGGATGTAGGGATCGCTTTTTTGGAAATGGGACTCTTCGTTCTCGCTGCGCGCCAATTTGAAACTGCCGTGAAGATGGCGGATCCCCCTTCGATGCCGGCTTTAGCGCTTTTGTCCTACGCTTGGCTTCTGGCGGAGAGGCCTTTCGAAGCCATTGGGGTCTTACAGCCTCATCTCGGCAAAGACGAGCTGACTGAAAACGAAAAACTTGAATTCTTCTACCTGATGGGGCGAGCTCATGAGGCTCTTCAGAAAATGGAAGTCGCATTTCTTTGGTATCAGAAAATCCAGGAGATGGATTTTCATTACCGAGACATCACAGAGCGCCTCGATCGTTTAGCGCGACTCGGTGATAAGGGATGAAGAAGAATGCCGTTTACCTTTTTCTGCTTGGGGTTGTCTTCTCGATTGTCGGGGTGCTGTTCTTCATTCAGAGTGCCGCCTTTGCGCCTCTCTTCAAGAGTGTGGTGTCCCGTTTTCTTCCCGTGGACTCGGGAATTGATGGGGATTTTGGCGGATTGGCGATCCGGATTTTCCCTCCCGGAATTCGAGTCCTCAAGCCTAAAGTTGTTCTAAGGGAGCGAAATATTCTACGGCTTCCCGCGGGGTCGCGGGTGCAAGCCGAAAGTGTCGACCTGGGTTTCCTGCCCTTTCAAATGTTGACCGGGAGTATTCGCATTCACTCGGTCGAAGTCATGGGTGCCGAAATTAACCTGGATCTGACTCAGCCCAGCGAGTCGTCGGAGGCAAAAAAACGGATTCATCTGGATGAGTTTCTTAATTTCCAGGTTGACGCGCTTTCGATTGAAAAAACACATGTGAGCTTAGTTTTGCCGGACACGGTGGGTGTGATGGATTTTCAGATCAACAAAGTTCAACTGGAACAGCAGCTGGGCAAAAACGGGAAAAGAGGATTCTCCGTTTTTGCGGATCTTTCGGCGCTCAAGAGCGAAAAAATCAAATCTTTAGGCTTTTCAGTTCCGCTCGACTCCTTGCAGCTTGCGGCGCAAGTAGGGGCCGATCAAGTTGAAATCAATAAATTGGAGGTCCGCGCAGCGGGCACTACTCTTGCTGCTGAGGGGCGGATCAATGGCAATCTTTTTGAGCCTAAAACTTTAGCGGTCGATCTAGATTCAAAGATAGGGTCCAATCTTCTGGCCCTCGAAGTGCCCCTCGTTTCACTTGGGCTGGGCACTTCGCCTCTCGCGGGGGAGCTATCGTGGAACGGAAAAATCCAGGGTAATTTGGTCGAGTTTGTTCGTCAGGGCCGAGTGCGAGGGACCTTTCTGTTCAAGGCGGTCCGGTTTAAGAGCTGGGAAGCCGAACAGGCGAGCGTCGATGTTGCCTGGATGGGGGCAAAGGGCGGTGGGACACTTACGATTGAAAAAGGGGTTATTGAAAGTCCGGAGCGTGCGAGAGTTGGGGGGAGCCAGCCCGGCGGAGGGGGTCGCATTGAAATCGGTTCAATGAAGGTGTCCCTGAGCAATCTTGGAAATGATCCGATTGAATTACCTTTGAAGCTCTCGAGAGCGCATTTGCATTGGGTCGCAGGTCCTGTGGTCCGTGAACTCTATCCTCTCGATGTACGAGTGAGTGGGACGGTTAAGGTGTCTTTGCAGAAAGTCCGAGAACGTCGGGAGCAAAAGGATTCCTGGTCAGCTCACGCAAAGTTGGATTTGGCAGTTCTTGATCTTCAATTGGACAATCAACGTCTGGGAAAAACAAAGCCCTTGCGGTGGATTTTGAAAATTCCAAGTGTTCAACTCGTCGGGGAAGTTGCAATTGATTCTGATGCTGTTCGAATGGAGGGCCCTTCTGGCGTTTCATTAAGTCTGGGTGAAACGCGTCTGGAGGTGGATGGCGAAGTGAATTTCAAAGCCGGATTTGATCTCCGGGCTTCAGGACATATGAATTTAGCGGATATCGGTGGGCTTGCGCAAAAGCCGATCGCCGGAAAAGGGCCAGTAAAAATTCATGTGCATGGACCGACGGCGAGAATATTTTTGGATTTTGATCCAGAGCTTACCGACGCCTCGTATCTGGGTTTGTATTTGGGGGATTTGAAAGGCCGAATCACTTGGGATGATGATCCTTCGCATTTGATATTTTCGGATGTTCAGGTGAAAAAAGGGCGCACTTACTATCTGGGTAAAGGTGTTTTGGATCTAGGAGCTGCCGAGACCGCCGCACTTGATTTTACTATTTCAGAGGGCAACGTCCAGGATCTGATTCAAATATTTCGAAATCTCGTCAAAGACTATTGGTGGTTTCCTCATAGCCTAAGCGGCCCCTTCACCGGAAAAGTACATGTCGGCGGAGGACTCGATTTGAATCTTCTGGATGTGACGGCTTCTTTTAATGGAGAGGGCTGGGATTTTCTGGGGGAACGGTTTCGTTCGGTCGCTCTTCAAGGGGGTTATGATCGGGGTCGAGTCTACATCTCCTCGTTGAAGTCAAAAAAGAGAACGGGAGAGATCCTAGGGCGAATCTCGGTTGATCCTCAAGACAATTTTGATTGGTCCTTTGCGACCCGGGGATTCTCGGTGAGTGATCTTGATCACGTGGCACAACTTGACGTTCCGATGCGAGGCGCTCTTTCAGTGTCGAGCGAAGGGAAGGGTAAACTGGGCGTCATCCAATCCAATTCACAGATTGCCCTAAATCAAGTCGTGGTCAGAGGCGTCGGCCTGCCGCCGAGTGACCTCACCATTCGAAGTGATCGAGGAGTTACGCGAGCTCAGGGATCAGCCTTGGGAGGGCAAGGAGTTTTGGATTTTTCATATGACTTCAATTTGGGGGGGCAGAGCTTTTTGAGGACGGAGCTTAAGGGCTTGGATTTTTCGCCTCTCTTGCTTTTGCTTAACCCCCGTATGATGCAGGATCCTGAGCTTGCCGGAGCGGTTTCGGCCTCGGCACAGCTTTCATTTCGTTCGGGTCAACTTGAGAAGGGCAGTGGAAAAGTTGAAATTCAAGACTACCTGCTCGCGAAAAAGGGTGCCCGTTTTCATCTGGCACATCCCATTTCGTTCAAGGTGACCGACGGTTCATTTGATCTTCGGGACCTCGTGCTTAAAGGAAACAATGGGAGCGCGCGCTTGGAGCTTCGCGGGCATGACTCCGAGATCGAGGGGCGTGTGAGTGGAGACTTGGATGTTTCTGTTGTTGAGTTCCTGACCTCCAGTGTTTCGCAGGCAGGAGGCGTAGCCGATTTGGATTTTACCATTGGAGGAATGCTTAAGGATCCATTGGTGTTTGGGCGAGCCAATGTCGAAGGGGTCAGCGTCCGTATTCCTGCAATAGAATCACCTTTTGAGAATATTAGCGGAGCCTTTCAGCTGAGACAGAATGTGATTACTGTTCAGAATCTTAAAGGGGATCTCGCGGGTGGGCGTGTTGATTGCGATGGTTCTGTACAACTTTTTGCTGATCATTATCCCAAAGTGAGTCTGTTGGGGCGTATTGCGCAGACCAAACTCAAGATTATCCCGTTTGACTACATAACCCTCAATGGCAAGCTCGAAGTGAAAGGGGATGAGCCCCCCTATAAAGTGAAGGGCGAAGTGGTTTCAGATTCTGGTCTTTCGACGATGAAAGTTCTTCAGACTCAAAAGGCGGTCGGGCTCAAGGCACTTCAATATACGCCGCCCCCCAGTTTAAAGCGCGAGGGCAGCTATCCTAAATTCGTTTTAGACATTCAGGCTTCGGCTGATCGAGGAATCATGATTCGAAACGATCTTTTTCAAGCCGAGGCAAAAGGTGCAGTTACGATCGTGAATACTCTTGAAACTCCTCGTATCGTTGGAAAAGCAGAGCTGATTCAAGGCAAAATGGTGTTCAAGGATCGCATGTTTCAGATTGAATCCGCTTCAGCGGTCTTTGATAATCCGATGGAGATTAATCCGACGCTCAGTTTGCTCGCACATACGGAGCTGTCTCCTTACAAGATTCAGCTCTATGTGTCCGGGAGAATGGATCCACTTCCAAAAATTGAGCTTACGTCTAATCCGGTGATGCCGGAGTCTGAGATTATCTCTTTGCTGACGATGGGATTGACTTCGAGCGAATCAAAACGTCTCAGTTCTTCTGATCGGAGCTTGATAGAGCAGGGCGAGGCGGCTTCACTTCTGCTCCATTCTTTGGATTTCAATCGGGAGGTTCAAAGCAAAACAGGCTTCGAGATTCAACTCAATGAGTCTGTCAATCCGCAACAGGCGACGAGCGCTTTTAGGCCGCAATCTTCTACGGAAGGAAGCGCGGCTCCAAAAGTGGTTATCAAAAAAAGCTTAACTAAGAACCTCGATGTTTCGGCCGGAAGTACAGTGGGTGTGGGGACTGGCGGGCAAAGGGAAGTTAACGCCGAATACAAGGTTTCCCCTGGAGTTTCCGTTATTGGAGTTTGGGATCAATTTGAAACCAACGACTCCACTTCAATCCCTTCTTACGGATTTGATTTAAAGCTTCAAAAGAGGTTCAAGTAACCTATGATGAGGATGGCTTGGAACTTGATTTTCCTCTTTCAAGTTTTACTCGGGGTTTCACTCGGGCTATCAATGGCCCCCCTGTCCTTTGCAGCACCTCCAGGCTCTCGTGAGTCACCCGACTCACCCGATTCACCCGACTCAAAGGTCGAGATCGATCGTCTCGAATTCTCGGGGCTTACCGTCTTTGCACAAAACGAAATTGAGCCGGCGTTACAGATCTTCCCAGGTGAAAAACTCATTCGGAGTAAAGTCGTGAGAACCGCAGAAGACTTGCAGGCTCTTTATCGGGCTCATGGTTACGAGCAGATGAGAATTCAATCTAAACTGTCGCGCAAGAAGTCAGAAACCGGAAAATTTGAGTCCGTTCTTGAATTTCAAATAGAGGAGGGATTGCCCACCCGTATTCGTCAGTTTGAGTTCGTCCTGGAGGGTTCGGCGGCTAAACTTACGGGCGATGATTTTCTTGGTTTTTGGGAGAAAATCCAATTGGAGCTGGCCCAGCGTTTAGGCCTCACGCGAGAAGCAATCTTCGATGAGGTGCGCATGAATGCGAGTAAAAGATCGGTGCAGGATCTTCTTGCCTCAGAGGAGTTTGTCGGAGCTCGCGTTGAGGAAATCGGCGTAAAAAGTTCAGTACTTTCCGTGGTTGAAAAAATCGGGAACCGAGCAGCCCGATGGGTTGATGTCACTGTTCATGTGGATCTGGGGGATCGGGTTCGCTTTGGATTTCGGGGAAATGTCGCCTTCACCGCGGTTCAGCTTTCGGAAATCATCGAAGCCCAGCGGAAAGTAGGCTTCGGGACTGACTATATCGGAGCCATTCGGTTACGATTGGAGGAGGAATATCATTCTGCGGGCTATGCTCATGTGAAAATCTCGCCCTATATCTTTGAAAAACCCCAAACTCAAGAACGGCATGTGACTTATTTGATTCAAGAAGGCACTCGGGTCAAAATTGAGGCTCTGGACTTCGATGGCAATCTCATTTTTTCAAAAGAAGCTCTTCAGTCTATTTTTTGGGCTCGGGCCCAGAAGGCGTCCGTCCTTTTGGATCATGATTATTATGTTGAGCGTGATGTGCAGGCGACAGCTGAACTTGTGATCGAATGGATGAAGTCGCAAGGTTATCTTGCGGCAAAGTTGGTGACGATTACGGCGGTTTTCCCGCCCCAAAAGAGAACTTCTTTACAGGGGAGCAAAGTGAAACTTGTCGTTTACCTCTATGAAGGCGAGCAAACACGAGTGGAGCAGGTTCGGGTTTCTGGGGTTTCTCGCTTCTTGGACGAAGAACTTTATCAAATGCTGAAGCTTCGCGTAGGGGAGCCCCTCAATCTTTATGCGTTAAGTGAGGGGTTAGACGTTCTCAAGTCAAAATATCGGGCTCTGGGGTATCTAGGGGTCCAGATTCTTAATGAAGGAACTGATCGTTTAGTCCTGTATTCTGAGGATAATCGAAGCGCAACGATCGCCCTCGAGGTTTCTGAGGGACCTCAGTTTCGCGTGGGCCGAATTGAAATCGAAGGGTTGAGTCTCACGCATGAAGAAGTGGTTCGTCACGAAATTGTTTTCAAAGAAGGGGACGTGCTTTCAGATGCGCTGTTGAAGGAAACCGACGCACGATTAAAGCGCTTGGGGATTTTTTCGGTCGTCAGTGTTCGGGCGCTCGAGGATACCCTGAGCAAAGATCGCAAGACGGTGTTGATTTCACTTCAAGAAGGTACCCCTGGGATTATTGCCGGTGGCCCGGGTCTTCGAAGCGATCTGGGGTTACGTGTGTTTGGTCAGCTTGGATATACAAACCTATGGGGCTATAATCATTCATTGCTGTTAAATGGGCGCGTAAATTGGCGTTTTGTTGATTACGAGTTTCCCGAGTATCAAGTTCAATTGGCTTATCTTTGGCCGTGGTTCGTTCTGCCTGAAGTGCTTTTTCGTCCTACGCTGACTCTGAGTAAGGATCAATTTAGAACCTTTGATAGCTTGAGTACCGCGCTGGCGCTGACGTGGGAGAGAAATCTGGTTCGAAAACCAAATTTGACGGGCGTATTCACCTATAGTCTAGAGCGAATCAAGCAATTCAATGCTCGTACCAAGGTTCGCCCGGATATTGATAATCGGGACATGACCATTGGATCGGTAATGCCTTCTTTGAGACTGGATATGCGAGATGATCCCCTGAGTCCGAGCTCGGGGCTCTATTCTGTTTTTACAACTGAGCTTTCGGCTCCTTGGCTCTATTCTCACGGAGAGTCTTACCCTATCGGATTTTGGAGAATTCAGTCACGAAACGACTATTTCGTACCCGTGTCCAGGTCCGTGACTTGGTTTTTTTCCTTCCGCTTTGGTTGGGCTCGAAACAACGAAGCGCCAGTCATTGATCCTGCCACGGGGATTTACGATCCCAAAAGCGGGAGCATTCCTGTGGCCAAGCAGTTTGCGCTTGGGGGAGTGGGGAGCCTTCGCGGTTTTGCTGAACAGGAAATCAATACATCTGATAAATTCATTGTCGGAACAACATCTTACGTTAATTACCGCACCCAGTTAGAGGTTCCGTTTTCTGGCGCAGTTCGGTTCGGTCCTTTCATAGATGCGGGCAATATTTATGTGGATAAGATCCCCCTTGGAATTCTGCGTTATAGTACCGGCTTTGGGTTTCATTATCAGACCCCTGTCGGACCTGTGAATGCAGAGTGGGGGTTCAAAGTGCATCCGCAGCTGGGTGAGGATGCTTACCGGTTTCACTTTTCGATCGGGGTTATTTGAGTAGGGTCATTTATGCTGAGTAATTTAGGAAAAAACCGGTTGACTTAAATTTGTGGCTCCTGTAATTCCAACAACCTATGTTACTACGAAAGACTTATCAGGCGAAGATGTCAGGCCCCCATTTCTTTGAAACGAAAGGGCCAAACGCACCCAAGTGGTTTATTGTCGATGCAAAAGACCAAGTCGTCGGAAGACTTGCCACAGTTTTGGCGCGCGTTATTATCGGAAAACACAAGACCACGTTTACTCGTCATGCTGATTCGGGAGATTTTCTCGTAGTCATCAATGCCGATAAAGTTGTTTTCACCCGCAATAAATGGGATGGAAAGCTCTATCGCGATCACACGGGTTACATCAGTGGCCTCAAGACCAAGACAGCAAAAGAGATGCTCATTCGTCATCCAGAAGAGATTCTCCGTCGCGCTGTTTGGGGCATGACTAATAAGACAAGTCTTGCTCGTCACCAAATGAAGAAATTGAAAATTTATGCTGGCGCTGAGCATCCGCATATTTCTCAGGTGCCTCAGACGCTTCCCCTCGCTGCTACCCGTCGAACTGTTGTCGGAGCTGCCCCGAAGTCGAAGAAGGCCCCCAAAGTCGCTGCAAAGTCAGCTGCTAAGTAATTTTAGGTTTATTTTTTAAGGAGAGTTTGATGGAGAAGCAGATTCACAAGGTAGGAAAAAGAAAAAACGCCATAGCGAGAGTCTATCTTCGTCCGCGTGCGGCCGAAGCAGGCGTCATTCGCGTAAACGATCGTTCGTTTGAAGCATACTTCACTCGTCCGACGTCACGTATGTTGATCATGCAACCTCTCGAGTTAACCTCAACCGTAGGTCGTTTTGATATTCTTGTGAATGTTCAGGGTGGCGGACCTTCGGGACAAGCCGGCGCTGTAAAGCACGGCATCTCTCGCGCACTTTTGACTGTAGATCCTGCTTATCGGCCTATCCTCAAGAAGGCTGGTTTCATCACCCGTGACGCCCGCGAAGTTGAGCGTAAAAAATACGGCCTTGCCGGCGCTCGTCGTCGCTTCCAATACTCGAAGCGTTAATTTTTCGGTGCGCGGGTATGCAGTTATGCATACCTGCGCCACTCATTACGCCACTTTTTGCTGGCTTGCTTCCGATTCGTACGCGAGCATCATGCACTCTAGGGTGCGTCCATACTCGTGCGCTGCTCGGATACGCTCGGCTTTCAGGAGTCCATTGACACTTTCAGGGGTCTTTATTGCTTGAAGGTGCTGTTTTGCCAGCATGAGGTATCGCTGCATCGTTTCTGGCTTGGAGGATTCCCCTGGCGGGATCTTGGTTGAAAAAGCCAGGATGAGATCCGCTGCGGTATTTTCTTCTTCCTGCAGCCTAGCTTCATCTGGGGCAGGGCCTGCAAGATACGGCAAATCGTGCAGTCTGGGCTCCATGTAAGCGATCTTCGCCTCATGCCAGAGGGCGTAGGCCAGGTGCTTTGCGACTCGAGCCCAGCGTTCGGCAGAGAGCCTGTCGCCCTTTTCTTGCGCGGAGTAGGCTCTTCGGTAAAAACCGGGTACTTCGTCGGGATTAACCCCTGATATGGGGTTTCGTTCCCACTGATGAGTGACCCCGGATTCAATGACGCAGTTGTAGGCTTTTTTGAGCTCCTTTTCTGAAGTTTCCGGCCCTGTTTTGGGGTGGATTCTGGGGGTTAAAGGGGTCGGCATGGCGCACCTCGCAGGTTTTGGGGTTGTAATTATCAGACAGAGGTTGCAAGCGGGGTACCGGGGCGCTAAAATTTAGCTACATGGTTTGGACCACCTATAAAGAGAAGCTCAGGCGACTTTCGCAACGTATTGTTGAAGCGCAGCGGCCCATTCGAATTCTTGATGCAATTAAGTGGGACCCCTCGATTGAAAAGGAGCTTAGGCGCACTCATTTCAAGCATATGCCTAAGGTGGATGCAGAGTATTATAAGTCGGTGCCGCTTGGGTTTGACCCGGCTCAGAAAACAGCCGACCTTGAAGACATTATTCGAGACATCGAAGTGACCTTAGGAGCAGAGGATGAGCTTGGGCACCTCCTAAAGGCTACTGCGGAGCAGTATCGTGACGTTGTTCAGATGTTGCTCGCTCGCGGCACAAAGCAATTCTGGGAGTGGAGCCGTAAACTCTATGGATCTCCTAAAGACACCTTTTTTGATGACACCAATAAGATCGTCGATTTGGGGCAGCTGCTCTACAAAATTCTAAATGGTCTAAAAATGGAGGATCTCGGGGCCGATTATCCCGAGACACTTTCAGCTCAGGATACGGTGGACATACTCAATAAGAGATTTCACACCTATTTTACCGAAAATGCGGTTGAAGCAAAAATATCGGATGGGATCCTGGCCGACGCCGCCGCGGGCGGTGACGTGGTCAAAATCAAAGAAGGCGCGACTTTTTCTGCTCGTGATGTCGATATCTTAGAGGTGCATGAGGGCTGGGTTCACGTCGGAACAACCCAAAACGGCCATAATCAGCATGTCGCCAAGTGGTTATCAAAAGGGCCCCCTCGGGTTTCATCGACCCAAGAGGGTTTGGCGGTTATTATGGAAATTTTCACTTTTCGGACCTATCCGAAGAGGGCACGCCACATCAACGACCGAATCTTATCGATCGATAAAGCCGAAGATGGTGCAAACATCCTTGAAGTGATCGAATTTTTCAGGACCGAAGGTTACTCCGAGGACGAATGCGTCACCAACGCTGTGCGGGTGTTTCGTGGGGGAATGCCCGAAGGCGGTGCCCCTTTTACCAAAGACATCTCTTATTGCCGGGGCTTTATTGAGAACTATAACTTTATGCGGTCGGCAATTCGGGCGGGGCGTCCGCAGTTGATTCCTTTTCTTTTTGCAGGAAAACTGTATGTTGATGATGTGCCCCTCTTGTATCAAAAGTATAAAGAAGGCATTATTGATCCTCCGCGCTATCTCCCCCCGCAGTTTAGGGACATGAACGGTGTGGCGGTGTGGATGAGTTTTTCAAGCTTTTTGAACATGGTAGATTTAAAGAAGATCCAGGAACATTATAATAAATTGTTCCGAGATCACCTGTGAAAATCAAGTGGCGAAATGAGCCAAATGAAATGACGAAGGAGCGCGACGGATTATGATTAAATTTTCAAAACAGATTTGGGTTCTAGGAGTTGGTTTAGTTTTCACATGTTCCGGAGCTTGGGCCGTTGATCTGGCAACGGTTAATGGAAAGGTGATTACGGACAAGGATTTGAAAACGGCTCTTGCCGGGGTTTCTGAAGGCCAAAGGGAAAATCTTTTGAAAGACGTCAGTTCCCGCCGCCAAATTCTTGGGAGCATGATTGATCAGGAGCTTCTGGTTCAGGAAGCTGAAAAAGACAAGCTGGACCAGGATGCGGAATATAAAGAAGCGCTAAGCTCCTTTCGTAAGCAGTACCTCACCGGAAAGATTTTGAACAAGAAGCTTGCGACGAAGATTTCCGATAGCTCGGTAAAAAAATACTACGAAAATCATAAAGCCCGTTTCAGCACCGATGAAGTGCATGCACAGCACATTTTGGTGTCTGACGAAGCTCAAGCACGAGATTTGATGAAAAAAGCCAAAGAACCCAATGCAGACTTTCAAGCTTTGGCCGAGAAGAACTCAAAAGATCCATCGGCTAAAAATAACCGGGGTGACCTTGGTTTCTTCGGTCGTGATCGTATGGTTCCTGAGTTCACCGAGGCCGCCTTTGCGGGTAAGGCAGGCGAGATCGTGGGCCCTGTGAAAACCGCTTTCGGATATCACATCATCAAGGTCATTGAGTTGAAGCCTGGCAAAGCTCTCCCTTACAGCGATGTCGAAGCCCGCGTACGCATGGAACTTCGTAACGAACTCATCCAGGAGATGGTGGGCAAGCTCAAGCAGCAGGCTAAGGTTTCTGTGGATGATAAAGCGGTTGATAAGCTTTAATTCGGTAAAATACAGGTCGTATAGCCGCCCCAGTCTTGATGAATGCGTTCACAAGTTCCGGACTTAAAGCTGCAGTAGTTTTGAAACTTGTTCAGAACCGGCACGGAGTCCCGAAAACTGCGTGAGTCGCTTTCCATCCAATAAGGCAGGTCCCAGCCCTTTAAGAAAGTTGGATCTCCAGCGTATAAAAGCAAACCGTCGTTGTTGAATTCTGAAACGGTGGGAAGCCGTCCGCCCTTAGAGATACAGAGTTCTCGCGCGGCCATGAATGTGTGAACTCCTTCATAACCAGACCAATGAAGTAGCGGTTGCTTCCGCTCTGGCTTTGCAGCTGAGCTATCGGCAGTTTCTCCGGCGGCGTCGGCCAGCGGAATTGATTCCTGCTCCTGTGCATGGGCGATCGAAGCCCAGACTGTGCCTAAGTTTAGACAGATAACTAGAGTCCCGAGAAGAGCTGATAATTTAGTCTTGTTGGTCATAGGGCCTCCGCGCTTTAGATGTATTCCCTCGCCGTGATCCCATACTTCTGCAACTTGCGAAGCAGCGTCTTCTTCGGGATATTCGCGTGCAACGCCGTCTGATTGATCCGGCCCTTGAACGCGCGCAGAGCACTCATCAGGAATTGCTTTTCAAATTCTTCTTTATTGGCCTGAAAGTCCAAGCGATTGATATCAAGCGTAAAGCCCACAGGATCAATCTTTGGCAACACACCACCTTCAGCGCCGACGGCCACAGCCATCTCCGCATCATCCAGATCCACTTCGTCTGAATCTTCAGCGGAGCTTCCAAAGCTCGTCTTCAAGCCTGGACGACGAGTGCCGCCGGTCAAAGAATCCGGCAAACTCTCTACCGTTAAGCGCTCGGTGGTTTCAATCACAAACGCATGCTCAATCACGTTTTCAAGTTCACGGATGTTTCCGGGCCAAGCGTGAGCTTTCAGAAGTTCCATCGCTTCAGGACTGAGGTCCACAATCTTCTTGTTGTACTGCTGATTGAACTTCTCGATGAAGTACGTCGCCAGAACTTGAACGTCATTACGTCGCTCACGTAGTGGGGGAAGCTGAATCGGCAGAACATTGAGGCGATAAAACAGGTCTTCGCGGAACTCGCCCTTCTTGATCATCTCTTCGAGGTTACGGTTGGTGGCCGCCACAATACGGACGTTGACTTCGACTTCGCGATTCGAGCCCACAGGTGTGAAACGTTTGTCTTGAAGAACGCGCAGGAGTTTGACTTGCATGCCAGGGGTGATGTCGCCGATTTCGTCTAGGAAAAGGGTTCCGCCATCGGCATACTGAAACTTGCCGATCTTGCGGGAGTCCGCGCCGGTGAAGGCACCCTTTTCGTGCCCGAAGAATTCACTCTCGATCAGATTCTCTGGGATCGCCGAGCAGTTCACAGTTACGAAGCGATTGTCTTTTCGGGGACTGTTAAAATGAAGGGCTTGAGCCACAAGTTCTTTACCCGTGCCGCTTTCGCCACGGATCAGAACCGCAGTTTCAACGCGCGCAAGCTTGTCGATGACGCTAAACACACGTTTCATTTCGGAACTCTGGCCGACGAAATCTGTTCCATTGGGGAGCTTGATGGTTGGAGCGGACATCGAAAGGCTCTTGACCATGTGCTTGGCTTTAAGAGCTTTTTCAAGCAAATAGACCAGGTTTTCGGCCTTGATTGGCTTTTCTAGATAGTTGTAGGCGCCTTCCTTCGTTGCTTCGATGGCATCACGGATATTCGAAAATGCCGTAAGGATGATGGCGACGATCGAAGGGTCGTGGGCTTTGATTTCTTTAAGGGCTTCTAAGCCACTCATGCGAGGCATGTTTACATCAAGCAGTACGAGGTCGTAATGTCCGGCGCGTACGCGATTGACGCCCTCTTCTCCGTCTTTCGCCTGATCAACGTGAAAGTGGTTCTCCGAGAGCGCGGAGGCTACGGACATTCTCAAATCGGCATCATCATCAACAACGAGTACTTTAAACATACTTCTGCTCCTTACTATTACTTCGACTATTACTGCCAGTTTTTTGGGCGGTATCAATTGCCCGGGTTAATCCAGTTCCGCCAGTTACGATCGACGTGTTCTCGATCGGCAGCAGAATCTTAAATGTGCTTCCTGCGCCGAGTTCACTTAGAACCTCGACTCGCCCGTTGTGGGCTTCCACAAAATATTTCGTAAGATAAAGGCCAAGTCCGGTTCCGTTTACCCTTGATGTTGCATCATTCTTCGCTCGATAGAACCGGGTAAATAGGTTATCGCGCTCCTCATCGGTGAGGCCCGCGCCCTGATCTCTAACCGAGATCTCAACCCAGGCGCAATCGGCAGTTTCTTTAGAAGAAACAAATACGACAGACCCCTGGGGGGAGTATTTTAACGCGTTGTCGACGAGATTGTTTAGGACCTTTGACATCAAAGTCGGATCAAGCTTGATCGGAAAGAGTGGCTCAAGCTCAGATTGAATTTTGATTCCTTTGGCGCGGGCTGGGGCTTTGAAGCCTTCGAGGCAGCGCTCAATGAGTTGATTGACGTCTTTTGATTCGAGTTGAATGCTTAAGAGTTTGGACTCGACTTTGTTGAGCTCAAGAATGCTGGAGATAAACCGATTAAGCTCTTCAGTCGAACTAATAATGTGGCGAAGGGTCTCCTGGTCGCGCTCAATGAGGCGGGAAGAAGCTTTGGCCATCAGCACTTCGGCAAGTCCCTGAATGCGTGCGACTGGGGTTTTCAGATCGTGGGTCACTAGCGAGAGGAAGTTCGTTTTGAGTTCTTCGACCTGAACAAGGACTTCGTTTTTTTGCTGAAAATCCCAACGTTGCTTGTATTCTTGAATGAGTCGGTATGGCACCGCTAAGTAGTAAGCGATGAACACGCCGATGAGGGGTTGGCTCTCTCTGATCCACAGCCCTTGCGTATCAAGGAGAAGCTGTCCGATGACCAGCACCAGTCCGGCTAGGATAAGAGAGGAAAATACGCCGTATAAAGGCGTCATCGTTAAGACGGCCCATAAAACAAAACTGGTGACTCCCAAGGTCGTGAGCCAGTTGACCCAGGTGGGTGCTCTGACGACGGACTCTTGATGAATCAGTGAATCCAGGATGTTGGCGTGAACAACGAGTTTAGGGTTTTTGAATTGGGTCTTCGAATAAGGAGTTGATGCAAAGTCCGATGAATCGTCCTTGGAGAGTGTGCCTACGAGCAGAATCTTGCCGCGCAAAGTGTCTGGAGAAACTCGCCCGTTAATGATGTCACTAAATGAGAGTCTCAAATAGGGCTGCTGAGTTTCGCTGTACCCGATCGCTGTGGATCCATGGTAACGGAAAAAAAAGTACCGGCTTTCGGCCTCGGGTACTTCATAACTCCCGGGAATTTGAGTGCCGTGGGGAACAAAGCCCAATCGCTCGGCCAGGTCTAAATGAAAAGTGGGGCGTCCGTTCAGGGTGGTGAGGGCGCGGCGGGTGACTTTATCTTCGGCGAATACATTGCCGTCCTTATGAAGAACCGCCACCGCATGAGGAATTGAATTAAGCGGAAAGGGCGGAGCGGTGAGATCGTAAGGAGTTCCAAGCAGCACGACGCTGCCATGACTTTCGAGGCGCTGCGTGGCCTTTACGAAACGAGTGCCCCATTCTTTTCGAAGCAGCTCGGGATTGGATTGATGAACGAGGTTAAGGTTTACGAGGTAACCCACGGCTTTGGGTTCGTGTGCTTCGAGGGCTTCCATGAAGCGGGTATGAAGGTCTAGCGAAAGAGGGGCCGTCTCGTCGAGTTCAGCCGTCGTCTTGTCATCGATGCTAATAAGGACAATGGAAGAATCCGCAGTCCTCTGGGATCCTTTTGAGATCCGAAAATCAAGGAGGCTGGCTTCAAACAAATTGAAATCCAAGTTCACCAGCACCGCGCTCAGTGCGAGTGCACCGGCAGTGATGAGGAGAGGCTTTTCAAATTTTTGAAGTAGTTTTTCAATATGTGACATTCTTGTGCTCACTTCCACTACACAGCATTAGAGCAATCCACGTACCAAGTGGTGGCCTTTTGCCCCTCTTTTTAAAATATTATAACCATATGAAAGTACGAGATAAAATTGAGATTCACAGGTGGAGGCGGGTGCCATTCGAAAGGGGCCTGTGTCGCCTAAGTGTCTAATCTTTTGACAACCGAAAACGAAACAACCGTAATTAATAAACTTTAATTTCACTTTAATCCGTCTCTAATCCCGCTCGCCTAGAGTGACTTTATGAACACCTTATATCCGGCATTTGTGTGGATAGCACTTCTCGCGCTGATTCAAAGACTATGATAGCGTGAGGGACATACTCTATGAGACTCCTTGTTGTTGAAGATCAAAAAAAGATGTTGGGTTTCTTAAAAAAGGGACTCTCCGAAGCGGGTTACTCCGTGGACATCGCCGATACGGGCGGGGTCGCTGAGACTCTAGCGGCTGAAAACGTTTATGACCTTATCATACTTGATGTGATGCTCCCGGACCAAAGTGGCTTAGATACTTCTCGCAATCTCAGGCGAGATGGTTTTGCGGGCGCGATCCTCATGCTCACGGCATTGGCGGGCACAAAAGATAAGGTGCAGGGATTGGATGCAGGCGCGGATGACTATCTGACGAAACCCTTTGCCTTTGAAGAACTGCTGGCACGAGTTCGTGCGCTCTTGAGGCGAGGGACCCCCACAGGGCAACCTGTTCTAAAATTCTCAGACTTGGAAGTTGATCTGGTGACTCGAAAAGTATGTCGGTCAGGCAAGGAGATTCTTCTCACCGCCAAAGAGTTTGCCCTTTTGGAGTTTTTCCTGAGGAATCCCAACCGGCCGCTTTCGCGTACCGAAATCAGTGAACACGTCTGGGATTTGCATTTTGATAGCGATAGCAATGTGATTGATGTGTACATCAATATGCTTCGAAAGAAAGTGGATCAGCCCTTCAAGAAAAAACTGATTCATACAATGGTTGGCGTGGGTTATGTCCTCAGGCAGGAGTAGACCATTTTTATATCTGCGGAACTTCTCGCGGAGCATTCAGTTTCGTTTGACCGTCCTTTTTGTCGCCACTTTTGGCGTTCTCCTCGTCTTGTTTTGTACGCTCTTATTTTTTGAGTTTTCCAGTACGCAGCAAGCGGAGTTTGATGCCGCGCTTTTTAATCACGCCGTCGACATGTCTCAGACCATTGAAGTGGACTTTTTTGGCCGCCTTTCCATTCACTCGGATCAGCTGGCGGAGGAGGGCAAGGTTTTTCCCTTTTCACTGGGGAAGGCCTATCTTCAGATTCGTGATCAAAAAGGTGAAGTCCTTATGCGCTCCAGCAGCCTGGGTAATCGCCAACTCCCCTTTACCAAAGAAGATCAGGCGCTTTTATTTGGACAGCGAGTTACGTTCAAGACCTTTGAGCCTGGAGATCGATTGCCCTCTTACCGGTTGATATCCTATCTGGTGGAGCGACAGCCGGGCGTGCGTTTGATTTTGCAGATCGGCGTGCCACTCAATCTGTTGGAGCGGCAGAAACGCGGGTTGGTGGCGTTTTTCCTGATTACGATCCCGCTGATCTTGGTCCTTGCGACTTTCGGCGGTCTTTTGTTTTCACGGCGCGCTCTGAATCCCGTGCGCGCGATCATTGATAAAGCAAAAGAAATGAGCCCTTCGCAGCTTTCTGAGCGAGTTCCTGTACCTCCTGAAAAAGACGAATTACGCGAGCTTGCGCTCACGTTGAATCATTTGCTGGATCGCCTTCAGCAATCCTTTGAGAGCCAGGAACGTTTCATTGCAGACGCTTCTCATCAGCTCAAAACGCCGCTTGCGATTTTGCGCGGAGAGCTTGATGTGTTGAAAAGTCGTCCACGGACGGTGGAGGAGACCGGCAGCTTCTTGGTGAGCGCCTCTCAAGAAGTTGAATATCTCTCAAAAATGGTGGAAGACCTGCTTGTTCTTGCCCGCGTTGATGCGGGAGTGGGAACGCTTTCGATAAAGAAAGTTCGAGTCGATGAGTTGGCCCTTGAGGCTCTATCGAGACTGGAGCGGTTTGCGCAAACGAAGAAGGTGAAGATTCGCTTTAACTTGGAGGAAACGTCTTCAGTTCCCTTTGAGATTTTAGGGGACTCGGATCTTTTGCAGGTCATGCTGCGAAACCTTGTTGAGAATGCGATTAAGTTTACCCCTGAGGGCAGTTCGGTCGACGTTCATGTTGTAGAAGAACCGGAATTTGTGCTGGTGAAGGTGAGTGATTGCGGTCCGGGTATTGCCGTTGAAGCCAGAGAGAAGATTTTTAGTCGCTTTTTTAGGGCTGAAAATACGCGAAATTCAGTTTCAGGCGTGGGACTCGGGCTCCCCATTGCGAAGCGGATTGTGGAAATTCATAACGGAACGATTGAAGTCAGTGAAGCGCATCCTGGTCGCGCGGGCTTAGGGGTTGGCGCGTTATTCACGGTGAAGATTAAAAAGAATTAATTTGGTATTAATCCCTCTTTAACCCTCCTTCGATATTGTCCTAAGGGTGTTGAGGCGCAATCCAAGTTTTAAAGTACCCCAGCACAACCCACCCATGAAAGGCAGGTGGTGGAACCCAACCCCCTACGGGTCGCCACCTGCCTCATCTCTCTACTCTCTCCGACTCTTTACTCAATCGTTTTAGGAACAGATGGAGGCCAATCTTTTTGGCAGCCGGGCGATGTGGTTTCTACTCCGCGAATCGCTTTTTCAGGGATCACTTCGGAGATGGGGCAGTCTGAGGCTGCGAGCTTTCCGCTTTTTCGATCAAGCTTCACATCAATGAGTTCGGGATTCGGCGGAAACCCTTCGGGAGCTTGGCGTATCAGTGCGGCGTTCATGTACTTGACCCAGATGGGAAGGGCGGAGGTCGCGCCGGTGAGGAGAAGTTTGTCTTTTTTCTTCGCTTTTTCCTGAAGTTCCTCGAGCTGCGGGGCCTCGTCCAGGCCCACCCATACCACGGAGGTGAGGTGAGGGGAGTAGCCTGCAAACCAGCTGTCCCGGTGGTGGCTGGTCGTGCCCGTCTTTCCGGCGGCGGCGTTCTTGTAGCCTAAGTCGCGCGCCATGTGTGCTGTGCCTTCGGTGAATACAGACTCGAGCATGTCGGTCATGAGATCCGCTTCAAAGGTTTCCAAAACTTTTTTGGGGTGAAAGACAAAACGAGCATAGCCCGTTCCGTCGTCTTGGGTAATCCCACGAATGACCGTGAGCTCCTCTTGCACACCGTGATTGGCGATCGTGCCATAGATGCGAAGCAATTCGATGGGAGAGAGTTCTGCGACGCCTAGGGAGAGCGAGGGAAAAGCGGGGAGTTCTGATTCGACTCCTAATTCTTTTGCGAGCTGAACAATATTGGACAGGCCCACTTCGTAGCCCAACCGAGCAGTCACGGTGTTGACCGAATGGGCGAGCGAAGTCCGCAGAGGGATCCAGCCTAGGAATTCTTTTTCGTAATTCTTTGGAGCCCAGCTTTGCTTGCCGTGATCATATTCAATCGTCCAGGGGGCGTCTTCCATGGGGTAGCCCGGCGTATAGGGGATCCCTTGCTTGTCGAATTTTTTCCGAAGCGCCGCGAGATAAACGAGCGGTTTAAAGGTCGAGCCGACCTGGCGTTTCATGTTTAAGATGCGGTTAAAGGTCGAGGTCCCGTAACTTCGTCCTCCGACCAAGGCTCGGATAAATCCCGTGTGCTGGTCCATGCAGGCAAGCGCGCCTTCGAGTCTCATGCCGGCGGGGAGCTGCTTGACGGATTTGTCCAGGTTTGCCACGCCTTCTGCCACGGCCTTTTGGGCCGCCGAATTCAGCGAGACATCCAGGGTCGTGAAGACATGAAACCCCGATTGCGGAATCTCTTGCTCGCTGACGCGATCTTTGAGGAGTCGAATCAGTTCGGCCTTCGCGTAGTCCGTAAAATAGGGCGCTTTGTTGGAGGCGGTTTGCGCCGGGGCCAGGCGGATCGGCATTTTCACCGCTTCTTTGGCTTCGCCTTCAGCGAGTTGACCCGTCTCAACCATTTTTTTCAAAACGAGTTTTTGCCGCTCCACGGCTCGCGGACGGTGAGTGTAGGGGGAGTAAAAGCCGGGACCTCGGATAAAGCCCGACATCATGGCGATTTCGCCTAAATTAAGTTCCTCGAGCCGTTTGCCAAAAAAGTGTTTAGCCCCTTCGGAGACGCCGTGAATCTCGAGGTTCCCGACTTGCCCTAGATAGACCTCGTTGAGATAGCGTTCAAAAATTTGTTCTTTGTCGAAGCGCAATTCGAGAAGAATGGCGAGAAACACTTCGTTTATCTTTTTAAAGAAATTCTTGCCGCGTCTGGCGGTCAGGTTCTTCACCAACTGCTGTGTGATCGTGCTCCCGCCTTGGGCGAAAGAGCGGGTCTTGAGATTCACCCAAATCGCGCGAAGAATTCCTCGAGGGTCGAAGCCCTTGTGTTCGAGAAAATGCTGGTCTTCGATAGCGATAATCGCGGTTTTGACTTGGTTCGGAACTTCATCGAATTTGATGATTTCGCGGACTTCGTTTTGATCCGCTTTTTGTTCGCCGCTTTGTGCGGGGCGTGACAGGGTCGCGACCAGTTCGGGTTCAAGGTAAAGGTCCGGCGTTGCGTGTCCGGAGATTTCGATGGTTTGCAGCGGGGCAATCGCAGCGGGGGTTTCGAATTTCAGCGTGATCTTCTTGCCGTACGCGTCAATTGTGGGGTGGTTTTCGGGAACGAGATAAAGGGGGTACTTGACTTGATGCATCTCAAACGTAATCAATTCCGCAGTGAGTTTTGGCTCGTAACCGCGGTTTTTAAGCTGCTCAATAATGAATCCCCGCGGCTGCGGAGGGGTAATTCGCAGGACGTCTGAGTAAATTCGAGTCGGAATGAATTGGCTTTGTTGCACGAAGGTTCGGCCGAGCTGGACGTAGAGAAAACCCAAGTAAACCCCAAAAACCAGGGTTCCTGCCACGGCGAGTAGGGCTAGGGGCTTCCAAAATGGGTATGTCCGAGAGCGCCTTTTTTGTCTTTTGGTTGGTTTTTTGGTTTTCATGGTTTGTCGCAAGGGGGTCAAATCAAAATTCCTGTTTTGTTTAATCTCCTTGACGGGACTCTATCCGGTCAATAGAAAACTGGATAGGCCGTATGTTCTGAATAGCTATAGGAGAATTGCTTGAATAAACTTCGTGTCGTTTCAGCTGGGTTAAAAGTCGGAATGCTTGGTTTGATGTTCGGGGTGGGTGCACAGGCGCTCGCAATGGAGTTGGATTGGTCGGGTCAGTTTAGATCGGAACTCAATGTCGTCCATAACTACTCGCTTGATAACACCGGCGCGGGTGAATCCTTTGATCCCGGGAGAGCGGCGGGAAACGGATATTATACCCCCAGCGGCGGTCAGCGCACGGCGCACTTTCAGACCCTTTTCATGAAGCTTCGTCCGAAGCTGGTCGTGAATGATAATGTTTATATTAAATCCGAGTGGTGGGTGGGCGATCCCATCTACGGTGTTTTTGGTAACGGCGTTCCCTATTCGACGGATCAACGTCGTTGGAACTCGACGTTTAATCGCGGCGCACCGATTACGGCGCAGCGGTTTTGGGGCGAATTCTTAAGTGAATTTGGAACGGTTCAAGTGGGGCGTGCTCCTTTGAATTGGGGTTTGGGAGTGGTGTGGAATTCTGGTGACGGAATGTGGGATCGTTATGCTTCAACCGGCGATACGATCCGACTGATCTCGAAGTTCGGCGCGTTTACGTTTATTCCGAGTTTTGTGTCTTATTCTGCCGGCAACACCATTGGCGGCGCCTGCTCTATCGTGGGCGGCGTGTGTGTTCCTGCACAGGGGACGAGCGGCGTTTCAGAGTACACCATGGCTTTTCGTTACGAGAATCAGGACGAAGATTTTGATGGTGGCGTGAATTTGGTGAGAAGAATTGCCGGCATTGAACAGGATCGAGTGAGTGGACTTGCAGGTCCCGAGAATACAGCGGGAGCCATGCATTTTAATACCTGGGATATTTACGGGAAAAAACGCCTGGGCAAATTCACGCTCTCCGGCGAGTTTCCGATCACTAGCGGAAACCTCAATGGCCCTGAGTATTCGACCTTTGCGGTGTTTGGAAACCTTGATTGGAAAATGTCTGATTCTTGGGAAAGCTTTGTAAAAGTCGGCCATGCTCCAGGCCAGCCTAATGGTGACACGACGGCCTTGACTCAGTTCAAAGCGTTCTATTTTCATCCAAACATTCATCCAGCGATGATCATGTTTAACTATCAGTTGGCAAATTTCGCCGGAATCAATACGCAGAATAACCCAGGCGTGGGTGCTCCGAGCTTGGCTTCTCCGTATGACAATCCAATCGTGAATGCGAACTTCATTAATGTGGGCGCGGCTGCTCACGTTGATAAATGGGGTTTTAAATTGGGTTGGACCTATGCGAAGGCGCTTGAGACGGCCTCAACGGGCAAGTACTTCTACAACACGCGCTTAAGGCAGATGGTGGGTCCTGCGGTGAAGGATCAGGAAAATGGTTTGGGCTGGGAAGCAGACTACACGACTTCGTATCAGTGGGATGAGGCGTTTCAGTTTAGCTGGGATTTGGGGGTTTATTCACCAGGCGGATATTACAAGTTCTCCAACACGGCCGTGGATAACGCGACGTCGATGGTCTATGCGTCGAGCTTTCGCTTAGGGGTGAGTTTCTAAGGGGTTTTTGCTGCAGCTTGACAATGTAATCACTTTGTGATTACATATTAGGATGAAGCTGAAGATCGTTGCCATCGGCAATTCAAAGGGTATTCGGATCCCAAAGCCACTGCTTGAGCAATGTGGAATTGCTCGGGAAGTTGAGATCGAGGCAGAGGGAAATACGCTTGTTTTGCGAGCGGTTCATAAAAAGCCCCGCATCGGTTGGGATAAGGCCTTTAAGGCCATGGCGGAGCAAGGTGATGACGTGCCATTGGATCCACTCACCGCAACCGCTTGGGACGAGGCCGAGTGGGAATGGAAATAAAGCGGTTTGATGTTTTCTTAGTTAATCTAGATCCAACCCAAGGCTCTGAAATCCAGAAGACGCGGCCTTGTCTCGTTATTTCTCCTGATGAGATTAACCAGTATTTGCGCACAATCATTATCGCTCCGATGACTTCGCGTTGTCGGGAGTATCCGACCCGGATTGCTTGTCATGTAGGTGGCAAGGACGGCGAAATTGTCTTAGATCAGCTTCGCACGGTAGATCGGGGTCGTCTCATAAAAAAGCTTGGAAGTATTGATGAGCGCACTCGTCGAGGTGTTCTTCACGGGCTTGCGGAGCTGTTCGCTCCTTGATCTGCAGGGGGAGATCGCCGTCTTAAAACCCTAGCTAAGATGTGTATTGCTTCATAATTCCTTACCTCCCTAACCATAAGGAGGTCTTACGCATTGATGCACGTCAATACATTAAAAGCTAAATAAAATCATGTATTTGACTACACTTCGGCCCGCATTTTTTAGGTAGACGCTTGCTCTCCGCTGATTACATTTGTAATCAGTTTGATTAAATTGACGTTGCGCACAGCGAAAGCCCAAGTTATAACCCGGCTCGTTATGAAGAATGAACTCGAAACACAAGAAATCAGCCTCGGATCCACTTCAAGAGAAGGTGCGCTCCAAAGTCCCTCGGACTTCTTGCGGGCGCTGTTCCTGGATCGTAAGGAGCGCAATCTTTTGTATTCGACCCGCGCTTTCGCCCGCGACCTTGGGATGAGCCAAGCCCTCGTCAGTCTGGTCATGAATGGCAAGCGTCCGTTGACGATCAAGCATGCGACGCAGATTAGCGTACTACTCGGATTTTCGAAGGACCGCGCTGAGAGTTTTATTGAGAGCACCCTGCTTGCATTACCGAGCAACGCCAAAATAGCGAAACGTCTCCGCCAGGCAAAGCTAAAGGGTGTGACTCATACTCCGGCATATAAAAACTATGAGCTTGAGCGCTTCAAGGCCATTAGCCAATGGTACCATTTGGCGATTCTTGATCTTACGACTACAAAAAATTTTCGAAGTGAGATGGATTGGATTGCCCGAAGATTAGGAATCAGCGCGCTCGAAGCGCGTGATGCTGTGACTCGACTCTTAGATATGGGATTGCTCGAGCAAAAGGCTGGAAAGTTTTCTAAGTCGTCTAAACAGATCTATTTTGCCACGAAGCGCTCCGAGACGGCCGTTCGCAGCTTTCACCAACAGATGATTGGTAAGGCCCTTGAGCAATTGCAAAAGACGGATGACGCTTCGTTTGATGCCCGTCACATATCGTCCATGACGATGGCGATCCCGAAAAGTTCACTCCCGCTCGCCAAGGAGCGAATTCAAAAGTTTCAGCAAGAGCTAGCCGCACTTCTCTGTACTGGGGAGTGCGATGAAGTCTATCAATTGAATGTGCAAATGTTTCCATTAACGAAACAGGACGAATTTAAGAAAGAGGAGAGTAGAAAATGAAAACTATTGTGAGGAATGGATTATGGGCTATTGGAGTCGCGTCCGTCGTGACCTCTCTGGGGTTTGCGGGTGAGAGGGATGCCCTTATGCGAGCACTTCCATCAAATAGGTCGATCGATTTCAATGTGAAACCAAAAATGCCCACCCTCGATAAGGATTTTGTAATCCAAGCCAAAGATGCCATTCAGTCAAAGGTTTCCACCGAAGGCGGCGGAAGTAGTGGCGTCGGTGGTGGCGGCGATCTTTGTGAGGACCGCATTAAAATCGTACGTGCTGATCTGAAGAATTGGATCGCGGATGGCGGTCCTTCGGGACTCACGCTGCCGGCGGGTATTTCTGTGGATCAGTATTCAAAGAGCATGTTGAAAAGTATCGATCAAGCGAGAATCAAATGCGTGGGCCCCGGTGATCAGGGGTTTCCAGTGACTGTAAACGGCACGCCGAAGGTTTGTCGATTTGATAGTCAGGAGAATTTAAGCCAAATTAGCTGCGACTTTAGCAAGTTTCAATCAACGAATGAATCAGATCAATATACCTTGGTTCATCATGAGTACGCGGGAATCTCTGGTTTCGAAGCTCCCAAAAAGGACGACTCCAATTACGACATTTCCAATCAAATTTCAGGATATCTCGTCGACACGATTGTAAAGAAATTGGCAGTCAGGCCGAATCAAAACCCTGTTCCACCGTCATTGTCGAATGGTTTTTTGTTTGTTAAGTCATCACTAGCTGTAACGGATGCCAGTGAATATGATTCTATAAACGTTGCTCGATGTATCGCTTTTTCAGGAATACGTTGCATAAATTTTGACGAATACCACTATACCCGACTCAATCAAGAAGAGTCATTGCCGCCAGGAATCTACTTCGCTTCGCAAGAACGTTTGCCTTTTTACGACAATAAGTTCGAAATAAAAGCTGGAACTGTGACCACCCTTCAGATGACTACAGTGAGCCCAGCCGATATTATTAAGTTCGTCCCAGCCGCAAAGTACTACTTTAAGGAATCTCATCGCTATCGATTCTCCCTAAGTCTGGATTACAGTGTTTCAGATTATCGATCGCAGTTGGAGATCAATGACCGAAAACGCTACGCCGAGTTTCTGGCTGGTAGGGCTCAATACTCGGCATTTTGCGATAAGAATCGTCGCCAAAGGGATCTTAGCTATACCGATCTGTTGCAAGCTAAGTCGGTTTTGGTTTGTGATCCTTCTGATAAGTTCGACACTATAAGGACTTACACCGTAAAAATCAGTCCAGATGCCCAAAAATTTTTAGACACGCTCCCGCTCGATCCAAATCTTGGATTCTATTTAGGTGATTATCTAAATGGCAGGGCGAAATTTGACGATATGGTAATCTTCACCGACGATGCTCATCGGATGTTCAATGTAGAAATGCAGCCACACATTTTCAAAAGAGATGACCAGGGCAAAATCAATCGCGATTGGGAAGAGAAGTTCATCCTAAATGATGACTTGTCAGTGAAAATTGCTGCGCTTCTGCCAGGACATTATGTCATCGTGATCCGCGATCTCAATGATGAAGAACCTATAGACACCGTTCATTTTACAGTTAAGTAAGAAAGGAAATATATTCAATTTACTAAGACCACGTTTCGAAAAGTTTCCTGAAACCCCCTGTAACTTAATTTAGAAAGAAGAAAACCAATGTTAAAATATATCTTTATCGGTCTCATGTTAGTTTCCTCATCTCCTGTCCTCGCTGAGGGTCTGCAAGTAGAAGCTGGATCTGTCACAAAACTGGGCGACGAAGCGACAACAATTGCTCGACTTCTTTTGAACCGACAAATCGCTAAGTGCAACGACGAATTTCAGCAAGAGGCCGCGACAATCACAGACGTTACAATGCAAGAAATTGCTCCAGGTCATACCCAGTACCAAGTGCGAGGCATGGTCTTCGTTGGAGGCGATGTACCGTCTGGTCAAGTTGTTTTAAGTATCGATCAAACCGTTCGCAAACCCGCTTTCGGTTTTGGTACTATAAAGTCCTACTCCTGCAACGTAACAAGGAATAATTGAAGGATTTAAGGCTCACCCTATAATTACGATACTTGAGTAATTCGCAATGCCGAAACTCCCTAGCTTTTTGGAAATGCGATGCTCACCAATGCTCGCAAATAGATCGCGCCAAAGTTCGAGTTCTTGCGGCCCAACCCAGTCATAGGAGCCAACCTCGATATTCGCAGACTTGTTTTAGGACTGCGAAATCGCGTTTGTTGAGGTTCGTAATGATGATGCGCTTTTGAAAATCTTCGAGTGTCCATTCGTTTAAGGCAAGTTTTGCAATACCTTCGTCAAAGAAGGAAGTGCTTGCGATAATGAGGCCGCCGAAATCCAGTTCGACTTTTTCATCGCGCCTATTTATCGAACTCCATATTGAAAGGATCATTTCACGAAGGCGCTCTCCGGCGATGCGGGAGATATGGTCTTCTTTAAACTC
>CAIRTR010000047.1 GCA_903881565.1 Oligoflexia bacterium | reverse complement strand
GACTCACCTTACCGGATTACGGTTTCGATTCCTCCGGCCAACATGGTGCTCGTGCATCGTGACTCCGTCAACTTCGAGATGTGTATCAATATTTTAGGTAGGACCCTCGGTTCGAATCTTGCCTCTCCCTATGGTGGCCCCGATCCCCTTAATCACCAGCGCTGCACCTACACCGGGATTGGTGGAGTACCTTACAAATCAACCTCGAATCCGAACGAACAGCCACTTGGACTATCGACCAACTTTTATGATTTTGGTTACGACCTTTTTGTAGATCGCTGGAACGCAGGTTGCAACTGGTCTCCATCCTCTAGCCTCGTGAATGGTGGCACCGGGATGTGCGGAGCTTCAGCGATCGCGGGCAATTGTTACGGGACTGCGGCTCCGTTGGGCACTGTCGGTATTGACGGTAATGTATTTTACAATGCAGTTGGAGGTAACTGCTACGTCAAGCAGTCAGGCACCTGGTATGATGTCAACAGCACCTCACTCACGCAAGCAAGCCTAGCCCTTGCTTACAGCATCACTCCGAGCACAACTGCTCACGTTCCTCCGATGGTAAATCTGAATCAGGGTCAATCGTCGGCGGTCTGTGGTTCGATCAGCGATTCCAACTATGGATCCAAACGTCTCCTCAGACGCCGAGAGCAAGTCGCAGCGGCAGCATTCCAAACTCTAGCCGAAGAGCCAGGCGCTATGTCAGATAGTGCAATCCTCGCAATCCAATCCGGAGCATCGTCTCACGCGGGGCCCTCCTACTTCCCTTGCAACACTAAAACGCATACAGGGCTCGTCGCAGGCGCCTTTAATACAGATGAAATCGCCGGCAATGGGGTAAGTAGTGGTCCGCAATCCTTTACCATCGGGAGTGTCGGGACGAGCCAATGCGTGTCAAGATTTGGCGCGCAAGATATGGTCGGAAATATTTATCAATTTGTCTCCGACTCCTTTACATGCAACAGTGCAACCCACACTTGCACGGGGCAAGTCTCCACGCTTGATAGCGGCAATACGGATTTTAGCACCTTCAACTTCAACGGCACGCAGGGTCCTGGAGCGGGAGCCGCGCAGCTCACTCAATGGGACTATTATAATGGTCAATCACCGACCGGCAATAAGTACGGCGCAACTTATTTTTCAGCGCCTCTCGGAGTTCCGATGGTTGGAACAGATACCGTCGCCGGGAGCGATGGAGTCCAAATCCAAAACGCCCTTTCGTTCTCCGCAGGAACGACCCCTTGGGGACTCAAAACGCATTACGAAGGGATCCTACTCTATACGGATAACGGCCAAGTTAACCGCGCTATGACAGCTGGAACGTATTGGGGTTCAGACTGCTATTGCTGGTGCGGCATGATGCCTGCTGGACGTTTTGCGAGTGGCATCAACAATGGCACTGGAAGTGTCGGCAACATGGCGGGTTTCCGCTGCTCTATGCCTGTGAATTGAGCGGCGCAATAACGGCAAGTCTAAATCCGGTCAATTTACGGCAGAAACTCTAGAGACGCAATCAACTTCAGGCGCCGCACCTTGGCGCAGGCATTGCAAATTCCGCATACAGAACAAACACACTACAGAATGCGGAATATTATTATCTAGTAAAAATTCCGCATACAGTATAAACTAACTCCATATGCGGAATTTCATCGGGCGCACCCAATACCTGAAAACCTTGGACAGAGAGTGGAAACGCAACAAAAGCTCTCTCATTGCCATCTATGGCCGTCGTCGTGTAGGCAAAAGCACCCTCATCAACGAGTTCACTAAGCGCAAAAAAGTACTCTTCTTTGAAGGCATTGAGGGTGAACAAAGTGCAACCCAAATTGCTCATTTTCTAAAGCAACTGAGCCTGCAGGTCAATGAACCCCATTTAGCGGATCTCAAGTATTCAAATTGGTCAGATGTTTTTGAGCTTTTAAGTCAAATTATCAAACGCTTTCCAGATGTAGTGGTTGTCTTCGACGAGCTAACCTGGATGGCAGCCTCCAAAACGAGACTGGTAAGCTTAATCAAATTGTACTGGGATCAACACTGGAAACAACACCGGCACTGTGTCCTTATCTTGTGCAGCTCCATCGCCTCATGGATGGTCAAGAATGTCGTAAAGTCCAAGGCCTTGTACGGGAGGATTTCACATCAACTCCTGGTGGAACCCCTGCAACCCTCAGAAGTGGCCCAATTTATTGGCAAGACGCGCGGCGAGCAAGAAGTCCTGCAGTATTTGCTCTGTTTTGGAGGGATTCCTCGCTACCTAGAAGAGTTTGACTTCAAAAGATCGATCAGCTGGAACATAGAGCAAACTTGTTTGTCAAAATCAGGATTCTTCTACGATGAGGCCGATAAAATTTTTTACAATCAATTCAAAGAAACTCAAGTTTACAAAAAGATATTCCATACCCTACTCGACAAAGGTCCAGCATCGCTCGATGCTCTAGCAAAACAAGCGGGGCAACCCACTGGTGGTGGATTTAAGGCCTACCTTGATAACCTTCAAAGCGCTGGGATCATCGAAGCGATTTATCCCATTCATCACTGGAAAGTTTCCAAACAGGCAAAGTACCGCTTGGCAGATGAGTTCTTGAGCTTTGACGGCAAGATCTTGGAGTCGATACGACGAAAACTTAAGAGTGTGGCAGGTAAAAATCCTTTTCAAAAATGGATTACGCCACAATGGAACGCCTACTTGGGCTACGCCTTCGAGCGGTTTTGCCAAAAGAACCGAAATCACATCGCTGAACTGCTGGAGATCGATGCCCAAACGATCGGGGCTAGTTCCCTCATTATTACGGAGAAGAGTGGAGAAAAGAGCACACAAAAAACTCAGTTGGATTTGGTGTTCTTAAGGCAAGACCCGGTCATCACCACCTGCGAGATCAAATACAGTCAAAATCGTATCGGCCCGGAGGTGATCGCCGAAGTCGAACGAAGACATAAGAATATCCAATGGCCCAAAGGAACCAGCATCGAAAAGGTCCTCATCGCGAATCAGGAACCTTTGGATTCAGTACGACAAAGCGGGTATTTCCACCAAATTATTGTTGCGGGGCAACTGCTTCGATCATGACCTGATGGGTACTCAGAGAGCCAGAACCTCAACAAGTTCTGACAGCCGCCGAAGGAGTACCCCTTCAATATCTTCCGCTGAAAAACCGCGAGACAGGAGCTCTTGGCGAGCGTTCTCGACATCCCACTGAACGGACTCGCCACCCGCAAATGCAGCAAGCATTTGCCGTATCTGCGCTGCTTCCGGCCAGGGTTTCAAACGTGTCCAGAGAGGATCCAGATCAAAGTGAGTCCCTTTTTCTACTAGCCCGGAGGCAAGTTCGATCATGTCAGCCAAATCCTTAATCCTTCGAACAGGATCATCAAGATAGGATGCTCGCTTTAGCGCCCACATCCCAAAGGGATTTGGAAACCTAACACGATCAAT
>CAIRTR010000046.1 GCA_903881565.1 Oligoflexia bacterium | reverse complement strand
GGGAAGTTATTTCAACAAACTTTTGACCTATCACGTAACAGTCGGTGCTGGCGCTTCCGTCAATCACGAAGTGAACAAAGGCAGCAAAGCTCACCTTTCCTTATCCAGTGAGCCTATTGCAAACTCCATCTTCGAAATTTACGGAGACTACGAGTCCAACACCCACGATTATATGACGCACGTATTTGGCGGCTACAAGTTCGAGCCTGTCAAATTCGGCGCATTCTATTCGTACGCAAACAAAACAAAGAAGAACTACAATCTCTTCTCTGTCTACGCCGATGCGAAGGTCATGGAGAAACTCAACGTCTTCGGTCGTATGGACATGGTCAGCAAAGGGATGGGTAACTCAGCTTACATTCGTCAAGCGACGACTGAAAAACCTGCCCTCTACATTTTAGGGGTCGATTATCAGCCTGCCAAAGACGTTCATATTTCGCCAAACGTCGAGATGGTCAAATATGAAACTATCGATACGGACATTATCCCACGCGTGACCTTCAGCTGGGCGTTCTAGTCTAACTAGAACCTAAATCTAAGTAGTCACTTTCAGGCGGCCTGATCCAGAGAATGGGGGCCGCCTGAACTTTTATAACGCCTTCCGCCTTGATTTTTCACGATTCCGTCGCATAATGGCCGCATGACAACATCCTTTGAAAAACCACACGTCTTGGCAAAAAACATTCCCGTGCACCCCGTGACCCCTCTGGTTCGAGACTTGATGACCCCATCGCCGCTCACTTTGTCGGATGAAAACTGCCTGAAGGATGTTGAAGATCTTTTTAATTGGAAAGCCATTCGGCACATCCCGGTCATCAATGCCAGCGGCCACCTCGTAGGCCTGGTGACCCATCGCGATTTTTTGAAACTTGCCGTCTCGCGGCTGGCAGGCTTTGATGCCGAAGAGGCAGAGGCCCTTTACCGAAGTGTGAAGGTGGGCTCAATCATGGGAACGAAGCTCAAAACCATCAGACCTGATGTGCCTTTGAAATTCGCCGCTGAACTCATCTTCAACGAAAAACTAGGCTGCCTCCCGGTTGTTGAAGACGGGGCATTGGTTGGCATTCTGACTGAAGCGGATTTTGTAAAAGCGTTTGTAAACTGGGAGCTTGAATTTGCGCCGGCACCAAAAGAAAAGCCTTAATCCTCTTATCCCTCATTCAACCCAATTATTATGACCCTCTCAGATATTTCAATTCGAAAACCCGTTTTTGCCTGGATGCTCATGATCGGACTCATCGTCTTTGGTACGATCAGTTTCCTCAGAATGGGAATCAGTCAACTCCCCGATGTCGATTTTCCCGTCCTGACGGTTTCCGTCAACTGGGTTGGTGCTTCACCTGAGACCATGGAGCTTGCCGTGGCCGATGTGATCGAAAACGCCGTGATGAGCATTGAAGGAATCCGCTCCGTCACTTCGCAGTGTCAAGAGGGCTCCTCCACTACCTCTATTGAATTCGAACTCAGCCGCAATATCGATGTCGCTGTCCAAGAAGTTCAAACCAAGATTGCGCAAGCCCAACGCAATCTTCCTACTGATATTGACCCTCCCACAGTGACCAAATCCAATCCCGAAGATCAGCCCATTATGTGGGTCGCCCTAAGCGGGCCCAACACTTTGCGAGAAAAAATCCTGTTCGTCCGCGATCATCTCAAAGATACCATCACGACCGTCAGCGGCGTGGGCGACGTACGGCTCGGCGGATATGTCGATCCCAACATGCGTATCTGGCTCAACGTCGAGGACATGCAAAAACGCGAGATCGCGGTCGACGATGTCACTGGCGCCTTGATCACGGGCAACATTCTGTCTCCTTCGGGATTCATGAATGACGGCCCAAAAGAAACCAACATCCGCGTGGTGGGCGAAACCTCAAGTGCCCAAGCGGTCAGAGATCTGGTGATTCCCGCCCGCAGTGGCGCCCCTATCTGGAAAGCCATTCGAATCGGGGAAATTGGCAAGGTCGAAGAGGGCCTGGCTGATATTCGAAGAATTTCCCGCTCCAATGGCGTGGCCTCAGTCGGACTTGGAATCTTGAAACAACGAGGCTCCAACGCCGTCGCGGTTGGCTCTGCTGTGAAACTTAAGCTTCAACAGCTCAAAGATCTCCTGCCCGGCGGCATGAAGCTCACTATCGTTGTCGATACAACCAAGTTCATCGAAGACTCCACCAAAGAACTTCTCTTTACCCTAGGACTCTCAGCCCTTCTCACCTCCATCGTGTGTTTTCTCTTCTTGGGCTCTTGGAGCTCTGCTTTCAACGTGATTTTAGCGATCCCCACTTCTCTTATCGGGGCCTTTATTGTCCTGTATTTTCTAGGCTTCACGATCAACAGTTTCACCCTGCTCGCCCTCTCGCTCTCCATTGGCATTGTCGTTGATGATGCGATCATGGTCCTTGAGAATATCGTGCGACACTTCGAAAGTGGCATGAGCCGAGTCAAAGCCTCTCTCGTAGGCGCCCGCGAGATTACCGGGGCCGCGACCGCTGCCTCCATGGCGATTCTCGCGATCTTCGTCCCCGTCGTTTTCATGAAGGGCGTTATTGGGAAATTCTTTTATCAATTCGGAATTGCGATGTCGGTCGCCGTGGCCTTATCGCTGTTGGAAGCGCTGACTCTCGCGCCGATGCGTTGCTCGCAGTTTCTCAGCACAGGAAAACAAGGATTTATCGGTCGAAACATGGACCGCCTCTTAGGTTGGCTCTCAAACTCCTACCAGCGCACTCTGGGCATTTGTCTAGAGCACCGCTGGAAAATCATCATCGCTTCTCTTGCTCTGTTTGGCGGATCTTTGTTCCTGCTGGGCGGCGTGCGCAAAGAATTTGTTCCCGCTCAAGATCAGAGCCGTTTCTTAGTAACGATCCAGATGCCACTGGGCTCTTCTCTAGAGGCCACCGACAAAGCCTTTCAAGAGGGCGAAAAAATCATGAGCGCACGGCCCGAAGTTGAAGGCCTTTTCGTTGCCATTGGGGGATTCCAAGGGGGGCTCGTCAATTCAGGCAGCATGTTTATCAATCTCAAAGACCCCAAAGATCGCCCCATCGTCGAACCTTTTAAATCTCGCCCCACCCAACAAGAGTTCATGGGCGTTGCGAGATCGCTGCTTTCAAAAGTTGCAGGGGTTCAGCGCGTAACGGTCATGGACCTCTCGCTCGCAGGATTCACTTCGTCCCGCGGGTTTCCCGTCACTTTTTCAGTTCAAGGCCCCGAATTGGATAAGATCTCAGAATACAGCAAAAATCTAATGGCAAAGATGTCGTCGTCTGGACTCATGACCGATATCGATACGGATTATAAACCCAACATGCCGCAGATCAAGGTGATCCCCGATCGCATGAAATCCGCCGCACGCGGCGTGACGATTCAAAAAATTGCCGATACGATCAGCGCCCTGATGGGAAGCTTGCGTGTAGGTCGCTACACGGATTCCTCAGGGCATCGAGATGACATGCGCATTAAATTGCTGGATGAATTCAATCGAAAGCCTGAAGACATCGGTCGCATTTGGGTGAGAAACAACCGGGGCGAAATGGTTCGCCTCTCCGAAGTAGTGACCCTGGAGCAAGAGTCCACGCTGCTTACGATCAGTCGCTATAACCGAGAACGCGCGGTCACGGTTTTTGCAAACGTCGCCCCCGGCAAATCCCAAGCCCAGGCGATGGACTTCATCGACAAAACCGCAAAAGAGCTGTTTCCCAAAGATTACCACATCGTCCTTTCGGGAAGCTCCCAGGCCTTCAAAGAATCTTTTCAAAGTCTGATCGTCGCATTAATCTTGGGAATTTTCGTGGCCTACATGATTCTAGGCGCGCAGTTTAACAGTTTTCTACACCCCGTGACCATCCTGCTTGCGCTGCCCTTTAGTGTGACGGGTGCTTTTATCGCCATGCGCATAAGCGGAATTTCACTCAATATTTATAGCATGATCGGACTTTTGCTTCTCATGGGTATTGTTAAAAAGAACTCAATTCTGCTCGTCGAATTCACCAATCACCAGAGAGTGGCTGGCCTGGGTGTAAAAGAAGCGCTTCTAAAAGCCTGCCCCTTGCGGCTTCGGCCCATTCTCATGACCTCTGTTGCCACAGTGACCGCCGCCATTCCCGCGGCCTTTGCCTTTGGACCTGGAGCCGAGACGACACGCCCCATGGCCATCGTGGTGATCGGCGGAGTCATCCTCTCAACCGTCCTCACTTTGATCGTCGTCCCTTGCGCCTACAGTCTGTTCTCACGCCTTGAAGGGACGCGACATCAGGCTGAGCTTAAAGAGGCTCTTGAGAGCCTGAAACGAGATGATTTAGAACTTATTTAAGTTTTGCAACCTGCTTGGGCATGCAGCTCGGAATGATCGAGAACAAGTCCGTCCGCAAAGTCCGGTGCAACACGATTCGATCCTGGGTGAGCAGAATCTGGGCACGCAGCACTTCGACGGCAGCCTGTCTCAGCTGCGCGCGCGCCTGCAAGTAAGGAACAATTCCCCCAACGCCGCCGAGATATTCTAACTTCTTTTTCTCAACCACCTGGCTAAGTGCGTCCCAGGCTTCCCGGGCAAGAGTCTCCCGTCCAGCGCCTTGCTTTAACGACTCAAGATTGTTTGCACTGACTTCCAGAAGCTCGGCTTCAAGCTCCTTTTCGCGAAGCTTAAGATCCTCGATGTTCCTTTGAGATAGATGAACCGTAGGAACAGTGGCAAACCCGATGGAAAAATTCTCGGCGCCATAGACATTACTAAATGAAGGCGATCCATCGGATCCCGCTCCTGCTTTCATTCCTGCGGAACTTACAAAACCAAAGATCTTGCTCCAATGATCCAGTTTGGCCGCCTTTTCCAACTCCTGCAACTGAGTGCGCTCCAGCGAATTTGCAAGAGCCTGATCCGCCAGTTCCTGCGCGG
>CAIRTR010000045.1 GCA_903881565.1 Oligoflexia bacterium | reverse complement strand
GGGATATGAGCATTTGAAAGAACTTCGAGAAGCGATGAAGAGGTTTGTCGCTGCGAGGAGAAAACAGGAGATCGCGGCATGAGTGTCAGGCCGCAATTTCAACTAAAAAAAAGCTTGCGCCGTTTGAGCCCATCGAAATATTCGGCGAAATTTCCTGAAACCCCCGAGAGAGAGTTTTTTTGAAAATTGTATTTGGGACCCTTTCTTCTGAAGGTGTCCATTTTGGACACTGTAACAGGGTCCATGGCGGATACTGTGGGGGTCTGTTGCGGACACTGTCCATTTTGAACACTGTTCACCGTGGATACTGTGATTTTTGACTTCTTTGGACCCGGATTGCGCCCCTCGGGGACGAGTACGCGCCACTTTCGGGAGATCCGCGAACGCTCGTATTCCGACGCAAGTTTGATCCACCCTTGTTTGATCAAGCGATCTAGGGATCGCTTAACCCTGTTCTTTGAAACCCCCGCAAACTCTTCGATCTGGGATTGACTCATGTTGGCCGTGTCCCTGCCAAACCCGTAGGAGTACGAATACAAGAGCATGTAGATCATGAAGTCAAACGGGTCCTCGAACATGCCCGCTGTTCGTAAAAGCGAGTTTGGAACCTGGGTGAAATTCCCTTGAAGCTTTGCCACGGGGCGCGACTCAACCTCACTTGGCACAGTGTCCATTTTGGATACTGTAGTGGACTCAGATGAGGGTCCATCCTGAACACTGTCCACCGTGGACACTGTCCGTTTTGAACACTGTGCATTTTGGACAGTGTCCGTTGTGGACAGACTTTCCTCTATAATCGACTTGATCAAGGCCGTTTGGGGGTCGGGTGCATCCTCAACCGGCGGTTTCAACTCGACCGAACTGCGCTTGATAGGGAGGGGTTTCGTAAATGGGAAGTCCGCAATCACTCGCTTTAGCTCTTTGCGCTCACTCATGGGCACCCCCTTCGACAAGGCTTAAGCGTATATCGCGCTTGGGACTTGTCGAATCCCGCTGCTCTGACTTTAATCGCCTTAAGACCTCCTGAGCTAAGCCCATGTAGTCGGTTGCGCCTTGGGAGTGGGGAGCGTGGTGAAAGATCGTTCTTCCGAAAGCAGGCGCTTCCTTAAGTTTCACATTGCGATGAATCTTGGTCTCAAATACCTCCTCTCCGAAGCTTGATATGAGACCCTGGCAAACCTCATCAGCAATGCGGGTTTGATCTACCATCGTAAGCAAGAAACCCAGGGTTGCTAAACCGGGATTTGAGGCAGCGCGAATCTCTTCGATCTCGGCTAGCATCTCTCTGATGCCCATCATTGCGTAAAAGCCCGAGTCTACAGGCACAATCAACTTGTTTGCCGCATTCAAAGACGAGTTCATGAGGGGACCAAATGAAGGGGGAGTGTCAATTAGAATGACCGAATAGCGCGGGGACAATGCTCGCAGTCGCAGGGCGAGTCGCATTTCGCCGTTTGTGATTCCAACAAGCTCTCGCTCCACGCGTGCAAGCAACGGCGTTGCAGGTATCAAGTCGAGTCCTGGCCCTTTGTAAATTGCGCTTTGCTCAGGAAACGCCTTGTCCCTGATCAGATCCGCAATCGAAGCAGTCACCTTGTCAAGTTTGACTCCGAGACCTTGCGTAGCATTACCCTGCGGGTCGAGATCCACAACGAGGACATTTTCACCTAATAAGGAGAGGGCTTGCGCAAGGTTGACGGTTGTTGTTGTTTTTCCCACTCCGCCTTTTTGATTTGAGACGGCTATAATGATCGCATTTTGAGATTTCATTTATTCTCCATTCGAGTTGACAGGGAAGGCACCTCTCATTAAGAATAGAGAAGTACCTGCCAGGAGCCGCTTCATAAGCAGCCCCGATTAAGGTGTAAAAGTCAGCTTCCGCCATCTGCCAAGATAGAAAGCTGACAACAGTAAAGTTTGAAAAGCCTGGGACACATTAAAAGATATGGTCCTGGGCTTTTTCATTTCATGGAGGTTTGTGTTCAGGCGGCATCCGTCCTCCTTTCTGAATTGAAAGGGTTACGAACACGAACAAAGCGCGCAGATACGCGCCTTTCGTGTCGTTTTAAACGAGCCGTTTCGTAGGAAAATCGTAGGAAGAAAATAGGAAAATCCCGAAATCTCGCGACTGATCGGGAAATACCGAGGCTACTCCTGAATCGTAACTGCTTGAATCCTAAGTAGTTGATATTAAAAAGCCTCCCATAAATTTCTTTACGAGAGGCTTTCTGAAATGGCTCAGGAGGAGGGATTTGAACCCCCGACCAGCCGGTTAACAGCCGGCTGCTCTACCACTGAGCTACTCCTGAATATAACGATGCCCAGTTCTTTAAGATTTAGACTAAACCCGAAACTTTGTCTACCCGCGTTTTCACAAAGATTTTCAAAGCCCTCAGAATACCTTTTTCTTGACTCTGCGCTCCCTCGCGGATAACCATAACTGGTTCTATTTATTGGGGGAGTTCATTATGATTAAGCTTCGAACCTACATTTTTATCGATTCATTGCAGCCGCAATTGGCCGAATACCTGGGCACGACCTCACAGGGGTTTTTGCCGATTCCGGGCGATGCTTCGCTTTGGATTGAGACGGCACCCGGGATGGCGATTCATCGCTTGACCGACACCGCGCTCAAGTCTACCAAAGTGCGCTTGGGTCAGCAGGTCGTTGAGCGATCCTTCGGAACGCTTGAAGTTCACCATGAAGACCAAGGTGAAGTTCGTCAGGCTGGCGAAGCCATTTTGAAAATGATTGAGCAAACCGTCGATCAGCGCCAAAAGTGCAAAGTGGCTTGGACCGAAACGATTCGCGCTCTCGAGCCCGATCACGCCGTCAATGTCAATCGCCAGGGGCGCCGAGGATCCATGATCCTTCCCGGAATGAGCATGTTCATTTTGGAAACTGATCCTGCAGGCTACATCGTTTATGCGGCAAATGAAGCCGAAAAAGCGGCTAATGTAACGTTGGTTGATGTTCGCGCTTTTGGAGCGTTCGGGCGTCTCACCCTCGCAGGAAAAGAAGCCGACATTGACGAAGCGGCAAAGGCAGCGATGAGTGCAATTAATGGATTAACGGGCGTAGAAAAATAGCGAACGAAATAGTAAGTAAAATAGTTTCTAAATTAAACTTCAAAAAAGGGAGAACACAATATGTCAGATGCATTAGGAATGATTGAAACAAAAGGTTTTGTAGGTTTGGTCGAAGCTTCAGATGCGATGCTTAAAGCAGCACGCGTTGAACTCGTAGGCTATGAGCGCATCGGCGGCGGTTATGTGACCGCGATCGTTCGTGGCGACGTGGCCGCGGTGAAGGCTGCTGTTGAAGCTGGCGCTCGCGCGGCTGAAAAAGTCGGCGAAATGGTTTCCGTACACGTGATTCCTCGCCCACATGCAAACGTGGATTCCGTTCTTCCTTTGGGTCGCATTAAGCCCGAAGGCAAGTCAAAAGCTTAAAAACGACTCGTTTTTAGCATGAATTCATCTCACACCTAAAAGTGTGTGTGAGTATCGGAGGGTAACCCCTGTGAACGTAGGGAAAGTCATCGGAACAGTCGTGGCGTCTCGAAAAGACCCGAAACTTGAGGGGCTCACGCTCCTTTTGGTGCAGCAAACGGATCTCACGGGAACGCCCAAAGGTTCAACGGTCGTCGCAGTGGATTCGGTGGGTGCGGGGGTCGGCGAAGTCGTGCTCTACGCCTCGGGTTCCAGCGCTCGGCAAACAGACGTAACTCAAAACCGTCCCGTCGATACCGTCATTATGGCGATTGTTGATGAGATTGAGACCGGGGGCAAAACAACTTTTCGGAAATAACCGAACGGAGTTGAATAGCCTCGCCTGAAAGTAGTACCAAAATATGAACTTAAACCAACTTAGCGAAGATCAGATTAATCAATTAGCCGGGGCTGTAGCCTCGCGATTGATGGGAACCCAGGCCGGTTCTTTTTCGGCAGGAGCTCCTAAACGTTCATTTGAAAAAACAGCGGGGTCCGTCGCTGTTTCGGTGAGTTCCCATTCGTCGGTCACTTACGCGAATATGGATGAGGCGGTTGCAGCGGCACGCGCAGCTCAGCCAAAATGGGCAGCACTTACGCTGACCCTTCGCAAAAAAATCATCACCGAAATGCGCGAATCCCTTCGCCAGCACATTGATGAACTCTCAACACTCGCGGTTCAGGAAACGGGCTTGGGCCGCGTTGAAGACAAGAAGCACAAGAATCGTCTCGTCATTGATAAAACTCCAGGCCCTGAGTACCTCGAGTCCACTGCGTTCACCGGTGACGACGGACTCACGATGCTGGAGTATGCGCCTTACGGGATTATCGGATCCATCACGCCGACGACCAACCCCAGCGAAACGATCATTAATAACGGCATCGGGATGATCTCGGCCGGAAACGCCGTCGTCTTCAATCCGCACCCTTCAGCGAAGCGGGTCTCGATTCGTACAATGGAAATCATGAATGACGTGATCGTCCGAAACGGCGGCCCTCACGGCTGCCTCGTGATGGTCGCAGAACCGACGATTGAAACTGCGGGCGCTCTGATGAAACACCCCGGAATCCGCCTGCTCGTCGTCACCGGCGGTCCTGCTGTCGTGAAAGCCGCGATGGCTTCGGGCAAAAAAGTGATCGCTGCAGGCCCTGGAAACCCTCCCGTGGTCGTGGATGAAACTGCAGACCTTGATCAAGCTGCCGATGGGATCATCAAAGGCGCCTCACTCGATAACAACATCGTCTGTATCGCCGAAAAAGAAATCATTGCCGTGGCCTCCATCGCCGATGAACTCAAACGCAAGTTGCAGCAATACGGAGGGTACCTGGTTAATGCTCAACAAGTGAAACAGCTCGAACAGCATGTGCTGGATCACGAAAGCGGCGGAAAATATCCTAATAAGAAATTCGTGGGCAAAGACGCCAGCGTGATCCTGGCCTCCATTGGCATTCAAGCGGGATCCGACACTCGCATCGTGTTTTGCGAAGTCGAAGAGAATCATCCGTTTGTGCAGGTTGAACTCTTGATGCCGTTGATTCCGCTGGTGCGCGTGCGCAATGTGGATGAAGCCATTGAGATGGCGGTACGGGTGGAGCATGGTTTTGGTCACACCTCCCTGATGTACAGCAAGAACATCGAGAATCTGCACAACATGGCTCGCGCCGTGAACACGTCGATCTTTGTAAAAAACGCTCCAAGCTACGCGGGTCTGGGTTTAGGCGGCGAAGGATTTTCGTCCTTTACAATCGCATCACCCACGGGTGAGGGACTGACGAGCTGTCGCACTTTTTCGCGCGTCCGGCGCTGTGTTTTGAAGGATTATTTTCGGGTTGTATAGCTAAGTTTCGAAAAAAGGATTCAACACTAGATGGGCGAAGCTCTCCGCAGAAGAACACTCCATGACGTCGGCACAGATCAACTTCCTGCGCTTGCGTTCATTGAGTTTTCCAGTATTTCGCGCGGCCTGTTTTTGACCGATACCGTGTTGAAAAAAGCGCCCGTCAAAGTCATTGCCTCGCAACCCGTTTCCTCGGGCAAACACGTCCTTTTGTTTGTGGGCGATGTGGCGTCGGTTGAGGCGGCCTATTTTTCAGCCCTTGATCTGGCGGAGGGCACCGCCGTCAGGCAGATACTGATTCCGGGGGTGCATGAGCAGATCGCACCTTTTTTGGATTCGATTTGGACGTTTCAACCTAAATTGATTCCGGCAAATCCTGAGGAATCTTTGGGTGTGGTCGAGTCCTCAACCCTAGCAGGCGCCATCGTATCGGCGGATCGGGCGCTTAAGATGGCAAATGTTCAATTGTGTCGGATGCGTTTGGGTCAAGGAATCGGCGGAAAAGCCTATTACGTCTTGATGGGCCGCCAAGAAGAGATTGAGGCGGCACTCGAGGCGGCACAACAAAGTCTAGAGACGCTTGAGAGTTTTTGTAGAGTGGACATGATCCCAAGACCCCAAGAGGAGGCACTGGCTTATTTCTAATAAGTTCGGTGATAAGATGCGATGCAATTAGCTTTTGTACAAGGAACCGTCGTGGCGACTCAAAAAGTAAAAGATCTTCAGAGCTATCCGCTCAAAGTGTTGCAATCCTGCGATCACGATCACAACCTTTTGGGTGAACCCTTTGTCGCGGTGGATGCCGTAGGAGCACGAGATGGGGATTTAGTGATCTGGGTGGGCAAACGCGAGGCGTCGCTCGCTATACCGGGAGCAAAGTTGGCCAACAATTATCCGGTCGATGCGGCCGTAACGGGGATTGTCGATGATCATAGCTAAAGTCATTTCCAGAGTCGTCGCTTCGGCAAGACTCGATTCGATCCCGAACCGACCTCTCCTTTGTGTACAGCCTGAACCAGGTTTTGGGGATCAAACGCCCCTGGTCGCCATCGATACCGTTCAAGCCGGCCCAGGTGACACGGTGCTTGTATTGCAAGAAGGAACCGGCGCTCGTCAAGCGGTTCTCGACGATCCAACTCAACCTCTCCCCGCACAAATGGTGATTGTTGGCATCGTTGATCAGGTTCACACGATTTTTGACTAAAGCCCACCTGCCGAGTACAATGAAGAGGTATGCCACCTACACGTCGCCGCATGGTGTTGATCGACTCAGCCTTCCAGCTCCGGTTTGCTTTTTATGTCTGCACCTGGATCTTTGCGCTGAGTCTCGTTTATCCGTTTATCGTTCATAGCGTCTTTGGTTTTTTCTTTAGATACCTGGCGCTCGATCCCGATGGCCCTACAGTCTCCGCGATCTTGGATGTCAAAAAAGAGATTCTCGTCTTGCTCGTGCTTTTGCAGCTTGTCTTTTTGGTCATGACTTTCTTGATCAGCATCTTTGTTTCTCATCGCATTGCCGGGCCCCTTTACAAAATGAAGAAAATTTTGAGTCAAGCACGCACCACGGGTCTCAAAGATCGAGTCTTTTTCAGGGAAAAGGATCATTTTCACGATCTAGCGACCGAGTACAACATGACCATGGACGTTTTAGAACGGGCGCAAAAAGACAAAGACAAAGTCGTAGCCGAAGCTGCCGAGAAGCTTTCAAAGTTGGCGCTACAAATCGAAAAGCCGGAATTGAAACTAGAGTGCGAAGTACTTGTGCAAGCGCTTCAGAAGTCGTTGAACTAGTTTAGGGTCGCCGTGATTAAATTTCGCCCCCACCACTTTTTGTGCACCCTGAGTTTTGAAGGCAAAGGGTATTCGCCGGAATTCGTAAAAAACTATTTTGAAATCAAGAATTCATTGACCCCTGAGACTGTCATCGAAATCGTCCTTGATACGGCTGACTCGATTTGTCAGCCTTGCCCCAACCGGCAGGGGCTGAGGTGTGCAACCGAAGAAAAAGTGCTGGCGCTCGACGCAAACCACGCGAAAATCCTTGGGGTAAGCGGCGGAGAGCAGCTGAGCTGGGGTGAGGCATTGGATAAAATCGCCACTAAAATGACGCTCGAGGATTTTCACCGGGTTTGTGCGCCTTGTGGTTGGAAAGAACTTGGCGTTTGTGAGAAAACTTTAAGAGACCTTAAAAACAGAACCTCAACAAAGCCGAGAAAATGAAAAAAACATTTAAATCGTTCGTCCTCCTTTTCCCCCTGGTATTGACCATGATGATCGCTCCGTGCGTGGCTCAGGAGGAGACTCAATTCGAAAGCCGTGCGCCCGCGAGTGTGGCTCAAAAGAAGATTCGAAGGAAAAAGGCTAAGACGGCAGAAGCAAAAAAAGTCGAAGTCAATCCCTCAACTGAACAGATGCCGCTTGATCAGCTCTCCGAGCGTTTGAGTCGTCTTAATAAGTCGCCTAGAGCTCGGCAGATTAAGAGCGCCTATGACTTGATTCAGAAGAAGAAGTATAAGCAGGCTCGGGCCAAGCTTGCGCCACTCGAAAAGGATCTGGTATTCAGAGATGTCGCTCTTTGGTTTTCAGCGCAAACGGATCTCTTGGAAGCCAGACAGGGGGCTCAAACGCGCAAATTCGCGGCTTCTTCTAAGCTGGCGCAACGAGCGATTCTGAAACTGTTTCAAATCGAAACGCAGGTGCCTGGTTCGCCCTATGGCAAAAACGTAAGCAAAGAAGTGGCTCAGGCGGAACTTCTAAAGAGCGAAGCGTTGTTTTTTGGAAAAAAGTATGCGGAGGCGCGCGCACTATTTGAGACGGCTTTTCAGCGCCTGGGCTCAAACACAGGATTGAGTGGAGTCAGAAAAGAGAGTCTGGAGCAGTATATGGGTAGCTGCCAAAAGGCGGAGGGTGAATTTTGTGCGGGATGGGCCCAAAAGCTTTATTCAGCTCATGCCAAAGCCTCCGAAGAAGCCAAGTACCTCGCAAAATCGCGTCCCGAGGCCTTCGAACGGCCGAAGCCTGCTTCAGTTTCTAAGATAACTCAAAGCTATAAAGCACCCGATCTTGATCAGGTTGCATTTAATTCGGCGATGGAACTTGTGCTCGAAGAAAAGAACAAGAAGGCCTCCCAAGAGCTCTCGCAGTTTCTGGATGAGTTTCCGCGCTCCTCCCATCGTTATCGAGCACGCTATTGGATTGCGCGGATTTTGGGGATCCAAAAAGAGAACGAAAAGTCAGAGAAGGCTTTAATCGCGCTTCAGCAAGATTCACCTTTGACTTACTATGGTCTCGCCGCTTCAGTGCTTGCCGGAAAACCTTTTGATGCGACATTAGATCAGACGGTTCCCAGGGCGGTCGAAATCGATCCCTATCTCAATCCGAATGAGAGTTTTCACTTGATGAGAGCCAAGCAGTTCTTAGCCGAAAAGGCGCCTGAGCTCGCGGCTACCGAGCTTAAAGATTTTAGGATTTCGAATTCACTTTCCAACGAGTTCCTGCTTTATCTCTCTCTTCTCAACTATGAGGCCCATGCTTACCACACGTCTTTTCAAATTTTGACCGAACTCATTCAACGGGGCTATGAGTCTGTTTATACGGCTTCGGTGGTCAAAATGATTTTCCCGGTCGCCTTTTTCGATATCATCGAGAAACAAGCCGCAGCGATTAACATTGATCCTGTGCTTGTCCTGAGTTTAATTAAACAAGAGTCGGCCTTTGAGCCTACCGCCACGTCGGGGTCGGGAGCTTCAGGCTTGATGCAACTCATGCCCTTTACAGCGGTTGAAACGGAGCCCACGGTTCGTCGGGCTGATTTAGTGGATCCCGAAACCAGTGTTCGAATTGGTGCACGCTATTTGAAAAAGGTCTTGGATCGATTTAACGGAAATATCGTACTGGCCCTTGCGGGTTATAACGCAGGTCCAACCGCCGCCGAGCGCTGGATCAAAGCTAGTTCTTCGAAGAATGGGATTTCGGAGTTTATCGAAACGATTCCCTATAAAGAAACCCGCGATTACGTCTCTTCGATTATTCGAAACTATTTTTGGTACGCTAAAGCTCTTAAGCGGGAAGTGCCAAAATCCTTGGATTATTTTTGGGTGCCTTATGTTCCAAAGGGGCAAGAGCCCGCAAAAGAAGCGCCTAGAGAATCGGGCGAAGACTGATCAAACGTTAAAGCGAAAGTGCATGATGTCGCCATCTTTGACGACATACTCTTTGCCTTCGACGCGCAATGCGCCGGCATCGCGGATCGCCGCTTCGCTCTTGTGCTTCATCAAATCATTATAGTGGTAGACTTCGGCTTTGATAAATCCACGCTCAAAATCGGTGTGAATCACCCCCGCTGCTGCGGGGGCCTTCCAGCCTTTTTTGATCGTCCAGGCGCGAATTTCCTGCACGCCGGCGGTAAAATAAGTCTGAAGACCCAGAAGTTCATAGCCCTCACGAATAACGCGATTGAGGCCGGCTTCGCTCATGCCCATCTCTTTTAGAAACGCGCCTTTTTCCTCTTCTGCAAGTTCAGAAATCTCGCTTTCGATTTTTCCGCAGATAGGGACGACGGGGCTGCCTTCTTTTTTGGCATATTCAATGAGTTTATGAAAATGGGGGTTGGCATCCGGATTGGTGACATCGGAATCGTCGATGTTGGCCACATACATGACCTTCTTGGCGGTGATCAGGTGAAAGTCGTGAATCAATTCGTGTTGATCTTCTGTCAGATTCAAAGAGCGTACGGGTTTTCCGGCTTCAAGCGCGTTCCTTACTGGCTCTAAAACCCCCATGACAGCCGCGGCTTTTTTATCGCCCGTGCGCGCCGCTTTTTGGGTGGCATTGTAGCGTTTGATGACGGTGTCGAGGTCGGCAAAAATAAGCTCCATATCGATCACGGAAATATCGCGGAGCGGATCCACGCTTCCATCCACGTGAATGACGTTCGGATCTGCGAAGCAACGCACGACGTGGGCAATGGCATTGGTTTCACGAATGTGACCCAAGAATTGATTCCCCAGACCTTCTCCTTTGGAAGCGCCCTTAACCAGGCCTGCGATGTCGACGAAAACCATGCTTGCAGGAATCAGCTTTTCAGGCGGGATGTATTTTTTAATATCATTTAAGCGCGGATCAGGCACTTTGACGATGCCCGTGTTGGGATCGATCGTGCAAAACGGATAATTCGCGGCTTCAGCTTTCGCAGAAGTGAGTGCGTTGAAAATGGTTGATTTACCGACGTTAGGAAGACCGACAATACCACATTGAAAACCCATATGAATTACTCCTTTGGACTCTTTGGTTGACTTTCTGGTGACTTTTCTGGTTTTGGCTTACGATTAAATTTGTTCTGAGCTGCTTTTAGATCGCCTTGCATGAGCAGTTCGCAGGCTTTGCAAACGTCATCAAAAAGGGGTTCGAGATCGCGTAGCTCTTCGTCCTCAAAAGGCGCGAGCACGTGATCAGCCACGGCTCCGCCTCTGGAGCCTGGGAAGTTAGGTCGACCCACACCCAGGCGAATGCGGAAGTAATTTGTTTTTTCTCCACCCACCGAAGCATCGATGGAGCGCAGTCCGTTGTGGCCCCCGTGGCCCCCACCTTGCTTGATGCGAAGAGCGTGGGGTTCGAGGTCCACATCATCATGAAGGACAATCAGATCTTCGGGCTCGCATTTGTAGAAGTTTAAAAGCGGTGCGATGCTTTGTCCGGATCGGTTCATGAAAGTTTGAGGTTTGACGAGGAGAACCTTCTCTCCTGCGATCTGCGTTTGATAAACTTCAGCAGAAAAACTGGTTTGAGGTCCCTGCGCGTGCCAATGCTCTACAAGATGATCCACGGCCAGAAAACCCACGTTATGACGGGTAGTCTCGTACTGAGCTCCGGGATTGCCAAGTCCTGCAATGACTTTCATTAGACGAACAGGTTGCTCACGCTGTCGTAGTTGTGAATGCGCCGAATGGCTTCAGCCAACAAATCAGCGACCGAGAGTTGCACGATTTTCCCGGAGGCTACGGCTTCAGGGGTCAAGGGAATGGTATCGGTGACAATGACTCGCTCAATCTGTGATTCATTGATTCGCTTCAACGCTGGCCCCGAAAGCACAGGGTGGGTCGCGGCGGCGAAAACCTTGAGAGCGCCCTGGCCGAGAACCGCGTTGGAAGCCTCAACTAGCGTCCCTGCGGTATCGATCATGTCATCCAAAATAACCGCGATTTTGCCTCTAACTTCGCCGATAACATTCATCGCTTTGGCGACGTTAGGGGCGGTTCTTCGTTTGTCGATCATGGCGACACTGGCGTTGATTCGCTTGGCAATGGCGCGCGCGCGCTCAACGCCACCGGCATCGGGGCTCACCATGACAATGCCTTCACCCTGGCCGACTTCGCGGTTGATGAAGTCGAGGAGCACAGGAGAGGCGAAAAGATTATCAAACGGAATATTGAAAAAGCCCTGAATCTGACCGGCATGCAGGTCCATGGAAACCACACGTGTTGCGCCAGCTCGATCCAGAAGATCGGCCACAAGTTTCGCACTGATGGGAGTCCGTGGGGCAACTTTGCGATCCTGTCTGCCATAGCCGTAGTAGGGGATCACAGCTGTGATCTCTTTTGCGCTTGCCCTCTTCAGGGCGTCGATCATGATCAGGAGTTCCATGAGCGTGTCGTTGACGGGGCGGCAGGTACTTTGAATGACGAAGGCGTCGCGCCCGCGAACGTTCTCTCCGATTTCGACGAAGATCTCTCCGTCGCTGAATCGACGAAGTTCAACTTTGCCTAAAGGACGCCCCAATTTTTCGCAAATTTTCTGAGCGAGGGGGCGATTTGAGTTTCCGGATAAGATAACCCATTCTCTGAGGCGCATTGATGTTCTCCCGTGTGCCTTGGATACCGCACGGCGGCCAAACACTCAAGAAATAACGCCACGCAACTAACTTTAATCGTTAAACTTTTAGCCCGGCTTTTCTCAAGAGCGGCTCAATGGAGGGTTCCCGCCCCCGGAAACGCACATAGAGTTTCATGGGATGCTCGGAGCCGCCACGGGAGAGGATTTCGCTGCGAAATTTTGAGGCGATCTCGCGGTTGAAGACCCCTTTTTCCTTAAAAAGCTCAAAAGCATCGGCTTCCAGCACTTCGGCCCATTTGTAGCTGTAATAGCCAGAGGAGTATCCGCCTGAGAAAATATGGCTAAAAGCGCAGCTGGAGTTGGTCCCAGACTCAAAGGGGTGGAGCTCGGTTTCCTTTATGGCGGCTCGTTCAAATTCGACAATGTTCTGAATGCCGGAGGGATCCTTTGAGTGCCAGGCCATATCGAGAAGTCCAAAGGAGAGCTGCCGGAGGGTGGTGCAACCTTCGTAATAGCGTGCGGCCTCTTTGATTTTTTGAACCATTTCGAGCGGGATTTTTTCCCCGGTCTTGTAGTGGCAAGCAAAGAGATCCAGACATTCTTTTTCAAAAATCCAATCCTCCATGATTTGGGAGGGCAGCTCCACAAAATCCCAAAACGTATTGGGGCTCGCAAGAGACGAGTAGGTGACATTAGAAAACATTCCGTGCAGGGCGTGTCCGAATTCGTGAAACAAGGTGCGAACTTCATCAAACGAAAGCAGCGAAGGTTTATCAGAAGTGGGAGGTGTGAAATTCATCACAATGGAAACATGCGGGCGCACCTTTCCATGCTGAAGTCGATAGTTTGTCATCCATGCGCCGCCGCGCTTGCCTTTGCGGGGGTGAAAATCGGTATAGAGAACCGCGAGATGAATGCCGTCTTTATCGAGCACTTCAAAAGGCTTCACGTCCGGGTGGTAGACGGGAACGCCGGGAGCGGGACGGAACTGGATTCCATAAAGGCGGGAAGCCGTTTCAAAAGCCCCCTGCTGAACGCGATCTAAGGGGAAGTAAGGCCTGAGTGTTTCGGTGTCGATGCTGTAGCGCTGTTTTTTGATCCGATTGTAGTAGAATCCCGCGTCCCAGCGTTTGAATTCGCTGATTCCGTCTTTGAGTGCGGCAGCTTTGAGTTCCTCGGTTTCTTTGAGCGCGGCGGGCTTTGCATGGGTCAGCAGTTGATTGAGCAGCGCAAAGACCTTATCGGGCGATTCGGCCATGCGGCGTTTGAGCGTGAAGTCAGCGTGGGAGGTGAATCCCAGGAGCAATGCGCGCTCATGCCGGAGTCGGGCGATCTCCAGCGTATTTGTCTCGTTGCTGTGTCGACTTGCTCCGAAACAGCGAGCTTGGTAGGCTCTCCAAAGCGTTTCGCGCAACTTGCGACTCTCGCCATATTCAAGAACAGGGACGAAGCTTGGCGCATGAAGGGTAAAGGCCCAACCTTCTGTGAAACCTCTTTCTTTAGCCGCGGCGGAGGCTGCATTGAGTGAAGCCTCCGGAAGGCCCACGACTTCTTCAGCTTTTGTGGTGTGGTGAAAATATTCGTTGGTCTCGGCTAAGAGATTGTCACTGAATTCTAGGCCCAGCTTTGAAAGCTTTTCATCAATGCCGCGGAGTTTTTCTTTATCAGGTAGGCCAAGGAGTGCCCCGTTACGAATAAAGGTAAGCGCTTGTTCTTCGAGGAGCGCATGCTGTTCCGGGGTCAAGGTCAGGGTCGCTCTTTGCTCATATACGGATTTGATGCGCGCGAAGAGCTCTGCGTTCAGATAAACGTCATTTGAGAAACGAGTCGCGAGCGGCACAAATTCTTTGGCAACGGCCTGAAGTTTTTCGCTGGTCTCGGCGGATAAGAGGTTATGTAAAACGAGTCCGATCTGCTCAACGGCTGCGAGCGTCGTTTCGAGAACTTCGCATGAGTTTGAAAATGTGGGCGACTCTTTTGAAGCGCAGAGTTTCGAAAAAGCAGTTTCCGCATCTTTGATTCTTGTTTCAAGTGCCGGCATGAAATGCTCCGGCGTAAACTGATCAAAAGGCAAAGTTTCAAAAGGGGTTTGAGGGACCTGTAACAAAGGGTTGTTCGTCATGAGACGATTCTACTCTTCGCTGTCCTCGGAGTCACCAAAGTTGCACACATAATGAATATCGAGAATGCGAATAGCGCGGTGAAATTCATCTTCTGGATCCGCTTCAATTGCCTCGTTAAAAAGGTCCAATATCGGCTCAAAGTTCTCCGGTCCCGCTTTGCCGGCCGCAGCCTTTTTCTTGACTTGTGTTTCGAAATCCTTGAATTTTTTTTCGGGTAAGATCCGTTTTCCTTTTTCCAGAAGCGCATCGGGTTGCCCTGTTTGCTTAAGCGTCAGGAGTCCCTCAAAAAAGGAGAGCTGTGCCGTAAATCGTCTGGTGAGGCGATCCCGGTAGCGATCGAGCTGCGTAGGAGTGGACGGAGTTTTCTTAAGTTTATCCAAAGATTTGCGAAGGCCATCAGCAGCTTCGCTAGGACTTTGTGCAAGAATGGTTGTGGGATAAATTTGTTCCGGACTGATGGTGTGAATAATCTTCAAGACTGCTTCGTTTACAGCGCCACGAAGGATGCAGGGCTGATCAAAGAGTGTGACTCTAACTTCAGCGCGCGGAGTGGTGGGTGCGGCCATGCACAGCTCGGGCGCAAAAAAGGGCATGAGGAAAAATGCGAGGGCGAATTTCGTCATTCTCATTACGACTATAGTTTTACTTCATTTATTTAGAACTGAAAAACTCAAATTTCATGTCTGATAAGGATTTAACCCGGGGGTGGGCGGACGCACCCTAAGGTGTGTCCTTTTTGACGCAAAGCAAGAACGTTTAATTTGACTCTTGATACAGGAGGTCTAACATAGAGGGTAGGGAGGGCCTGTACCATTGACGGACAACAGCAAAAAGGCGGGGTTGACCCTGGTCACGCAACCACAAGAGTATTTCAGGGAATTAGTCACTGAGTCCATGGGGCGGCAAAACGTAGTCGCGGCCCCTGAAACCGAATTTTACCTCGTAAATCTGCTTAACCAGTTTATGACCACCGACCGACTTTATGCCACCGACTCCGAGGGTGGGCATAAAGAAGAAGCCCTGGTGTTGCTGATGAAAGAGGCTTTGGATACGCCCGAGCCAACGGCGCAGCGGGCGATGTTTCGTTATGTAGGGGATGTGTCACTCTATTTTGCAGGATTTTTTCACGAGCGCTTGAGCCGCAAGCTTGTGGATCTCGATTATTATGTCGGGATGGGTGGTACGGCCTACAAGCATGTGGCAGCTAGAGAAGAGGAGCGCTCTTTGCGTTCCACCTACCTGGAGCTGGCCGACAAGTTCTCAGATTTCGTCGAGGTGTTTGCGGACATGAGCTGCAAAACAGCGGCAAAGACCGAAAAGGATTTGTTGCGAATCTATGATCTTTGGGTGCGCACGAAAAGTGATCGCGCTGCAAAGACGCTTCAGGAAGCGGGGATTTTAACGAATCCGACGACGATCAAGCGGAGTTTGCAGTAGGCGCGCGAATCAGCGTTATTGTACAGTGACTGAAGTCATTTTGTCGCCGATCTGAATCTTTTTGACGACATCCATTCCTTCAATGACCTGACCAAAAACGGTGTAACTCCCGTCGAGGTGCGGAATGCGCTCGAGCGCGATGTAGAACTGCGCATCAGCTGAATCTGGATCCTGCGCGCGCGCCATCGCGACGGTGCCTTCGACATGAGGGCGCTTGTTGAATTCGGCTTTCATCTTTTGGCCGCTGCCACCCGTGCCGTTGCCGGCAGGATCGCCCCCTTGAATGACGAATTTAGGAACAACGCGGTGGAAGGTGAGCCCGTTGTAGAAACCTTGCTTGATGAGCTCGATCATCCGGTTGACGGTGTTGGGCGCTTCTTGGGGATAAAATTTGTATTTGATTACACCCTGATTGGTTTGGATGACGACGGTGGTTTTTGAAAGGCCGTTGGCATCAACGCTTAAATCAGGTGCGCCGGCAGGAGCGCCAGAAGCAGAGACGGTTGGGTTTGATGGATTTTGAGGAGTGGTGACCATGGGGGAAGCCTCGGGTGCGGGAGCGGTTAGTGAAGGAGTGGCAACAGGTGCGGATGTTACTGGGGGCGGTACGAAGTCCGCCTTTTTGGATTGGACATAGATGAGGCCGCCTGCGATGGCGACCGCGAGAATTCCGACCAAATACAATGGAAGCTTAGAGCTACGCATAAGTTGACAACTCCTTGGTTCAAAGCGAATAGTACCCCTCAAGAGTTATGTCTCAACTAGGATCAGGTCAAGAAGAAATCCGCAATATGAGTTTTCTGGAGCATGTTGATGAGCTGCGGGTCCGCATCACGCGCGCTGTGTTTGTGTTCTTTTTCGGGTTTATCGGCTGTTATTTTGTCGCGGAGCCCATTTTGGGGTTCTTGCGCAAGCCCTTATTTGACGCGTTGCCACCAGAGCGGCGGATGTTGTACTTTACGAGTTTATTTGAGAATTTCCTGACCCATTTGAAGATCGCAGGCTACGCGGCTGTTTTCGTTTTTTCGCCTTACTTCTTTTACGAAATCTGGGGGTTTGTTTCTCCGGGGCTTCATCAGCGCGAACGCAAATATGCGTTTCCGTTTATTTTGGCCGCGAGCGCGTTTTTTTGCGGGGGGGCCGCCTTTGCGTACTACGTGCTGTTTCCGGTAGGGTTTAAATATTTTATCAGTTACGGGGCGCCGACTGATGTGCCGATGCTGACGATTGATTCGTATTATACGGTTTGCTTGCGCTTGTTGCTGCTGTTCGGATTGGCGTTTGAGTTGCCAGTGTTTATTACGCTGCTGGGTTTTTTGGGTTTGGTCGATGCGCCGATGTTACGTGCGCAACGCAAGAATGCGATCATTGGTATCACGGTGGTCTCCGCAGTTTTTGCGCCACCGGATGTGATCTCGATGTTGATCTTAGGAATTCCGCTTTGGGCGCTTTACGAGGGTTCGATCTTCGTCGTTGCGTGGCTGGGCGTGAAGCGGGCGCAGGCGGGGCGGTAGCCTTTTGACGCTGACTGGTGAAAAAAGGGCATTTATTATCCATTGCAAGGATTATCCATATGATGGATAATCTATCGTATGGATCACTTTTTGAACCGAACCGAGGAGCTGGCTCAATTCGACTCACTTCTTAAGAAAAATGGCCTTGTTGTTGTATTTGGGCGTCGGAGAATTGGGAAGACGCGTCTTTTGACGGAGTGGCTGAATCGCGTAGGCGGAATTTATGTGCAGGCAATTGAAGGTAATGGTGCCGCTCAACTCGCCCAAATAAGTCAGGACATTCAAGAGACTCACAGTTTTGGGATCACTCCAAAAACTTGGAACGAACTTTTCAAACTGCTGGACAGTTTTCCAGGGCGACTCATCCTTGCCATTGATGAGTTCCCCTATTTGGTGGACGCCGATTCGAGCGTTCCCAGCATCTTTCAAAAATGGCTGGATCATCGCAAGAAGAAGGATGTGTTGCTGATTCTCTCCGGCTCCAGTCAGAAAATGATGCATGACCTTTTCCTTAATCGATCGACGCCCTTGTATGGTAGGGCGATACTCGAAATCAAACTATCGGAAATGGGCTATCCTCATTTTTGCAAAGCACTTGGTTTAAAGACTTCAACTATTGAATCCTTTTTATGGTTCTCGGTCACCGGCGGAATTCCTTGGTACTGGACCTTGATGGATCCGGACAGAGACCTTCTTTGGAATCTGGATCGCCTCTATTTTGGATCCTCGGCGATTTTGGAAAATGAAGCCAAACGACTTTTGAGCGACGAAAAAATTGGGGGATTAGTGTCGCTTTCAGTCTTGGAAATGGTCGGTCGCGGGGCTTCGAAACCCTCGGAAGTCGCCTCACGTCTTGAGATTCCTCAAACTCAACTTTCGAAAACATTTGGAGCACTGACGGAGGCAGGATTCTTAGAAAAGGAAGTTCCTTTTGGGCAGTCCAAGGGGGGCATTTACGCTATTCGAGACTCAGTGCTGCGGTTTTGGTTTAAGGTATGCTCCCCTCATCACTCTCGGTGGCCACAGTACAGTAAGGAAGCGAAGCTTCAGCTCATTCGGACTTTTGCATCGCAGATCTTTGAGTCGCATTGTAGGGAGTTTTTTCGCGGCAGTCAGCGTTATTGGGAGGGGGACCTAGAATTTGATGCGGTTGTCCCCGCGACTCATGAAGCCCCCCTTCGTGTCGTTGAAGCAAAATTTGGTCTGCTGACAGCAAAAGAAAGAGCGTCATGTTTGAAGGAGTTGTCAGGAAGTTGGGGGCGGTGCAAGCTCGCGTCTCGTCACTTAAATCCGCAGTTTGAGGTCTTTGATTTTTCGGATTTCTTGCGTGGCGTGGAGCGATAGTTCTAGGCTTCTTTTAAGATTTTCACTCGTTTCCGCATCGCCGTAAATATTGGCTCGCTGATTCTCGCTGTGAAGCCTCGTGGTAGAAGTGAACTTGCCCGCTTAATTGCGCCGTCAGTTTCCCGGACCACTTCTTCAATGAGTTCATCAATATGTGGAAATTTACATTTGGCGGCTGTTTGTTTCCAGTGCCTTGGGAGAATCTCATTTATTTTGTAATGTCGATTATCCCCAAGCGCCATCGCCAATTTAATCTTCTCTTTCGGGAGATTTTTGGGATTAACGTGGGGGTCAGCAGACATAACGTCATAAAGCGGAGTGAGAATAAACCCACCGCCTCGGCGATTGAAGAGGCTAAAATTCTTTGCATGGCCATCAATCGCCCCAATGAGCCAAAATATGAGCTGCGCCTTCATGAAACTCTTTCGGTCCTCATCTCGTCGGTCCGATTCGTTTAGGAGAGCGAGAATGGCGCGAATCCCAGGGCCCCCATCAGATTCATATTTGTTTTCTGGGCCTACACCCAAAGCCTGACACAAGTCTTCTTGGGGGATGCGAAAAAGTTTGTTTCCAGACCATTGGCGATCAAAGCGTTCTACGGCAAGAACCCTGATGTCTTCAAAGTCGACGATCTCTGCCTCTGCGACATTAAGTCCATAGGCATGCAAAATCTTTAGGCAGAGCCATTCGTTTTCAACAGAGAGTGAAAAGTCGGGCCCGTCTTGATTCTTTCCAATCGCGGGCTTCAGAATGTGTGTTGTCGGGGTCGATCCTTCAGGAATCATCCACTGATCGTTTTTCCTGTGGAGGGCTGTTTTGCTTTGTGCGCCTGCAAGTGAAATTCGAAACTCGGAGTCGCGATTAATACCAAGCGGGTTGATTCTCAAATCTCGAAGCATTTGCGCTATTTCGGTGACTGAGATGGGGTTACCTTTTGCGGGCTTAAGCGGCCCAGGCGTTGCGCTTTCTGGATAAAACTGCAGAGCACCGACACAGTCTCTCCCCAGAGCCGCTAAAAGATCAAAGGATTGGGTTCCGGCAGCGCTTGCTTGTGATGCAATTCGCTCCCTGATCCGCGGATCATCAGGTAAAAGATTGTCGAAATAGTTTCGGACGGCTTTTCCAGTGAACGGCATTTCTTTAAGGGGTAATTGTCGCGAAATAGGGAAAGGGTTTTCGTCGCCAAGCCAGGATTGATCATAGGTAAAAGAAAGTCCGCCTGCCGGTTCTCTGTCGAGGTGGCCAACAGCTACGCTATTCATGAATAGGGAGAGACGCTCTCTTTGGCCCCTTCTTTTTTGCGCAATAATCATTTGGGGCGTTCTCTCAGCACGACTTCCAGTCCGAGGGCTGCACAAATTGCAAAGAGAGTGTTGATTTCAGTTTTTCCTAGCCCCTTTTCAGTATTTGAAACGGTGGCTTGTCTGATTCCCGCACTCATTGCCAATGAGGATTGGCTCAGGTCTTTGAGTCTGCGAAAGCGCTCAAGGGCTTGTCCTAGTTGATCGGGTGCTCTTGTAATTGCTTCAATTGACTTAGTGGATTTAGGCGGCTTCGGCTGCATTTTTACAGTATATACGCGATGGCGTATAATGTCCAGTTCATACGGACTTGCGTATATATCCGGTTTTATACGGCATTGCGTATAAGCCTGATCCTGGCAAAATGTATGGGCTAATACCAAGCTTCGATGGGGTGTTAGTTTGTTGACGCTCGCATCCCCCTTGAACCCCTTAAGCTCCCATGCTCAAATAGACCCATGAAAACAAAACTACTGCTGACCTTGATCCTCGCTCTTACCTCCGTCACTTTTGCGGCACGCTATGCGTCCGCCTCTGACGGAGACACGATCTTCGCGCGGGCCAAGATGGGCCCGTCATTGTACTCCAATATCCCCACCGTGAGTACGGCCATGGGGATGGGATTGGACCTGGGTTATCGAACGATGGGTGGATTTGGGATCACGGGTGTGGGAAAAGTAAATTTTCATTGCTCAGGAACTGACAGCTCCGTTCCCGCGGCTCAAGTGCGCACGGAAGTGAAAAGTTATTTCTTGGGTCTTTCGCCTGGCTTCTCGATCTACAAGGGACTTGCCACGATGACCTTCGGAATGGCTGTGGGCGTGTTTTCGCTCTCGACCCAGGTCGATACGTTCAATACGGCATCATCCACAGCTTCACCTGAAATCACGAAGTCGAAATTTGCCCTCATGCCAAACTTTGACGTCGAATTTGAAATTCATTCCGGCTTCACTGCAAACGTCGGTATGCAATACCTCGTGAGCTTTGGCGATTCGCCAAATCCTGGCATTCTCTCACCGACGATTGGTCTCGGCTACCGCTATTGATTCGACCAGCTCATGCTCCTTGTGTTCGTGCTGTCTGAGCATGACTGCGATGGCCTCTGCACGCTCTGAGAGCACATCGGTTGAGGCTCCTCGCTTTGACTCTGAGATCAGCGAATCGATGGCGAGCTTGATTTCGCGGTGCTCTTGAATCAGGCCGTCCACGCGGGCGTCTTTGCCTTGCTTGGCCAGAATCCCAAACACGCCGTCGTCATGCTCTTCGCGCTCGAAGTGCACCTTCAGGAAACTCCCAAGCTCCAGAATTGAAGCGGTAATTGATTTTGCGTCCTTTGAGTTTTTCGAAACACGAACCCCCATGATGATGCCATCAAGGTGATGGTGATCCTTGGACATCGTCTCACGTGATGCCGCAAAGCGATCGGTGGTGGTAAATTGCGCGGCTTCGGTCGAGCCCTCCAGGGCCTTGGTTGAAGACTGTCCGCCCGTAATCGCTTCAAGCACCTGATCGAAATATCCCGTGCCCACCTCTTGTTGATGGCGTGTGGCCGTGTAACCTGACTTCTCTGCTGCAAACTCGTTTTCCTGCAGTTCAGAGTACGCAGCCATTCCACGTTCGCGGTACTCACGCGCTAGACTGAAGATCGAAAAATTCAAGGCATGGAAACCGGCAAGGGTTACGAACTGGAACTTGTAGCCCATGGCCCCAAGCTCAGTTTGAAACTTCGCAATCGTCGCATCGTCCAAGTTCTTTTTCCAATTAAAGGAGGGAGAGCAATTGTAGGCAAGCATCTTGCCTGGAAATTTCGCATGCACTCCTTCGGCAAACTCGCGCGCCTCTTTGAGATCAGGCTTCGAGGTTTCACACCACAAGATGTCGGCATAAGGAGCGTAAGCCAGAGCCCGATGTATCGCGCAATCGACCCCACCTTTGAGGTAGTAAAACCCTTCTGGCGTGCGACCCTTTGACTTATCGACATAAGGCGCATCATAAGGATCCACGTCACTCATAATGAGTTTTGCGGAATCCGCATCGGTCCGCGCAACGAGCAAGGTCGGCACGCCCATGACGTCAGCAGCTAGACGGGCGGCGGTGAGGGTACGAATAAATTGCGAAACCGGCACGAGCACCTTACCCCCCAAATGCCCGCACTTTTTCTCACTCGCCACTTGATCCTCAAAATGAACTCCAGCGGCGCCGGCTTCAATCATTCCCTTCATGAGCTCATAGGCATTCAGCGGTCCCCCGAAACCTGCTTCGGCATCGGCCATAATGGGCGCAAACCAGTGAGTCCCATCTTTGCCTTCAGAGTGTGCGATTTGATCCGCGCGCTGAAACGCGCGATTGATTCGTTGAACGACTTTTGGAACGGAGTCGGCGGGGTAAAGCGATTGGTCAGGATACGTCTGCGAAGCATTGTTCGCATCGGCTGCGACCTGCCAGCCTGAGAGGTAAATCGCCTTGAGTCCAGCCTTAACCATCTGAACGGCTTGTTGGCCCGTGAGCGCTCCCAACGAATTGACGTAGGGTTCGGTGTGCAGAAGATCCCAGAGTCTCAACGATCCCATGCGGGCCAGCGTGTGCTCAATTTGCACACTGCCTCTGAGCTTATCCACATCAGTGCCCGTGTAGTTACGTTTGATCCCCTCCCAGCGCCTTGGATCGGGATGAAACGCGGCGGAAGTATTCGACTCCTGCGTAAGCACGTCGTAGGCGGGTAGGGTCAGAAACTCGCCAAACGTAGAAGAAGTGGAGATCTTTTCAAAAAGCTCGCGGGCTTCACTGAATCGACCCTGCAGGTATTTGCGGTCCCCGACTTCAAGATGTATCGCGTCCATTTCTTCAGCTAAGGTTTGGCGAAAGAGTGCGGCCGTCACTTGTTTGCCGTTACTGAGGGTGACTCCGTGGCGAATCCATTGCCAGACCTGGGCGCGACTGATCTCGGCCGTGGCCGCGTCTTCCATGAGATTGTAGATCGGAACGCAGCCAGAGCCTCTGAGCCAAGATTCGATGTATTGAATTGAAACGCGGATCATGTGGCGCAGACCTTCTTCGGTCTTGGTTCCTTTTGGAACATCCAGCAGTTCGAGTTGGGTGACCTTCACGTCCTCGCGCTTGTTTGAGAGCTGATTGGGGCCCGTCATGTGTTCATCAAAAATGGCTTTGGCGGTCCCGACTAATCCAGGATGGGCGACCCAGGTTCCATCGTGCCCTGCTTTGACTTCACGAAGTTTATCGGCCCGAACTTTCGCGAAGGCTAGTTCGTTGGCTTTTGGATCGTCTTTGATCGGGATTTGAGCCGCCATCCCTCCCATGGCATGCACGCCTCGGTGATGACAGGTCTGAATCAAGAGCTGCACATAAGCGTTGAGAAACGACTGGTCCATCGTGACTTGAGTGCGATCCGGCAACACAAACGCCGGGTTATTGCGATTGCGCTTGATGTACGAAAAAATGTAGTCCCAACGGCCGCAATTAAGGCCTGCGGAGTGATCGCGCAGTTCAAACAGGATCTCGTTCATCTCAAACGCCGCAGGCAAGGTCTCAATCAAACAAGTCGCCTTGATCGTTCCTTGAGGAATCTCAAGCCTCTTCTGTGCGTACACAAAGATATCGTTCCAAAGTTTCGCCTCAAGATGGCTCTCCATTTTAGGCAGATAAAAATAGGGTCCCGTTTTTCGCGCCATCAGTTCGCGCGCGTTGTGGAAAAAATAGATCCCAAAATCAAACAAGGCCGCCGGCGTCTTGCGGCCATCCACCGTCATATGCTTTTCGATAAGGTGCCAACCGCGTGGGCGGACAAAAAGCACGGCCGGGTTTTCGTTCAATTTGTAATGCTTGCCGGTATCGGCTGCGGTGTAGGTGATCGTCCGACGAATCGCATCGGCGAGATTGACTTGCCCTTCTGTGACATTTTCCCAGGTAGGTGAATTGGAGTCCTCAAAGTCCGCCATGAAAACCGAAGCGCCTGAGTTTAAGGCGTTGATGATCATTTTTCGCTCGACGGGGCCTGTGATCTCAACTCGGCGATCCAGGAGATCCTGAGGGAGCGGCGCGACCGTCCACTCTGAGGTTCGGGTCTTCTCAGTCTCAGGAAGAAAATTCGGCAATTCTCCCGAGTCAAAGCGCGCTTGCCGTTCTTGTCTGCGGGCAAGGACTTCATCCACTCGCCAACTGAATTGGCGATGAAGGTCGGCAACAAAGGCCAGGGCTTTTTCGTTAATGACTTCAGCGGCGCGTGAGCTAAGTGGGGAGGTGAGTTTCATGGGAAGTTCCTTTCGTATTCGAGTTAGGGGAGGTTCTTAGTAAATTACAAAGGCGTTGGTCTTCACGGTAAGGAAAAATGTCGACGACTTCGCCCGCGCGTAAGCGCGTCTGCATTTTGAGCCAAAATCCAGCGGTCAGAATCTCTGCGTGATGTTCAAGAAAAACCTGTCTTTGCCGATCGGAGAAGTTCAAAAATCTCAAAAACTCTTCTGGAAAAATATCGCGTTCCCCAACATAAAACCAAGGCTCCCCGCGAGTTTCGTCTTCATGAGTTGAGGCAGTGGGCAGCTCCCTGAAATTACAATCGACGACCAGCGCCAGTTCATCATAATCATAGAAGATCACGCGCCCAGCCCGAGTCACTCCAAAGTTCTTGAGTAACAAATCCCCGGGAAAAGTGTTCGTGGCGGCAAGATCTTTGAGGGACTGGCCGTAATCAATCACGGCTTGATCGGCAATGGCCGCATCACTTTGCCTGAGAAAAAGATTTAACGGGGTGATTCGGCGTTCAACATAAAGGTGCTTGATCAGGACATGGTCGCCTTCGATTTTTACGGTGTCCGCACACTCCGCAAGCAGTTCATCTAATACGGCCTTGGAGAAGCGTTTGAGGTCAAAGCTCAGACGTTCGAACTCCTGCGCATCTACCAGGCGGCCGGCTCGGTCATGATGAAAGACGAGTTGGTATTTTTGTTTCACTTCCTGAGGGGTCATGGATTTTGAGGGGGGAAAGCGGTCACGAATTACTTTAAAGACAAGACTGAGTGAGGGAAGCGTAAAAACGGCCATCACCATCCCCTTGTCCCCAGGGGCGACCTCGAACTGGTCTTCGGTTGAGGCGAGATCTTCCATGATTTCTCGGTAAAGCTCGGTTTTGCCGTACTTATTGTGGCCGACCGAAATATAGAGCTCGCTCGTGCGCTTGAGCGGCAGGATGGATTTTAAGAACAGATTCACTTCATGGGGGCGATCAATCTGGACCCGAAAGTAGGAGCGCGTGAAGCTGAAGACGATCGCGGCATCTCTTTTTTCCAGGAGAAGGGCATCGAGATGGATTCCTTCATCAGAATTCAATAGGGGCAAGATAAAGGGTGTCGTTTCCAGTCCTCGCCACAGTCGACCGATGAGATAGGCGCCGTGGCCGCGGTAAAAGATGGGCTTCAGAATATCGACTGAATGCAGGGGGGCTGCGTCAGGAGTATGGCTGAGAAATCCATGAAGAACCTCCGCTGCGCGTTCGGCCTCCTGATCGGGATCAGCGAACGGGACCTTGAATTTGAAAAAATCCAGAATGCTGGATATCAGCGCCTCTGCACTTCCCTCAAAAACGAATGTCTTGAAGATCTCCGCGGCGAGGCAGGGATCCAGCATTCCTTGTGAGCATTCGGCAGCGGTAAATTCAACGGACGGATCGACGCCGACGGTTGCGAAAATCTTTCGGGTGACAGAGCTGTAGAAGATTTCTGCAAGCTCCACATCAGGGCGCTGTGACGCCTCTTTGCGATAGTCTTCTTTGATCACAGTCCAAAGGTCGCGATCCTCGAGGCGGGGGCCAAGGAGCGCCGTGAGTTTCGCGATCGTTTTTTCAACCCAAAGCCCGCGCAGATCCAAGCGCTCCACGGAGTCGTGAAGTGCGCCGTGCCAGTTTCGCTTCTCAAAGCGTTCTTGGGCCTTTAATGTGATGGCACCGAATTCTCGAAAGAATTCATCAAAGGAGCGCTCAATAAGGTGGGCGGCCTGTCGGTTTAAGGTCATGGCATGAGTCAGTTTATAAAGGCGGACGCGGGAACGCACTCGTTTGTGTGATGATGGTAATAAATTAATAGTTACGCGCTGTTGAATTGGGGGCCAATTTTTTTCAGGAATTTCGCCCGTTCTTCCGATCCTATAAATGTGCAAGGCCTCGTACCGGTGGACATTCATCAGTTTCGCAGCATGACGCGTGACATCTCCTTTGATGTTTTCCTTAAGCTTTCCGAGGGGAATTTTGTGCACGTCTTCTCCCGAAGCTCAGGGATCGATTTTCAACGCCTCGCGGGCTATTTGCAAAAAGGCGTTCGTGAACTCTATGTGCGGCAAGAACAGTGGAGCGAATACCTCGCTGCAGCAGAACGCTCCGCGCAGGCTGTCTTTGGGGATCCGGGGGTTTCAAAGGAACGGAAAATTGCGGTTCTCCTTGAGATGACCGAACAAAATATGTCTGAAGTCTTCTCCCAGATTGAGGTTCGTGAAGAAACCGCAGATAAAACTAAGCAATTAGTTCGAAACTACGTCGATGTGATGGCTCAAGCGCCAGGGTCGTTGGCTTTGATTCTAAGACTCGTCTCGCAGGGAGATTATCTCTACTATCACTCGGTTGCAGTTTCAATTTTTAGCATTGTGATTGCTAAGGCCACCGGTCTCTTTAATCACGCAAGCCTGGAACAAGTGGGTTTAGGCGCATTTTTACATGATGTGGGTTTTGTGGAAATCGATTCAAATCTTTACGGCAAGGCGGAACAAGAGCTGACTCCCGCAGAGCTCGAGCAAGTCAAAAAACATCCGGCCGCGGGACTTCATCGAGTCGAGGAAACTCCGAATGTTCCAGAGGGAGCGCGCTTCATTATTTATCAGCATCACGAGCAACCCTCAGGCCGAGGTTATCCCAACGGCATCCGTGGTAATTCGATCTTCTACCCAGCCAAAATTGTCGCAATTGCAGATGCGTTCAGTTCCATGATTGGAAGGGACTCATCGAATTCTCAAATTCTCGTATCCACCGCCATCCGCAAATTGCGGGAAGCCGCGAGGCGCGATGGCTCATTTGACCTTCCGTTAGTCAAACTTGTCGATAAAGTTTTCGTTCCCAAGAAGCAAAAAGTCTTTAAGGCTGCTTAGCTTTCAGCTCTCGGTCAATTCGAAAGTATTTAAACTTGTTATTGATGATCGAGCTTCCACGATAATTCAGCAGCCAGGGTTGCGTGAGTTCATAGGCAGCGTGGTAATAACCCAGTGCCCAGATGCACTCTTCTTGTACGATGTCATCCATGTGGTGGACGAGCTCAGCGCGCTTGGTGCTGGGATCCATCACGGCGATCTGTTCGTAGAGTTTGTTGAACTCGGCATTGTCAAAGTTCGAGTCGTTGGTGCCGGGTGCCCTGTTCGGGCCATAAAGGAGTTGAAATACATTTTCAGCATCGGGATAGTCCATGGCCCATCCGCCCGCAAAAACCTGGAGGTTTCCTGTTTTGCCTTTTTCTAAAAAAGAGGGAAGGGTGTTGTAAATCACGTTGATTCGTATGCCGATGGCGGCGAATTGTTGCGCAAAAAATTCTCCGAGTTGCCGATTGGCCGTGTTGGCGCCGCGCAGGTCGAAGTTGAGTTCGGGTAAACCCTTGCCCTCCGGATAACCAGCTTTTTTCATGAGTTCTCGGGCACGTTCAAGATTGTAATCGTATTTGAGAGTCTGAAACTGCGGGCGATCCGGGATTCGCGGAGGGAGTAAGCCGCCCGCTTTCATTCCTGTTTTGTTGGTAAAAATCTCAATCCATTTTTCACGATTGATGGCCGAAGACATTGCTTGTCTTAGCGCTTTATTTTGGCCCACGATCTTGTCTTTGGCGTTAAAAGAAATGTAGTAGAAGTGGGTGCCGGTTTCGATGTTCAGTTGAATGCCCTTTTTTGCCAGCTGCGGACTCAGTCCTGCACTATTTGCAATGGCTTGCGAAAAGCTATCGCGCGGGATGGCGACGACATCTTGGTTCCCCTTCATGAAATTAAGCCAAGAAGGCTGATGTTCTTTGATAATGTTGATCGAAACGCGATCAAGCATGGGGAGTCTCGCGCCCGCGTCCGCCAGTAGGCCGCGCTCGCGAAAACGATCAGCGGCTTTGGTGGGGTAAAAGTCGGTGTGAAAAGTGGGGTTGCGATCCAAGACGATTTGGCGGCCGCGATCCCACGTCTTGAGAGTAAAGGGACCCGTTCCCACGGGATGCTCCGTGATACTGCCTTTGTCGTCTCCATAGGCTTCGACTACCTCATGCGCAACTGGAGCCGAAAAGCCCATCGCGAGGACGTAAAGTATCTGAGGATAAGGTTTTGTGAGCTTGATTTGAAGGGTGTAATCATCCAATGCGCGAACGCCTTCGAGGGGCTCCTCCATAATTTTCTCGCGGGCTGCTTTATCCGCGTTGGCGATCTTGTCGTGAAAGGCATTAACGCCCACCACCTTCTCGCTCAAGATCCAGAATCCTGCCGATACGGGTGAGGGCAGCGCGAGACGCTTGAAAGCGTAGACAAAATCCTGGGCCTTGAGTTCGCGTCCTTTTCCGTTGTTGGCTTTAAAACAGGCGTCGTCTTGAAAATGAATTCCTTGCCGGATCGGGATCGTGACCGTCAATCGGTCCGCCGAAAACTTCGGCATGTCAGCTGCCAAGAGGGGTTCCACCGCATAGGGAATCGCCAAATACGAATACTGATACAGGGTTTCATAAATCGAAGGCAGAATATCCAAGCTCAGAGTGTCGTAGGCACTGGCGGGGTCAAGGGATTTGATGTCATCGATAAAAGACCCGTGAAAAACCGCGAGTCCGCCGTCGTCGTTTTTCTTGGTGCATGAGGAAAGAGAAATCAATATCGCCAACAATCCTACAAATATTTTACTCACTTCAAAGCCCTCTGAATCATGGAGCCAGCTGCCTCTATCGCTTGGGCTAGCCCTGTCGTTTTTGTCCCACCCGCTTGTGCGAAGTCCGGTTTCCCACCGCCCCGGCCGTCAATCAGCGGGGCGATCTCCTTAATGATGTCACCTGCCCCGATTTTCTTGGGGGCTTGCGGCCCCAGGGCTGCGATGATGGATGCTTTTTGGCCTCCGTCTTCGATCATCCCTAAAACGGCGATAACCCCGGGGGATTTTTGCTTAATTTTATCAGCGATGTCTCTCAGGCGTTTGATCCCTTCAGGATTCGTCGCACAGACTCCGGTAACGACAAGAGCATCGCCGATTTTGATTCCCTTTGCGAGAAACTCGTCAACCTCGCCACCCGCACTTTTTGCCTGGGCTTGTTCGATTTGTTTGCGCATTTCCCGCTCGGTAGCGAAAAGGCGATCCAGTTTCCCCATGATCTCATCACTGGAGGAGGCTTTGAGACGGTCGCGAATGACTTTTACTTCTTCGTCTTTTTTGCGGAGATATTGGAAAGCACCTTGCGAAGTGTAGGCGATGATTCGGCGGACGCCGGCTGCGATTCCGCTTTCGTTGGCGATTTTGAATAAATTGATTTCAGCGGAGTTATTGACGTGGGTGCCTCCGCAAAGCTCGGTGGAAAAATCCCCGACCTTCACGACCCGAACCTTATCCCCGTATTTTTCACCGAAGAAGGCAATGGCGCCTGCGGCAATCGCGGAATCCTTGTCCATTTCTCTTTTAGAGACGGGACGGCTCGACCAAATCTTTTCATTAATCAGGTCTTCGACCTTCAGGACTTCGTCATCAGTCATGGGCTGAAAATGGGCGAAATCAAAGCGCAGAAGTTCAGGGGTCACCAAAGATCCGGCTTGTTTGACGTGTTTTCCTAAGACTTCACGGAGCGCCCAATGCAGCAGGTGGGTGCCTGTGTGATTGCGTTCGATCAGCCCGCGAATGTGCGTGTCGGTTTCTTGAAGGTAGGTTTCGCCTGTGATCAAAGTACCTTTGAGGGGTTTGATATGAACAACAATGAGTTCAGGTGTGGGTTTTTGCGTGTCGATCACTTCGCCTTCAAAGCCGCCGCCCGCGCCGCTTACGACGCGGCCGCGATCGCCGGTTTGCCCGCCACTTTCGCCATAAAAGGGCGTGACCGAGAAGACGGCTTCGATGATGTCATCACTGGCGTGAGTGAATACTCCAAGGCATTTTCCCTGCGCACTCGAGGACTCGTACCCCACAAATTGGGGGAGGTGTCCCGCAGCTTTGAGGGTCGAAGTGAGCTTGATGTATTCGCTGGAAACGGCTTCTTCGCCTGAACCCTTCCAATGCTTGCGCGATTCACTGCGCTGACGTTCCATGCACTTCTCAAAGCCGGCTTCATCAATGGAGAGGCCCTTTTCGGAGCAAATCACGCGGGTCAAATCCAGGGGGAATCCATAGGTGTCATAAAGTTTAAACGCGATTTCGCCAGTCACGATTTTCGTGGCGCCCATTTTGGTGGTCTCTTCATCCAAGAGAATGAGGCCACGCTCGAGAGTCCGTAAGAATTGTTCTTCTTCAGCCAGAATTGCTTTTTCAATGAAAGCGCGTTTGTCGATGAGATCCGGGTAAGCCTCTTTCATCTGATCAATTACGTAGCTTGCTGTCTTGTGCAGAAACGGGCCTTCGAAGCCCAGTTTCTTGCCGTGTCGTATGGCGCGTCTCATGATGCGGCGGAGAACGTAGCCCCGGCCTTCGTTTGACGGCATGACACCGTCTGCGATTAGAAAAGTAGTCGCACGCGAGTGATCGGCGATGACGCGAAAAGAAACGGCCGTGTCTTTTCCGGTATCGTATTTAACGCCCGCAAGTTCTGCGGTTTTCCCAATGATGGATTGAAAAGCGTCCGTATCGTAATTTGTTTCAACATCTTGCAAGATCGAAGCGATTCGCTCGAGTCCCGCACCCGTATCGACCGAGGGTTTAGGAAGGGGTGTGAGTTTTCCGCTCGCATCGCGGTTAAACTGCATGAACACGAGGTTCCAGAATTCCATGTAGCGATCGCAATCGCAGCCCATTTTGCAGGTGGGTTTGCCGCAGCTGTATTTAGGGCCGCGATCAATGAAGATTTCGCTGCAAGGTCCGCAGGGGCCTGTTTCGCCCATGGACCAGAAGTTGTCTTTTTCGCCGAATTTAAAGATACGATCACGCGGGACTTTTTCCTGGTCATGCCAGATGTCGGCGGCTTCGTCGTCTTTTTCATAAACAGTCACATAGAGGCGATCGATGGGGAGTTTCAGAACCTGGGTGACAAATTCCCACGCATAGTGGATGGCTTCTTTTTTGAAGTAGTCGCCGAAAGAAAAATTCCCCAGCATCTCAAAAAAAGTATGATGGCGAGCCGTGAAGCCGACGTTTTCAAGGTCGTTGTGTTTGCCGCCGGCGCGCACGCATTTTTGTGAAGTGGTTGCGCGCGTGTAGCTGCGTTTGTCGTCGCCCAAGAACACGTCCTTGAATTGGACCATTCCGGCGTTGGTGAAAAGCAGGGTCGGGTCGTTCTGCGGAACGAGAGACGAGCTTTCGAGTACGGTGTGACCGTTTTTTTCAAAATATTTGAGGAAACTGGAGCGGATTTCGGATGCTTTCATTTGGATAAAGCTAGCATTTGTTGGGGCAAGGTTCCAGTGGTGGGGCGTTTTCTCACCTCGCCGGAGAGGGTGCGATGCGTCACGGGATTCTAAATAAATTCCTCAAGAATTTCGAGCTTTCATCCGATAGAACCTTTGAATGTCCAAGTTTCAATGGAATCTCGTGGTTTTCATGGTGTTTCTGGTTTCTGCCGTAAGCGCAGTCGCCCTGACTCGGGGCGCGCGGGCTGGGGCGAGTCCGATAGCAATCACTTCAAAATAGCCTTCTTCTTCAACGACAACGTCAGCTCAAACTGCGCCACCGGCTCATCACCACTTTTTGAGGGCACCGTCGCCACGACATTCACGCTCAAATTCTGTCGCTCCCCGGACTCCATCGCGCGCGTCACAAGGTCGCGAATCTCGCGCCCCTGAACGCACGTAAAAAGCGTGTCGCCTTCGGCGCGTTTTAAAAAGCTTGCTTTGAAATCTTTGAAAATCAGCGAGACGGCATTTCCTTGCGCTTCAATATTTTTCATCGCAATTAGGCCGCCAGCGCAATCCGCGCCGATCGCCAATGCCCCAAAATAAAGTGAGCCTAGGTGGTTGCGGGTCCGGAAACAAAGCGGGATCTTCACTACGCAGCGTTCATCGGAAAGTTCCAGGACCGAGGGGCTGGCGAAGAAGAGAAGCGGGATTTTTCGAAAGCCAAACGCGCGGACGTAAAAGGTGTTGAGGTTCATGAATTAAGCCTACAGGGGCTACGGGAAAAAATGGACAAAAAAAAGCCCCGGGGTCGAAACCCCGAGGCCTTTTAAGTTTTGAGAGAATTCAGCTTACTTCTTAGCCTATTTTTTGGAAAGACTGGTCTGAGAAGCAGGCTTCGTCGAAGCCCCAAGCGGAGGCGTCATCTTAGCCTTAGCATTAAGATCAGTTGCATCACCTACGTTAAGAACTGCGCCGTTGGCAGGAGCCACCGGAGTCACGCCGCCGTAGTGAACGCCCGACTTCTTAAGCACCGCTTCGCGAACGGTAGCCATGATCTCTGGACGCTCTTTAAGGAAGTTTCGTGCATTATCACGACCCTGTCCCATGCGCTCGTCTTTGTACGTGTACCAAGTCCCACTCTTTTCGATGATGTTGAGGTTGGCAGCCAAATCCAGGATGTCGCCTTCGCGCGAAATTCCTTCACCGTAAAGAATGTCGAATTCAACTTCCTTAAAGGGAGGGGCCAATTTGTTTTTGACCACTTTCACGCGGGTGCGATTGCCGATGACGTTTTCGCCATCTTTAAGTGCGCCGATGCGACGAATATCCAGTCGTACCGTGGCGTAGAACTTAAGAGCGTTACCGCCGGTGGTGGTTTCAGGGTTGCCAAACATCACGCCAATCTTCATGCGCAATTGATTGATGAAAATCACCAACGTCTTGCTGCGATTGATCGTGCCCGTGAGTTTACGAAGAGCTTGACTCATCAAACGAGCTTGGAGACCCATGTGGGAATCGCCCATTTCGCCTTCGATTTCGGCACGTGGAACGAGAGCCGCCACCGAGTCAATCACGAGAAGATCTACGCCGCCGGAACGCACGAGCATGTCGCAAATTTCAAGAGCTTGTTCGCCGGTGTCGGGTTGCGAGATTAAAAGGTCATCGGTGCGAACGCCCAGTTTTCGAGCGTAGTTCACATCGAGTGCGTGTTCAGCGTCGATGAAAGCTGCGACTCCGCCTTGCTTTTGGATTTCAGCAATTGCGTGAAGAGTGAGCGTCGTTTTACCCGAAGACTCAGGTCCGTAGACTTCGACCACGCGGCCGCGCGGGTAGCCACCGATTCCGAGCGCGATATCAAGGCTGAGAGCTCCCGTAGGAACCGCTTGAACATCCGATGCAACGAGGGTTTCCGCGTTCCCCAATCGCATGATGGAGCCTTTGCCGAATTGTTTTTCAATGGCCTGAACCGCAAGGTCTAATGCCTTGTGCTTTTGGCTATTCATTGCAGAACTTGTACTATTTTCCATAAATCCTCTCCTTCAGTTAATAAAGAAACACGCTCGAGCAATAACCGTACTCGAAAACAGGTCAGGACAAAATACCAAAATGTTGAAGCGCAATAATCACTAAAAGTGCTTGAAATCCCGCGACTATATCGTCTCCGATGACGCCAAAACCGCCCCACCAACGACCGATTTCAGATTTTGAGGATGCCTTGATCTTGGACCATCGGTCCAGTTGTCGGACCGGTGGAGGCTTGATGATGTCAAAAGCGCGAAACAAAACAAAGGCCACAAGCAGAGGAACCGCTCCCGTTCCGCAAGTCCAAGACGTGATTCCGTAGCCTACGACTTCGTCGATGACGATGTGTTGATTGTCGGAGGTCCCCATGGTTTCATCAAAAACCTTTGCCGACCAAGTGCCGATTAAAGTGAGTCCGACCCAAAGGGCTAAGCGAAAACTCCAATCCCAAGACGCTGTATAAAAGGCTAATGGCACAGCCACGAGAGTTCCCATCGTGCCTGGGGCGAGCGGAAAGAATCCTGCACCCCCCGCCGTTCCAATGAAAACGGCCAAGAATCCACGCACGCCACTGATTTGTTCCCAACGCATTGTCGCTTTTCTTGAGGGTTGAAGCATGGGGCCGAGACTACACTTTATGGGCTTTGACGATGAGTGTTATTTTGGCGCTGCTTTTTTCGGGGGTTGCCGGGTGGCGCTTTCTTCATATAAGGTGCAAATCGGATGGGAAGTCGTAGTCCTTTTTCCGCCTTGCGCGGTAAATATGAATTTGGCCCTGAAGTTTTGGATGTCATCATCGGTGGTCAATCGATGTTGGATTCGAAAGCTCAACTTGACCTGCGTTCACTGGATGAGGTGGATGGCTATCTGCATAGCTACGGGTTTTATCTAGAGAATCCGATTGAAAAAGCCGAGATCTTTGGGAATTTTCATGAAGCGCTGAATTTTATTCGTCGGAATTTTCTACAGCCTGATAACCCGGATGGGTTGCGGCTTGAGATTCCTAAGAAGATCTTAGAGCTTTTGGACGTGAGAGATCTCTTCTTGATGGCGAGCCTTCATCAGCCAGGTCAGATGTCCGATACCCAGGGTCTGTATTTGAGGAACTGGGCGTGTGCGCTCCTGAAAGTCATGCATACCATTGCCCATGCCGATAAGGATTTGCGAACCTCGTATTTTACGGATATCCAGCAGCAAATCTTGGATCGTTTCTATCGTGTGCTTCATCGGGACCATGAAAACCACCTCTATCTAGGGGAGCGCGAGGATGATCCGCTGCGGGTGAATTTGATTGAGTTTTTGCCGAAACCGAAGAAGTCGCGAGAATCCACGATTCTTAAACTGCTTCATAAGTCAGAGAATGTGGCGGAGGATATTTTTGATCGAGTGGGAATTCGTTTTATCACGGAGACTAAATTTGGAGCTCTTCGTGTTGTAAAATATCTTCTGGATCGCAAAATTTTCATGTCTCCCAATATCAAGCCCAGTCGCTCTCGCAATACGCTCGTGGATCTTGAGGTCTTCAAGGCGAAGTTTGCTCCCGTGTGGGCTCAGGCCAAATCGGGTGAGCTCAACGAGTCAGGGATCGTCAGTGCTCTTGAGGCGGCCGTTCAATACCCACTAGTCGGGATGGATAATCCCCATTCGAGTTCCCATTATCGCGCGATGCAGTTCACGTGCCGGCAACTCATTAAATTGCGCAATCCCCTTTATTTGGACCTCAAGTCGCTCAAGACTTTAGTGAAATCAAAAGACGACGTCGACTCCGAGATTTTAAAAGCGGTCGATAAGATCGATTTGAAATATCTTCAGCGCGAAATTCGGTTTTTCTATCCTTTCGAAATTCAAGTCATGGATCGTGTGAGTGCGGAAGAGAATGAGCGGGGTCGGAGTTCGCACATTGAATATAAGAAAGCGCAAGTCCAGACCGCTTTGAAGCGCGTCATGGGGAGTCTGATGGATGCCGTTCGATAGCGATTACGCGCTTTTTGGAACAGGCGTTGCGCCGCTGGTTGCGGCAAGCCATCTTCTGGCTCAGGGTAAATCCGTGGTCGTCATTAATCCTGATAGGGATTTCTTCTTGGAAGATTCAGAATTGTCATTGGATCCGATGTTGTCGCGGACGAACTCGAAGTTTCCCAAAGGTTTTGGTGAGCGGCTCCAGCGCAATTCGATTGAGAGGGCACTTGCGACCCTCCGGCCTGATTTTCCGGGTGCGATCGAGGGCTGGATTGGCGCCGACGAAAGACGTGATGAGCGACGCGTCGAGAGGCGTGAAGACAGGCGAAACCGCGGCGCCGGGTTTCATGATTCTTCTGCGCCGCATGTGCGAAGCCGGGGCTTCGAATGGATGATCAGCGAAACGCCTCAGGGGCTGTCGCAAGAGGCATTTGATGAGCTCTTTGTCGAATCCTCGGATGCCGGACTCAACCCTCAGCTCTGGGAGAATCTGCAAGCCGCCCGACGTTTTCCGGGCGGGGCCGAGGGTGCCAGGCAGATTCAAGGCCTCTTTGTCCCGCGCTTGTGTGACGTGGATGTCGCCCGTTATCGCAATGGCCTTTTGGAGTTTGTGAGAGAACGCTTGGGGGCAGAGAATTTTTTTAGTTCTGCTGAACAGTTTGAAATCGCCCCGGGCGGAGTGCGCTTTGCAGTTCATTCAGAGCCCAAGAGCTTTAATATCAGAGAAGGTCTTTTGGTTTTTTGGACCCCTAAAGTGACGTCGTGGATTTTGAAGCAAGCCAAAAAAACAGGGGCGACCCCTCAACTGCCTGTGGGATTAAGGTTGTGGGAGCAGTGGAGTGTGATTTCAAGAGATGCCTTGGATCCTTCTTGTGTGGGTCTATTTGAAGATATGGCCGTCTGGGCGGAAGCCGAAGGCGCTGCGAATCCCGAAGAAGGTCTTTACCGGCTCGCGGTTTTGCGGGCAGGAGCGCTCGTGGGGTTGCAGGCCTCCGAACTTCGTGATGCGGGCAGTTCCTGGGTGTCTGAGGATTCACTGGGGATTCTGACATCACTTTGTCATGACTTTTTGCGATGGGAGCGTTTCACATTGCGTTCGATGAAGGCGCGCGCGCTTCTGGAGTGGCGGGATGAAAAATCGTGGAAACTTCCGACCCAAGATCTCAGTGTTCAGATTGTTAACGCCAGCGATGGTCCTCTCGTGGATGTAGTACGAGTGGCTCGAGCTTCGGTGGCAGAGGCCACGTTATGAGTTTCGCTGTTCGTACTGCCCGCTTTGATGTGGCCGTGGTGGCCGGACCCGGTTTGGAGCTTTGGCCAAGTATCGGCGTGAGATCCCTTTCACTCTTTTGCTCGGACATGGGTTTAACAGTGGGATGTTTTGGGGGCGAGAGTTTGTTGGGGCGCGGAGTTTTGCCGTTTCCTGAGACAGGTGGATTGGTCATGGTCGAGGATGCTCAGCACCGCCTTCATCAGGTCCATGCGCGGGCCGTGGTGCGAGTGACGCCTGAGTCTTTTTTGCCGGACCCATTTGAGGGCTGGCGCTCTTCTGGGTTGATTCCGATTTCGACGGGGCAGCGATTGCGGCAGGAGTCCCATGTGTCTTGGAGCTCGGGAGTCGTTCTTCTCGGAACGGGAAATCGTGCTTTCCGTTTTGGAAGTGAACTCCTGGAAACAGGTGTTGGGAAGGTTTGTTGTCTCGAAGGTAACCCAAATTGGGGTGTGAAACGATTCTCGGGTTGGGAAGTTGAGAAGCGCCGATTTGAATCGCTCGGGGGACGCGTACTTGAAGGTCTCCCTTTGAGTCTAAAGAACAAAGCGCCGCTGCTTTGGGATTTTACGTTTGAAACCCCGGACGGTGTAAAGACTGAGGAGGTCTCGTGGGTTGTTTCAGTAGGGCCGTTTCGGGATTTCCCTGCGGTTCGCGAATATCCTCCGGGAAGTCTTTTGTTTGAATTGGAGCAAACGGCGTTCTCTGAGAAGATTGCAAACGTCGAGGGTTGGGTTTTAGAAGAAGAGCGTGGACGGGCGCTTGGGGGACGAATTGTCAGGGCGCTGGTCACCGATTTTGGATCGCGTCGTGAGGAATTTGAAAAGATCTGGAAACGAAGTCGCGGACGGGTCAGGCGTTATTTTCGGCATCGAAGCGAGGCGTTCACTCCGGTGTATCAGGGCAAATGGGTTTCTCCCACGGACATGGTGACTTTGAAGAGTTTCTCGGGCGTTCCAAAAAAAGCCCATCATCAGAAGCCGATCGCATCGGTGGAATGTTTTGAGTCGATTCCCTGTGATGTGTGCAAGCGTGCCTGTCCCGAAGGTGCGATTGAGGCGGGGCGAGTTCCGCGTCCTGAGCAGCCGGTATTATCTGAAGAAAAGTGCACCGGGTGTGGAATCTGTGTGGCGGTGTGTCCGAGTTCTGCCATCGTGCTGGTTCATGAGCGTGATGCGCATTCGATGTCGCGCTTGATTGTCCCTTGGAAGAAGGGGCGCATTTGTGCCGAGGGAGATTTTGTCGAGATTCTCAATCGCAGAGGCGAGGTTCTCGGAAATGGTCGTGCGCAAGAGCGCCGAAACTTGGAAGACGGAACCCTGCTGGCCGTGGATGTTCCGTCCCACCTCCTTTGGGAAGCGCGTTCGGTTCGAAAGAGAAAAGCTCCGGTAGAAGAAGGGATGGCTTATCTTGACTCGGTCGAGCGGGCTTCAGCTCTCGAAGAGAAGGTCGAAGTGACCTTAAACGGGGAGCGACGTTTTGTGCGCGATCACGTGTCCGTCTCGATTGGTTTGTTTGAGACGGGTCGAAATCGCCCTGAAGATGCCCTGTTATGTCGCGACGGGAGTTGTGGCTTGTGCACGACGGATGTGGACGGGATTAAGAAGCTGGGCTGCAAAGCCGAGATCCATCGGGGAATGGCGATCCGAAGTGTTGAGAGTTCGAATCCCGTGCGAAAGAATGAGGATCCCGATCTCCTGTGTGAATGTCTGGGGATTACGCGTGCGCAAGTGGCGGAGCGAATGCAACACGGAAAGCTAAAATCCGCTGAGGCGGTTTTATCCGTGATTCACGTGGGAGAGGGAAAATGCCACGGCCAAAGGTGTCTTGGTGCCTTTAGGAGATTCTTGCAGGATCAGGGGATTGACGCTTCCCAGTGGATTGACTGGCGCTTTCCTTCGACAGATTGGGTTTTGACTCGTAATTGAGGTCTCCCAAGAAGCGATCAATTTTTGCATTCACCAGATCCGGTAAGTCCATTTGCGGGCAGTGGCTCCCGTGGCGAATCACTTCGAGGCGACAATCCGGAATAAGCTGGTGCATCAGCTCTTGCTGTTCGAGCGGAATGATATTGTCTTGCTCTCCCGCGATCACAAGCGTGGGCACCTGAATCGTGTGAAGCCAGGCGGTGGCATCGTAGTGATCGTAGCTATTGATCAATTGAAGCAAAATTGCAGGATCGGTATCGGCCACTTGATCGACGTAAAGATCAATATCCGCTTTCGGCGTCAGATGAGGATTGAACCCGCCCAAAGAGACCATCGTTCGCGAGATGGGGTTTTGCTTTTGAAACTTCCAAATTTTGGAAACCAGGGCCGGTGAAATCTTGTGCAGCCGTCTCATCAGCTCAAATCCCGTTTCCAATGCGTTATGCCTGAAAAGAGTTTCAAGGGGTTTTTTGGCCGTGCCGTTCGCAAGGACCATTCCCAGGACTCTCTTGGGTTGCTGGCGATAGAATTCGAGCACAACGTTTACGCCCATGCTGTGGCCTAATAAAATGGACTCTTTGATCTCGAGTTCATCCATGAGCACGCCCACGTCTCTGGAGATGTTCTCAAGGGTGAGGCTGGCAAAATTCTTGGGGGTCTCTGAATTATGATGGCCGCGATAATCAAACCAGATCGTACGATAGTTTTTTCGAAAGTGCTCAATCTGATAGGTCCAGTGCAGGCTTGAGCAAATGAGGCCATAACAGAAGATCAGCGGAGGGCCTTTTCCTTCGATGCTGTAAAAGAGTTTGGTTCCATCAAAGCTTTTCACATAGCCGTGAGTGACGGGGGGGCGTAGCTCGTCGGTATTCTCTTCGAGACGGGATTTCTTGCGGCTGCCTTTAGGTCTTGGTTCTGAGGGTTCGTCTGGGGGCATGATTTATCTATTATAGGGGAACTCTTAAAAATTCGCTACGCGCTTTGCGCATCTTAGGATTCGGGGGTTTCGGGTTTAAAGACGACGTTTAGGACGTTCTTGCAGGCTTCGGCAAAGCGAGCACGGGCGGTGGAGTCCGCCTTTTTGTAGGCTTCGATAAGGGATTTTGCCAGCGAGCAGTGGCTGCAGAGAGCAGCGCGGGCTGGAGAGCCCTTTCCGAAACGACCCGAAAGCTTCTGGGAGAATTCTTGCTCAAGAAGGTTAAAGATTTCAACGTCTTCCACCCCTAGGGCCTTCGCGATCGTCGGAACATGGGCAGGAGGCAGCGGGGTGACCCCTCGTTCGACGTTTGAAATAAACTGAGTAGTTACGGGGGGCACGAACTTCATCCCCAGCGCTTTTTGGGAGAGTCCTTGGAGTTCTCGCTTGGCTCGAACAAATATGCCAACCAGCCGTGGCTGCCTTGGTGTTTCCATAGCTAAAGTCTACCGGTTTTGTTGCGCCGCGTCAATATGGCGTAATACGGTTAAATATATGATATTAATATATATTTTTACAATTATTAAGACTTCGTCATGAAGTCTTGAGCCATGCGAACTGTTTTCCCCCATCGGTATCGAAGTACCGTTTCAGGGGGGCGTGCTCAGGCCTCTCCAGCGAGGGATCTTCTTTCAGCATTTTTACGGCGTCGTCGCGGGATTTAAATAGCCATTCTTTGTCGCGAACCACGTCAGCCATGAAAAAGGGAAGGCTGCCCGCTTGGCGGGTTCCCAAGAACGCGCCCGGACCCCGGATCTCTAAATCCGCTTCAGCAATACGGAAACCATCATGGGTCTCTTCAAGCACTTCCAATCGCGAAGCGGTCGCTTCGGTTGTGCGAGTGGCGGCAAAAAGATAACAAAAAGACTGATGCTGACCTCGACCCACTCGTCCCCGAAGTTGATGGAGTTGGGAGAGGCCAAAGCGCTCGGCATGTTCAATTGCGATTATCGTGGCATTGGGTACGTCGACCCCCACTTCAACCACGGTTGTCGAAACCAAAATCTGCAATTCGTTTTTCTTGAAGCGCGCCATGATGGCGGCCTTCTCTTCATTCTTCTGTTGACCGTGCAGGAGTCCGATTTTGTATTCAGGGAATATTTCGCGCCCGATGCGTTCAGCTTCAACCGCTGCGGCCTTGAGCTGGGTGAATCCTTCGGCTTCGCTTTCGTGAATCAGGGGAAAGATAAAATAGGCTTGCCGCCCTGTTTGAAGTTGTGCGCGAATATGCTCATAGACGTCGGTGCGATCCTTTTTCTCACGCACGACTTTGGTGATTACCGGCGAGCGGCCCGGGGGCATTTCTCGAATGCTGCTGACGGTGAGGTCCCCATAAACGGTGAGCGCCAAGGTGCGGGGAATCGGGGTGGCCGAAAGCGATAACGAATGGGGAAACTGTTTTAGTCCCGTCTCAGGGTCAACACGGAATCCCTTTTGCCTCAGAATCCTTCGTTGTTCGACGCCAAATCGGTGTTGCTCGTCGATAATGACAAAACTCAAATTCTTGAACACGACGGGGTCTTCAATCAGGGCATGGGTCCCGATAAGGAGCAGAGGTTCTCCACGTGCGAGGCGATCAAAAAGTGCGTTGCGCTCTGCGGTTGTGGATTTTCCGGTTAGGAGTGCGACATTGAGCTTGCCGTCGAAAAGTTTTCCGGCGTTGATATAATGTTGCTCGGCTAAAATCTCGGTGGGCGCCATGAGCGTGGCTTGTCCGCCTTCGGCGATTACGGCCGCTGCGCAGAGAAACACGACCGCCGTTTTGCCTGAGCCCACGTCGCCTTGGATGAGGCGATTCATGGGGTGAGGTTTTTCAAGGTCTTCTAGAATCTCGCGAACGCAGGTGTTTTGGCCTTTGGTCAGCGCAAAGGGCAGCTTTTGAGTGAGGTCAAGAGTTGCGGCTGCGCCCCCGTTTTTTCCCCAAACGCGGGCGTGTTCTTTTTCCATGCGTAGGCGTTGGCGCAGGACGAGGTATTCGAACTTGAAAAATTCTTCGTAAATCAGTCGCCAGTGTGAGGGGCTGTTGAAGGCCACGAGAGCGGCAATGGTTTCAGGCTTGTCTCCACCTTCTTCGGGAAAATGAATCGCGCGAATCGCACTTTGCAAGGACGGCAGGCCGTGGGCCTCTCGTAGTGAAGTGGGGAGATCTTCTTCAAGGGTAGTTAGAAATTTCTGAAGCGCTTCCCACAGAATTTTTCGAAGCAGCCGGCTGGGCACTCCTTCAATCTCGGTATAAACAGGAACGATGCGCCCGACGTGGGGCATCGAGGACGCCGATTCGTCAGGGGTGGTGGTGTCAGTAGAGGTGCTCAAGCCCCAGGTGATCTCCGGGTGCGCGATCTCGGGTTTTCCCCGAAATATTTTTACGGTCCCTGTGACGATGATTTGCGTTCCGGCTTTGAAACGGTTTTCGATGCCTCGAGGGGCGTGAAACCATTTGAGCGACAAAATCCCGGTTTCGTCCGTGCAACGTACTTCTAAAATGGATCGGCCACTGGCACGAAGGGGAATCTTATTCACCCCGATCACGCGAACCGCGGTCGTCGCTTGAACTCCTTCTTGAAGGTCTCGAATGGCGGCAAAACGGGTCCGATCCTCATACGCGCGAGGGAAGAAAAACAGCAGGTCGCGAACGGTTTCGATTCCGCGGCTTTTGAAAATCGCGCCCAGTCTAGGTCCGACCCCCTTGACGAACTGTACCGGGGTTTCGGAACTATTCGTAGCGGATGTCGAGGACTTCGTATCGGATTTCGCCTTTGGGGGCATGGACTACTACCTCGTCTCCGGCTTCTTTGCCAATGAGGGCGCGTGCGATGGGGGAGGTGATTCCGACTTTGCCGATTTTGATATCAGCTTCGTCGACCCCTACAATTTGATAAGTGATTTTTTTCCCTGACTCTTCTTCGGAAAGCTCTACGATGGCACCAAAGACGACTCGGGTGGAGCGAATGGTGGAGGTGTCGATCACCTTGGCGCGAGCCATTTTTCCATTGATGTCTTGGATGCGGCCTTCAATAAAACCTTGGCGCTCTTTAGCCGCTGAATAATCGGCGTTCTCTTTAAGGTCTCCGTGGCCTCGGGCAATTTCGATCGCCTTAATGACAGAGGGACGGTCCACGGTCATGAGTCTTTTGAGCTCTTCGTCTAAGAGACGCTTACCGAGAACGGTCATGGGGATTTTGTCTGAAACTTGTTCTTCTGCCATACTTCTGTTCCTGCTTTCTCCACCTATATCTTATTAATGGATTAGCACACCTAAAGGGGAATGCAAGCAAAGTGGCCAAAACTGCGGTAGGCTTTGGGGTATGCTTATTCAATTCAAAAGACGGGTTTTTTTGATGACATTTTTGTTGATTTTATGTTCCTCCCGGGCTTTTCCATTTGCCGTGGTGAGTGGGACACCCCAGGCGACTCAAGCCGCTATTGAGATTTTGCGCGTGGGGGGCAACGCGGTGGATGCGATGGTGGCCGCAAGTTTTGCGCTAAATGTGACCCAACCTTATAATATGGGAATTGGGGGCGGGGGCTTCTTTTTGGTGGCGCCTCCGGGGCCCGCTTTGGACTCTAGTGTCTCGCCGGTCGTGCTGGAGCATCGCGAGCAGGCGCCCGCTTCGGCCCATAAGGCGATGTTTCTGGGGACTGACGGAAAATCGATTCCATCTGCTGAGCGAATGACGGGAGCAAATCCGGTTGGGGTTCCCGGCACGGTGGCGGGACTTTTTGAGGCCCATAAAAAATACGGAAAACTTAAGTGGGCGCGTGTATTGAAGCCCGCTCTGGAGCTGGCGCGGCAAGGGTTTCCGATTTCAAGTAACTTCGAGCTGGTTTTGAAAGATGAGTGGGCGAGGATCTCGACGTTTCCAGAAACAGCGCGCGTGTTTGGAGATGGGCACGGCGGGCCTTTGAAAATGGGCAGGTTGCTTAAGCAGCCTGAGCTTGCTCAGACGTTGAGCGAGATTTCACAAAAAGGTGGGAGCGCGTTTTATGAAGGCGCTTTAGCGGAGAAGTGGCTCGCCAGTGCGCAAGGCTTGGGTGTGAAATTAGTTAAAGAAGACCTGCGCGCGTATCGCGTACGTACCAAAAAGTCGGTTGAATTTGAGGTGTTTGGACATCGCTTCTATACGCTTGATGCTCCCAGTGGCGGAAGTTTTCTGGTGGCGGGGGCGCTGCGATTCTTGGAGCAGTATTATCGCCAGCATCCCGTGCCTGCAGCCGATTCGGTTGAGCGCGTGGTGGTGAGTGCTGAGGCGATTCGATATTACCAGGGTTTAAGGGATCAGAAAATCGCGGATGGCGTGGTGGGGAGTTTTGATTTTTTTTGGTCTGCAGCCGAAAAATCGGCTTGGACGGAGATTACGCGTCGAATTGACGAGCGGATTAAATCCTCGGCCGTGGCGGGGGTGTCTCGTTTATCTAATGGTGCGCTTGAAAAGACCGGGCATACGGCGCATTTGAGCGTGGTGGATGATCACGGTATGGCGGTTTCTTATACGACGACCATTGAGCAACATTTTGGTTCGGGGCTTGTTGTTCCGGGGTTTGGTTTTTTGCTAAATAATGAATTGTCCGATTTTTCGGCGGATCCTGAAAATATCAATGCGCCCGCAGCCGGAAAAAGGCCTCGAAGTAACATGAGTCCTTTGTTGGTGTATAAAGGCAAGCGCCTGGTGGGCGTGTTGGGGTGTGCGGGTGGATCGAGGATTCCGACGACGCTGGTGCAGATTTTAGAGAATTTGTTTATATACGGGATGAATGCGCAGGCGGCGAGTGCGTTTCCACGGATTCATCCGGCGATCATCGCGTCGGAAGGCGGGCGTGAAGTTCTTGAGGTGGAGGCTGCGTTTGGCGAGGGGATGATTGGCGCTCTTAAGAAGCTATCGCTTGAGGTTACAACCGTTCCGATTCGCACGACGGCGCAAGTTCTTTTTCGTGGCGATGGTGTGCGTGATGCGTGGCAAGCGGCGGCTGAGTCGCGTTCTGAAGGAATGGGCGTCGTTATAGAATGAGGGCGCGTAAGCTACTCGCTCAAGACATTCAGTGCCTGCTCCTCGAGATTGAGTTCGTCTTGGAGTCGCGAAATTTCTCGTAGAAGTGTTTGTTGTTCGCGCTCGTCTTGGAGTTGAAAATAGTAAGCGGCTCCGGCGGAGCTTCCGGAGACTAAAATTCCCTGAGTGATAAAGGACGACAGAAGTGCTGATTTTGTGGTGTAGCCGTAGGCGTCTGCGATGGTGCCGCCTAAGAAATCAATTCCGCTTCTTAAGATGAACACAGACCCAATGACAATCGAAAAACCCAAAAGAGTATTTTTGGTCCAGCGTGCGTGAGTGATGGCGGATTCAATCGTTTCAAGTTGCTCGCGCTGGCCGGAAATTTGCGCGCGTAGGGCGGGGATCTGGGATGCGATTGTTGCTGGGGCATTTGCTCGGGCAGTGGGAACGAGGCCTGTGGTGCTTGTGAAGGCTAAGAGGCAGGTAAGGGTGAGGGCCTGAATAAGGCGGGGCTTGGAGCTCATGCTGAGAGGGGTTTTAACGCACTGTATTATAAAAGTCAAGGAGGGAGGGGGGGGTGCTTTTCAATGGCCTTGCGCGCCGAATTTCCGAAATAGTGAAGTCCGGGCCCCCAGGGGCCCACCCTAAGCCCTGAGACTTCGCGATTTCGGAAGTTACCAGGGGAAGGGTCTAATACGAGAGAAGTGGAGTAACAGATTTGCCTCACATTCGAAGGATACAGAATGTCTGGATTGATAAAAATCACCATAACTACGAAATGTTATCACAATTGTTTCGCGAAACATTTGTTTCGTCAATTTTCACTGTTTCTGCGAAAAACTGTTGCGAACCCCTTCTCTGAGGGCACGTGAATCGCTCTTGTTCAAAAAACAAATTCCCAAGGCAAAATCGTGACCTGATCCGCGGTGCTGCGACGAGAGACTCCGCAGAGGATCACGGATTCCACTTCGAATTTTTCACGTTTCGCTTTTTTTGAAAAGCTATGCATGATCGCAAGTTCTCTACGGTCCAGGCGCTCTGCGCTGACCCATTTAAGAGCGATGATTTTCCCATCAGGCGTTTCAATCAATAGCGGAATTCGAGCGCCTTTTGTCGTGCGGTAATAAGAGAAGCGAACTTGGGCGAGGGCTTGATAGCTTTGCTTGGCCAAAAACTCGGTGATCAAGGCAGATTCAAGGCGAGCGCCAAAAGGGCCTCCCATAAAACCCACAAGACCCGGGTCGATTAAGAAATAGAGGGGTTTCCCCGTTCCCAATGGGTGCGGGTCAATGCGATGAATAGCGAAGATCTGTAAAAGTGCTTTGAGCTGAGTTGCGATTCGTTTGGTGCTGCGCTTGAGGTGATGGGCTAGGGAGGGAGCGGAGGGTTCTTCAAGTTTGGGCAGGATTTGTAGAATTCGCAGGCAAAGCTCTGGATCTGGTTTCATTTTCTTAAGCTGAAGAACGTCACGTTCGCAGGTCAGGCGTACCCATTCATCAAGGCGTTGCATTCGTTCGTGCGAATCTCGAATCGAGAATATTGCTGGAAAACCGCCATTTTCTAGAAACCGTACGAGATCGCCGCGGGTGTATGGGGATTCACGGAGTTGGGAAAGCTTCGAAATTTCAAATTCGCTATTAACTACTTTTGGGTTATCAACAGTTTCAGATAAAAGGAGTGGGAAAAGTTTTGTTCTAGAAATTCTGCCCGTTAAGCTCTCGTTGATTTGTGCTTCGATTGAGAATTCGGTTGAGCCCAGTAACAAAAACTGGCCGGGTTTTTGGTTTTCATCGACGATTGATTTGATTTGGTCAAAGAGTGCAGGAACTTTTTGTGCTTCATCGATGACAATGGTTTTATCGCCTGCTCGTAAGCGAAGTTCCTCAAGATAAGTGCCGATTCGGTCTGAAGCGTCGTCTCTCTCTTGGGCCTTATCGAAGGTTACGTAGTAGCCATTCGTAAAGAGGTTTCGCGCAAGGACACTCTTTCCGGTCTGGCGGGCGCCTTGAATGCTCACGACTCGAGAAAATTTCAGTTTCTTTTCTAGTCTTTTGATGGCGATGCGGTTTCTCACGTGGGGCATGAGTCTAATTATAATCGTTCTTATTATGTCCGTCCATGGGATAAAATTGGAATGATTGTAATGTGACGAATTCATGGCTCTTGAGAACCTGTATCGCGACAGGAGTGTCTGCGTTATTTTTATGTACCTGAAATTATTGTAATTTATATATTAAAGGTAATGAACCGTGCACTTTTGGCTCGGGCAAGAAGTTCAAGAAGTGCTGCGGCTAAAACAAAAAGGCGGGACCCCTTGATCTGGGCATCCCGCCTTGTCGTATGCAGTTTGTGAGGATCGCGCTTCTTAGTAGCGATCTCCGTAACAGCTATTCAATGAACCTGCGAGTTCTTCGAGTTCTGATTGAATCATATAAACCGCATCACGAGGATTCGGATAGATGGGAGCTCCATTGAGGTAGCTCTTTGATCAGGAGACGCTGGCGAAGATGGCAGAGATTTTGGGAGAAGCACTCGCAGCGATTGGATTTTCGAAAAAGATCTCAGAAGAAACTGAAGCGCCTTTTCGAATCGCAGAGGGGGGGCCGGAGCTCAACAGTAGAATGCGAGTAACGCGAATCAAGGATGCGGTTTTGACAAAAATTTATGATTGGATGAATGGGAAGGATTATGTTTTCAGAAAACACCTTGCCGCGACGCTTGCCCGTTCCGCAGCTGTTACGATGAGATCCTGGCCGCTCTTCAGTAATTTGCTCAAAGGGATGTTCCCGACGTATATTCCGCGATCCACTGTTGAGACAACCGTTTTGATGCAGTTAGTGGCAGGAGTGCTCTATGACGAATTGGATGCTGATGATCAGTGGATGGCTCGCGAAAAGGGGCGTTCCTATGTGCCTTGGGAGCTTTACGCGCTTGCCGAACGAATTCGAATAAATGATTTTGCTGTATACAAAGCAAATCTAAGGTCAAACGAGGCTGACATGAAGCCTGTGAAGTTTCACGAAATATTTCGTCCAGCTGATGAGAGGTAAGAGGGATCCTTGACTTCTGGGTCTTACTTGATTACAAGGCCCGCATGCGTATCCCTTCTTTATCCGTTGTCTTGGCTCTAACTGCAATTTCCCTCTCAGCGTCTACGATTTCCCGTGCCGAAACCGGCTCCAACTTTTCTCAGTGCTACGCTGAGACGGTTTGTCCGGTTTATTGTGCCGGGCCAAGTGGCCCCTACCTTTGCAATTCGTATTCGATTTTTTGCACCTCCTGGGCACAGGCCGATGAAACCGCCTGTACCTTTGAATGGGTTACCGGAAGTCATGTTCGTTGCACGGGCGCTAATTCGGATGGGGAATGGGTTGATCTTTTGGTTGCTTGCCAATAGGACGATTTTTCGGCTGAAGCTTTTCTTTTAATGCTTTGAGCTCGTTTAACCTCTTGGTGAGGTTCTCAGATTCCGGATCAGCCTGATCAATTCGCCTTTGTGTCTCGAGAATTCCTTGGTCGACGAGAGTCAGAACGTCCTTTTTAGTTTCGCCTATCTTGTCTTTAATGTCGGCAATTGGGCTTTCTTTTCGGATTGTTTTGCGAATCTGACGAGCCGCCGTTTTTCTATCGATTTTACCGGAATCGAGTTGATCGATAATCTCTGGAAACATCCGCGAGCTCTTTGCTTGCTTTAGGATCTTTTCGTCATCCGAGGCCAAGGCGTCGTAGTAGAGATTTGTGGCGACCGAGTAGCCCCCATAGATGCACATCGTGTTCAGGATCAAGAAGTTCAAGGCGTAACGGGCGCCATACCGGTGGAGGGCTAGGCTCATCGCTTCATCCAGATTTCCTTTGTTAAAAAGGGCTTCTAGCTCAGGATCACGGATAAGGTCTCCCATGAGTTTTGTTCTGAAACCGGCAAGAGTAAAGGGAGAGGGAGGAGGGGTTCGAAGATGGCTAAGTTTGAAGCGTTCCGCAATTATTTTCCTGGCTTCAACGCTCCCGAGATCTTTGACAAGGGCTGTTGCCATCATTTTGATAAAAACTCCGTTTGCGATTGCTCCATAGAATCTTTTTAAGAAAGGATCCGCGGATAGCTTGCGAATGGGAAGCGTTTCGAGCATTGCTTGGATGACTTCTTCCGTTCCATGGCGGTTGGGCGCATTGAGGATTTCGAAATTCAGGCCAAAAGAGGTCTTTCCCAAGTCAATAGGGGCCTTCGCCGTTCCGAATATTTTTTGAAGGAGCTTTGTGCTCCTCAGGATATTTTTATCATAGAAGCGCAGAAGTGAGTGAAGGGCGCCTGGCGTTTGATTCCAACGGTATTTTTCAATTGCGGCATATCCATAAATGTCAGGGTTGGTTTGCAATAGACTTTCGACTTGCTTGAAACTGTACTCCGAAAGAGCTGCGTGCAGAGCCAGGAGCTCTTCAGGTTCGACCGGGTCACCTGCTTTGAATTTTAGGTCCATATCAGTGATCCATTTTGTGACGTTTTCTTCTAAACTTAGGGCGGGGTCGAGATGGTTCTCGAGATGGCCATAGATCCTTTCCGCCTTCAATTTGCGCTGTCCGAGGAAAGCTTGCAACGAATCCGCAGGCGGGCCGGACGAATAGGTGAAAAGTGATTTGAGGCGATCGAGCAGCGTTTTGGATCCTTTGATCTCTTTGAGGTGCATGGCGGCTGCAATGATTTGATCTTGAGGAAGGGCGTGCAGGTCGTCTCTTTCAAGGTTTTTGAGATCATGCACTCCTTGCGTTTGCCATTTCACAAGGACATCACGCAGGCATCCCGCTCCGCTTGAAGTAGAGTAAAGTGAAACCACAAATAGTGTCAGGCCAAGGCAAAGCCTGGGTGTATTCCCCATCTCTTATCTCATCGGCGGTAGGCCGGTCTGAGTTTCGAGGTATTTTGTGGTGAATTCAGTTTTTCGAGCGACGGAAAATTGACGGCCTATTTTGCCAGGCGATCAAAAGAGACTAAAAAGACACCTTTGCTTCCCCAAATACTGAATTATATCCATGCAACGCGCCTAAAGGCCGATCTTCAGGTCCTGCATAATGATCTGCGCCAAGAGTGGTGCGAAAGGCATCGGACCAAGCATAAGAGATCTTAGGCCGTATAAAATAATCTCCCCCTACAAAATTTCCCAAGGCGAATATTTCGGCTTCAATTCCCGAAGGATCGTTGGTGTAACTCAATCGTAGGGTTGCGCCTGGGCGGGCGTGATCTTGGTAGCCCAATAAAAGTGCGTTGGCCTTGGCAATGGCCGGAGCCAATGGCGCCATCTGTGGAGAAGACAGTATTGGGTTTCCGGAACTAAACCGTGCGCTTTCAGCAGGCGCAAAATGAGGAGAAACGCGGTAAATGAATTGCGTTTGAATTCGAAAGTCGCTTCCCAAGGGGCGTTCAACGCCGATGACAGAATCCCAGTGGCTAGGCTGAAGCAAGGGTTGGGATCCATCATTATTCTCGGTCCAAAAATAGGCGCTTTCTGCTCTGAAAATCCATTTATCCCACGTGGTAGAGGCATCCCCACCCAGAGCGCGCACGCGATGAAAAATCGGCGCGATCGTGACACTCGGCACCCCCGTGAGTGGAGCAAGGGTCACTTCAGAAACATTATATTCAGGAGTGTGGTTCCAGCCTCTGAAGAATGAGAGGGAGGCGTCCCACGCCGACTCATTTAGTGAAACCTTGAAGGCGGTCTCGGAATTTGAAAGGGTTGTAGGCTGAGTTTGGGCTGTCGAAGAAAGGCTTACGCCCGCAGGAATAACCTGTGAGGCAATCAGGAGCTCTGATTGTGGGAAAATGGGATTCCAAATAGCCGTGAAATTCAAAGGTGAGTTTCCTGAGAGGGGTGTCCAACTCACGAGAACTCCGGTTCCTCCTTTTCGTCGCAATTCGTCGTCTGGATTTAGAAGTGTGTAGTTCTTAGCGGATAGAAAATCAGTAGGATTAACTGCATCGGACTTGCCCCACGGAGTGATCTGTCGCCCTGCCCGCAGCTCCCACCCGTCCCGGTGAGCACCGACATAGGCTTCTCGAAGGGTGAGGGTAAGCTGGCTTGATGTGTCTTGGGTGGCCGTGGCTTCGGCTAGATCGGCCGCGAGGCTAAAGTGCGAAAACGTCTCTTGGGTTTGAGTTCCTAAGCGAGAGTTGCCCTCTAGCCAGGCGGAAGAAGAGACGCGTCTAAATGGAGTTTCTCGTACACTCTCAGTGGGTACATAGAAATCAGTAAAGACTTTTCCCGATAATGTGGGCGCGGCGGAAGGCTCAGCCCCAAAAGCCCCGAGTGAAACCAAGGAGATTGCCCCAATAACTGCATGACTCGCCTTCTTCATAGTTTACGGCACCCTTGAGAGATATTGTTGGGTGAAGATCGAATCCGCGATTCCTTTGTTTACCAAGACATCTGAGAATTGGAGCACGGTGAATCGACCTGATTTAAGATTCTCGATCTTTAAATGCAGTGCCATCCACTTGTGTTGAACGGGATCGACTTCAGTGATTTCACCTGCGGTCATCTTTTTGATCAAGGTTCCCTCTGTACCATAAAACTCTGCGGCGACACTCATGAAGTTGTCATCTCGCACCCAACTAAGTGTCTTAGTGTAACCCGTGCGCTCTTTTACGGCGTCGGTTGCAGGAGTGGATTCGACGACTGTGCATTTAAGTTTCAAACCGGGGCAGGTCATTTCTTTGATGAGTGAATATTTGTAATCTTCTACGTGCGGAGTCGCAATATCTGCGTAGCTGAACTCGGAACCCATGAAGCTTCCGCTTTGTTGCTGACTCTCCACTCGCCTGATTTTCTTGAAAGCCGGCAAATACATCATGACGTCGTTTTGGTCATTTTCATGCTCTAGAAAAAGAATACCTTCGCCACGAACTTCAGCGGGAGAGTGAAACCGGGTCATGGTGTTGTAGCGAACTTTATCAGCTGTGAGTTTCCGCCACCAGGTGAATTGCTTGACTCGTTCAACGCCGCCGCCTCCCCCGGTTGTGATCACGGCCGAGGATTGGATTTCTGAGGCCTTTCGGGCGTCTTCGTTTTTAATCATGATCTCTTTTGCGGAGAGGCCAGCAACAGCGTTTGCTGACATTACCGCAAGAATAAGAAAGTAGATTCCGGTCCAATTGATTCTATTCATAATCTAAAGCCTCCGATATTGGGATTTGAGCAGCTTTCCAGGCAGGATATAGCCCAGCAAAGCCAGAAACGACCACTCCAAGCAGTAGGGTCGAAAGAATCGCGCTCCATGGAAAATAGAAGTTCACGACCCACCCTAAAGTGTGGGTTAAGCTATGGGTCATCCATAGGTAGGCGATTAAAGAACCAAAAAATGTTGCAGCGACTGCGCCTAGCGCGCCAAGCAGCGTCGCCTCGGTGAGAATCATGCGGATGAGTTGCGCCTTAGACATTCCAACCGCGCGCAAGGTTCCTAATTCTCGCGTTCGTTCCATGACGCTGATGAGGAGTGTATTGAGGAGTCCCATAAGGCCCACGATCAAAGCGGCGGCTTCGATGGCGCGCGTGTAGGTGAAGCTTTGATTGATTGCCGACATGAGCGAGATTTTCACTTCCTTGTTTGAGCGCGCAATGATGTTTCGCGTGGCCCCGAAACGGCTGTCGATCTCTTTTCGAATGGTGTCAGGAGAAACCCCCGGCTGGGCGTAAACGCCGAAAGCGCTCACGAGAGGATCTTTCCAATATTTTTTGTACTGCTCGCGATCAATGTAGAGCACTCCCTGAGGGGATGCAAAGTCCGTAAGGATCGCTACAATTTTGGGATGAATGATTCCTGATGGGGTTTCGACATCCAAAAAATCGCCCGTTTTCTTATTGAAGTGAGCAGCGAAGTTAGTCGAGATCATGACCGTCGGTTCATTGCCCATATAAAGGAGGGGTACCGCTTTTTCAGGCTTCTGATCGGCGAGATCGTAGGTAAAATAACCTAGTTTGGGATCAGGAGCATCAAAGGCCTTCAAACCGATTTGTTTGCCCTGATATTGAAGGTGGATGTATCGCACGGCGTAGGCAGATCCGTTGAGTCCGGTCCGGACTCCCGGAATTTTCCCCAATTCGAAGCCAACAGACTCATCCAGCGGTTGAACTTGGTAAGAGGTGATTTGCCCATTTGAGGAAACAAGAAAATCAGCTTTGAAGGTGCGATCCAGCCATATCTCGATTGAGGTCCGAAAACTGTGGTTAACGACCGCGATCATAATGACCAAAAGAAGGCCGAACATGAGACTCGTGATGTTGCTTGCGGTTCGAGCTGGACTCCTAAGCAGGTTGTCTTGCGCCAATCTTGGAATGGTCTTAATCACACCAAAAAATTTTCGGTATAATTGCATGTTCAGGCGAATGAGTCGCACGACAAGTGCGGGGCCTAAAAGGGCCGCGCCGATCATTGAGGCCCCTTGATTAATGAGTTGCAAGCCCGGAAAGCGAAGATCAAGACCGGTGATCACGGTTACAATCATGAAACTCAGCAGAAAAAATCCAATGTGAGGCGTGTAGCGTGTGAGGCGACTATTTTGGCTGACGGCAGCCTCTGTTCGTTTCATCGCTTCAACCGGGTGAATGCGCGTGGCCCGAAACGAAGGAATCACGGCTGCAATAAAAGCGGCAAGAGTTCCCACCAAAACCCCGATGAGTGCGGAGGTCAAAGTAAAGTCAATTTTGGAGACCTCAACTTTTTGCAAAAGCTGCGCAGTCAGGGATCTTGTGACGAATTGAACCAAGACGCTTGCGAGAGCGCGACCCATGAAAATTCCAGCGAGTGAACCCAAAAAACCAAGACAGGCGGCTTCGCCCAGGAAAAGAGCGAGAATTCCCTTTTGGGTCGCTCCGAGGGCTCGCAGGGTGCCAATCTCGCGTCGACGCTCGGCCACTGAAACGCTAACCGAATTTGCGACGAGAAAAACTCCGACGAGCAGGGCAAGTGTACTGAAGAATCGGATCATGACCTGAAACGATTTTACCATCCGCTCCATGGATTCGGATTGGCTCTCGGGTCGCTCGGCAAAGTATCCCGGTCCCAGGGTGCTTTTGATACGCACGGAGAGGTCGTCAGGGGATTCCCCCTCAGTAGGAACGATATCAATGCGATCGGTCTTGCCTTCTTTTCCGAAGCTCACGCGTGCGCCGTCGATGTCCATGATCGCAATGGCACCGCCATAGGCTTTTGCCGGACCTTCGGGCGATAGGAGTCCGCGGACGGTGAAGGATCTTTTGCCGTGTGAGGTCGCTAGTTCAAAAACGGAATCAATCTTGAGGCCATGAGCCTTTGCGAAAGTGTGCGTGAGGATAATGCTGTCGGGTTGATTGAGAAATACCAGGGGGTCATCAATGACTTGTTCATCGGTGGTCTTGTAGGTTCTGACCGATTGTTCCTGGAGAAGATCTACTCCGAGGATCATCATCGTTTCAGCAGGCTTCTCGGCGCCATCGTGTAGAGAGCCTACAAAGTAGGCGCGCGATTCAACCATAGGGACAGCATGTTTGACGCCTTTGATTTTTCGAATAATCTCAAGGCGCTCTTCTGGGAAACCCGCATCGCCTGCTGAAACGGTCAGTTTGGCTTTGCCCGTGATCGATTCAATGGTGTCTTGAAAGGAGTTGAGAACGGATTCATTGATGAGTCGAATCCCCAAATAGAGAGCGACGCCAAAGGCGATCCCCAAAGTCGTGAGAAGGGTTCGAAGGGGTTTTCGCCTGAGATGCCGAAAGCCCACATAAGTGAGGAGATTACGCACGCCTGCGGTCCTCTTCGACGGCTCCGTCTCGAATCTTGATCAATCGCGTACCGTGCTCCGCTGCCTTGGGATCATGGGTCACCATGATCACCGTATGGCCTTGGTCGCGCACCATTTTCGAGAGGAGCTCAAGAATCGCAAGGCCCGTCTTGCTATCGAGATTCCCGGTGGGTTCATCAGCCAAGATGAGCAAAGGGTCGGAAACAAGTGCGCGGGCGATGGCCACTCTTTGCATTTCTCCACCTGAGAGTTGATCAGGGGTGTGATCCAATCGGCCCTTCAATCCTAGTTGCTCGAGCAGGGCTTTAGCGCGAGGTTCGACTTGAGAGAGTTTTTGATCATCCAAGAGTAGCGGCAATGCCGTATTTTCAAGAGCAGTCAGGGTAGGGAGAAGGTTAAAGAATTGAAAAATAAAGCCAAGCTTCAGTCGGCGAAACCGCGAGAGTTCTGGATCTGAAAGTAGCGTCAGGTTTTGCTGGTTAATGAGCACTTTGCCAGAAGTGGCTCGATCCAATCCCCCGATCAAATGAAGGAGGGTGCTTTTCCCGGAGCCGCTGGGACCCATGATCGCCACGAACTCGCCTCGATCAATCGTAAGCGAGACGCCTTTGAGGGCCTCAATGGTTTGGTTGCCTTGGGTGTAGGTTTTTTTCAGCTCAGAAATTTCAAGTAACATGATGAGCTAACCCTAACACCGCCGGTCGTTTCAGTCCACGCGTGAAACGAGCCACTTTCGTCCAAATATGAGGGACATGAGGAGCGCGGAAAACAAAAGAATCCCGGGGGGTTTCACTACAAAATGTCGGAGCATGACTCGCTCCTGCATGGGTACAAGGTCGCTGTAAGGGAGCGTCATCACTGCCCAGAGGCAAAGCAGAGCCAAGCGCCACACTTCGCGCAGGGTGCCCTTGGCCGAGTCAAAACTAAAGAATCCCGCGATCAAAAGGGGCGTGAATAGAATCAGGGCGTTGTTCTGACCCAGCGGCGAAAAGATACATATAAAGGTGGAGCCTAAAGCCAACGCAAGCAGGGTTCCGCCCTTGAGGGCGTAATCGGCTTGGCTTTTGTGGTGATGAAGCCAGAAGCTCAGCACTGCCGCGCACCCCACTCCGAAAAGTACCGATAGAATCTGGGTGTCTTGATAAGTAAGGGAGAGGTCCAAGGAGTTCTGCATGAATGCAAAGAGGTTCTCAAAGTCCTTCCATCCTTCATGAACAAAGGAGCTAAACGTTGAACTCCAGGTTGAATGGATTTCAAGGAAAAGGGTTTTTCCAAGATAGAGGAGGGGGAGGAGACTCCATCCGATCCAGCCGAGGATTAGGGTGAGTGGAAATTTCCAGTCTTTTCTTAGAAATACTACGACGAGGGTTAACAAGAGAAGGGATGGGAGAGGTTGGAATTTCCAATTTAAGAGCAGGGAAAGAAAAATTCCGGCTTGCAGCCTTCTTCCCTCAAGCAGCCAAGCGCAACTCAGCAGTAGTCCGCCCACCATAAAGATTTCGACTTTGCTTGCGAGAATCGCGCCCACCATCTGAGAGGTCAGGGCAAACCAAAACCAGTTTTCAGTTCGAGCGCTGATTTTGAAAGGGGCGAGGGATTTTAGAAAACGCTTGATACCCCAAGTGAGCATCGCCCAAGAGAGCATCATGTAGAGCGCAAGTCCTACGGGCTCAGGGAGTAGGGCGAAGGGTCCGAAAAACAGCATTCCGCAGGTGGGGGAATAAAACCAGTATCCCACGCCGGTTCCGAGGTCACTGCCATAAGCATTCTGTTGCGCCCAAAGTTTCAAGGCTGCTCGAGTAAAGACGCGGTAATGTCCGGGCGCCGTTTGATGAAGGAGCCTGGCGAGTGAAAAGAGGCTCATGATCGAAAAGAAAATCAGGCCCCATTTTTGGGAGACGATTTTTCGGAGGGAGCTTAGGGATTTATTCATGTGAGGTCTGAGTAACATTCTGGAGAGATAAACTCAAACCCGTCAGTTTGGCTGATCAACTTCAACTCGAGGTGGCCTGAATTGCAATGGTTCGCGCCTGGGACTTAGTTCAAACCGAAGAAATCTACAGCCAGGCAGGCAACGCGCTCTTCAACCATCTAGAGCCACTTTTGGGGCAGGGTTATATTTTTCAACCTTTGAGATCACAAGTTCGGCAACTAATTTTGTGAATGTCGTGGCTCAGGTTGGATATCGTTTTTAACAGCTTCTGATCAAAAGTAAGATGTGTCCGATATTCGGAAAGTAGTCCGAAAACCAAACTAAGCGGCTCTCTTCATGAGTACCTTCGGTTAATGCTGTGCCCGAGGCCTCCTCATTGCAGTCTCAAGTAGTGGTCCACGAGATTCACTAGAAAAAACAAAACCCTGGCTAAGACGCAGAGAGTCCAGGTTTTTTGCTTTAGCTTTTCCAGGTCTCGCCGATGAATATAATAGTTGGTTCTATTATTCTTCATAGGGATCACCTCCTTTCTTTTTGCGAAGAAGGGAGGTAGTTCCATCTACTGCCGCTTAGTTTGGCGAGAGCCCTAGAGCAAAGTTAGTGCCAACAGCGTCAACTTTTTGGCTCCCCCTAATTGTCTGAGTTTTGGTTGAAACACCTCGAGCTTCTGATAGTCTCAGTCCACCCGTTTTTTTTTTTTCGAGAGGAGCTGAGTATGTCGAGGACTGCGACTATAGGATGTATCTTTCTATTTCTAGCAATTGCCCCCATGGGATCGCTTAAATCTCTCGCCGATTCAAAAGACAAACCCCAATGGATCACTGGAAACCTTCCCGAAAAGTGGAACCGGAACTCCTACCTTACCGGTGTCGGAAGCGGAAAATCGCTCGAAGAAGCCTCGGCCTCCGCAAAGCGCGCGCTTGCCGAAGTCATTCATTCGAAAGTTGAGTCGAAGTTTACCTCCGAAACCAATTCAACATTGAGCCAGCACACGAGTGGCAAAACTGAAGGGTCGGATGTGAATCAG
>CAIRTR010000044.1 GCA_903881565.1 Oligoflexia bacterium | reverse complement strand
GTCTTTGAAACTGGTCCCTCACAGTGTGCTTACCGAGTAAGGGCGTCAGCCTTTAAGGGATACTTATTCTAGTGGCAATATTAAGATCAGAATAGAAGTGTTAGGAAACTCCTCATGCGCGTCGTGAGACGCTCCTGCTACGCCGAAATCGGCTTCGTGAGGACCGTGTTGTGGTACTGAACGAATATCGAGAGGTGTGTGAAGGACAGTTCAAATAATAGCATTTCTTAGGGATTTGGCTGGAATGCGCGTTCTTCATGTGGCGGTAAGAGAGCAAATGCCCTGCCATACTCAGAACTTGGGCCCACTTGCTGATTAGCTACCGCACACTTTAGGGGGCCAGTTTTTAATTTACAGGCAGCACGATTCTAAACGTCGTCCCCTCGCCGACCGTGCTCTCAAGCTCTACTCTACCGTTGTGCTCATCCACAATCTTGGTGACAATCGACAGCCCTAAGCCCGTTCCCTTACCTTCTTTTCGAGTCGTAAAAAAGGGCTCAAAAATCTTGGCCCGGATCTCCTCCGCAATTCCTGGCCCGTTGTCCCTGACCTCAATCACGACGCCCGGAGGATTCTCAACTTTGCGGGTGATCACCTCGATTTTCTTCTCAGCCCTTTCATAACTCTCTAAACTCACGCGCGCGTTGCCGACCAAATTCAAGAACGCCTGCTCCAGGCGGATCGAATCACAGCTCAGTTTCGGCAAATCCGGAGCCAGCTGCCTTACGAGCGCAATTTGATGAGTACTCAGTTGCGCCCCGACAAACTTTAAGGCGTCCGTCACCAGCACGTTCAAATCATACAATTCATAGGCCGAATTCTCAGCCGTTGTCCGCGTAAACAGGCGCATATGATTGACGATCTCTGAAGCTCTTTTAATCTGGGCGACCACATTTTCAAAATCCTTTTTCAGTTCCTCCAAGTTTGCGCGTTCCTTGGTGATATCTCGCATCGCGGAGTCACATATAATCTTCATCACATTCAGAGGCTGATTGATTTCGTGGCAAATTCCGGCTAAAAACTCGCCAATAGCAGAGAGCTTGCTCGCCTGCACCAGCTGCGCAGTGGTCTCACTCAATTGATGATGAGAAACGTTGAGCGCCGTCAAAGCATCTTGCTCGATGGCGTCCGCGATGGTTGAATCTTGAATCAGCAAAATCCCCCCCGTGGGCTGCAACTGGGCGTCCAGGGTCCTCACCAGGGTCACGACGAAGTTTCTGGCAAGGCTCGCAACCGGCCTTCTAAAAGTCATGAGCTCCGCGCCATCAAAAAAGGGGACAAGCAAGCCCGCAGAGCTCAGAATCTGAAAATAGTCGAGCGCGCCCCCTCTTTCAGGAGCCAACTGCTCGCAGATTCTCTTTGCCATGGGGTTCATGAACAAAATCCCGCCGTCATTATCATACTGAATAACCGACGCTCCCATGAGCATCACGTCATTCGTGTTTCGCATCCCCCCCGCAAGCATGGGATTGATCTTCTTATTGACGATATCGAGCATCTGCCCTGCGCTCGCACTCCCAACGGTTAAGCCTTGCTTCTTAAGCTCGACCAGCAACAGGCTTTTGGCAAACATCGGCTGCACAAGCGAAACTCTCGAAACAATGGCGTTAAAGACGTCCTCCTTCACTTATTTAGTTCCTGAGCCAAAGAGCGCTGGGTTCTTCTTCTGGTAGTCTCTGACCACCGCTTCAATTTTCTGCGGCGGGGCCATCAAAAAACGACAGAAGGGATCCCCTTTTGCCCGACACAATACTTCGCGCGCCACCAGCTTTAGGCCATACGACTCCTCACTCCACCCTGAAGAGTAGCCGCTGCTCATATGGCACATGCAACGCGTGGTGTGTTTCCCCTGCTGCAGCCACGCCTCCGCCTCAAACGAGTAGGGGTGGTCATATATGAGTAGAAAATTTTCGTTAGGGACCGGCGCGCTTTCAGGCTTGATATCGACAAATGCCCAGCCACTGTGACTGAAGTGCACGGGCCCCAGGGAGAGTTTTTCAAGAGGATCCGTGATGTTCAAATCCTGAGTAAACTTTTTTGCGTCCGCCAACCCCAGCGCATGCGCCATATCATAAAGAATGATCGCCGCCGCGTCGAGACCCTCTTCTTGATTCAGGCCGGGGTACATTTTCATAATGAATTCGAGAAAATGTACCGACATCGACGACGCCCGTACCAGGATGTAGCGTTCTCCATGATAGGAGATCACCCCTTTGCTTGGGTCAGACTGACTCTGCCCAAAATACTCTGAAACATATTTTTCGGCTTTTTCGAAAAGCGGCTCCATAGGTGCGGGAACTCTAACTGTTTGTACAGACATATAACCTCTCTTGAAACGATTTAACTCTTGTCCTTGCATCGCAACGCCATCAAAATCGCGGTTTGTTTCTCCACCTCGCCCCCGATGAGGATCACTTGCATTAGTGTAATACTTGAGGACGGACCCGTATCAATTTTCTTGAGACCGCCCTCCGTCTCGCTAAACATCTCCAAAACCGTTTTCTTGAGATCAGGCAAGTTACACCCAAGGAAAACTTCTTTCAGGTCCTGGACACACTTCTCATCAAACGTGCTCTGCTCCCCCAGCCAGGCTTTTGCTTTGGGGTTCGTATAAAGAATCTTCAGCTCCTCACTCACCAGCACCAAGCCCAGAGGCAAGGCGTCGAGAATTTCCTCCGCAAATTTAACAATATTTTCCGACAGGAGCCGATGGAGATTAACCACAATCTTCTTTTCATCGGTAATCCGACCCACGAGCTCTTTTAGAATCTCTCCCTCGCGAACACGGAACTTCAACGTCCGCCTTGTCCCCAGCTTCTCCAGCGCCTTCTCGATATTGATCGTCAACTCTTCAAGGTCGATGGGCTTTTTTAGAAAATTCATGGTCCCATGCCGCAGCGCCTGGATGGCATCACTTTCATCGCCGTGCCCCGTAAGAATGATCGACTCAAAATCATCCGTCATCCCCCGTATTTCGTGGAGCGCCTGAATCCCTCCCATTTGTGGCATTTTTAGATCAATCAGGAGCACATCGACTTTTTGGTTTCGAAAAAATTCGACCGCTTCTACGCCGTTTGATGCGGAGCAGATATGGTAGCCTTCTTTTTCCTTCTTCAAATAGCGGCAGATATAGTTTCGAGCGTCGTCTTCGTCATCCACCACCAAGACCGTCGGATAGAGAACGTCTTTTCTATTGTCTGTGATTTTTTCTTTGGCCCGACCCAGGGCAATCAGAAGCTGCGCCAAATCGATGGGCTTCTTCAGATAATCCAAGGCGCCTTCTTGCATCGCGGATATCGCAATCTCGGTGCCGCCAAAGGCCGTGATAAAGATAATTTGCACATTCTTATCGAGCGCATGCACTTTGCGCAGGATATCAAGCCCCGTTAGTCCCGCCATTTTATAATCGGTGATCACGACATCCGGCTTTTCCTTTTTAAACTTTTCGAGGCCCTCTTCGCCGCTCGCCGCTGATAGAACTTCAAATCCCTCTTTGCCGATAAACGTC
>CAIRTR010000043.1 GCA_903881565.1 Oligoflexia bacterium | reverse complement strand
TGAAAAAAATCAAGAATATTAATCAGAAGCAGGAGTCGTTGACGCCAATCTGCCCTTGGGATGTGTTTGATGTCGCTGTTTAGCGCTGACTCATGCCTTCAATCGGTGGGCGCAAATCGCACTTCCGGCACAATAAGAACAAGGATTTAGTCAGGTTCTTCTGGGCCGCCTAATTCATCCACCGTTTCAAAAACCCCGGCACTTCCTCATTCATCTCCACATGAAACACCTCTCGATCAAATCCCTCTGGATCAAATGCGGGAGGAAAATAATGACTGCCCACCATGGGAGTAAGGAACAGCTAGTTCATCAAGGCCTGAAAAAAGCATCATTGGAATCAATGACCGGTTTTCAATTTCGCCACGACTTCGCTTGCATATCCTCTAAAGTCATTCAAATGCTCCGTTGCGATTTTGAAAACGATCTCCCAGTTCACTTTCTCGTATTCGTGAACAATGATGTTTCGAAATCCTACGGCCTTTTTCATTTTGTTCCGGGTATCAGGTTTGAGCCACCCCATTTTTTCAAGCACTTCAAAAGCATCGGCCATTTGAATGGGGGCTGCATTTTGAGAAAATGAAATAATGACCGAGGCAATATCGACCGACAGTTGCACGGAACGCTCTAAGTTAACGCTGATGATATCCTGAAGATCAAAGTCCCTCTCAAGGCTTTCAAGTGTAAATGGCTTCTTGCTTTCGATCCGATTCAGGCATCGAGCAAGCGAATCCAGTTTGGGTTCCAATATTTCAAGAGAGAGTTTATTTTTGCTCAAAACTTTTTCTCCTTTGATCAAAAATCCTTTGGCGAAGCGGAAAAAAGTCCGAACGATCAAACCATACCCTTCGCAAAAGCGAAGCATAAAGTTCTGGATCTCGCTTTACAAGCCATTGGCCCTTGCAGAGAGATTCTTCAAGGATGAGTCCATGAGACGTGTTGAGGTCGACTAAGTCCACTTCCCGATTAATGAGGCTGGATAGGCGTTGGGAAATATCGATTCGTTCTTCGGCGTTAAGGGGGTGATCCAAGGCGATGGCCAAATCGAGATCGCTTTTCTCCGTGGCTATGTCATGCGCAAAAGATCCATAAATCAGAGCCAGTTTGAGACCTGGTTCGACTTCTACAAACCGTTTTACTTTTGTGACGAGGCTTTTGTGCTGTGCCATTTCTATTCTAGGTTCCGCTATTGGGCTCAGCGAGTCAAGAGTTAATACCCCACATACCTCTCAAGCAAGTCATGCCCGCCGTTTCCTTGCGAAATCGGCCACACTAAACCATTGAGTAAGGATCGCTCGCGAAGGCGGTTAAATAAATCAGGACCTTCGTTGAGATCATTGATCCCGTCGGTGCGGGTGATCTCATACCATTCCGCAAAAGTTTTCTGATCAATGAATTTGCTGTTGTTGCTATCGATGCGGAACATATTCTTTGCAATGGCCGCAAATTTTTCGTCAAACACAGTGACGGCGGTTTCAGACGACATCGACATGCTTTGAATATCGTAGTTATTCGTCCCCACCGAAACCACATAATCATCAGCTAAAAGAACTTTGGAGTGCAGAGTGGGAAGTGCCCATTCAAAAGTCGCGATTCGTCCACCCGTGCGCTGTGCAAGCTCCAAGCACTGGCGCCTCGCAGCCCAGGTCATGTCCGCTTTCCAATCATTACTCTCCTTGCTGTTGGTGAAAATCACGATGCGAATCGGATTCACTGCACGCGTCGCCGCTTCAATCATCCAGTCGCGAATTTCCTGCGGGAAGACGGCGTAAGGCGCGTGAATGTAGACGTATTTTCGGGCAGTAGCCAGTATCCAGCGCATGTGCCGGAAAAAGTAGGGTTCGCCCAGTTGCGGAATGTGCTCCACTTTGCGAATCGCGACATTGCTGGCGCTCGTTTGGTTTCCGTTGGCTAGATAGTCTTTGGGCACCAAGCCCGAAGTCTCAGGTTCCTTAACGGTGTTCCAAGCGTTTCCGAGGTAGAGACTTGCGCTATGAGCGCCGTCTTTGTCGCCATAAAGCATGGCGTAGTTCCAAAAACGATAAAAGCCGTGTTGCAGTTCTTTAGCGGCATCGCCTTCAACCAAAATGTCCGTATCGCGCCATCCGAGTTTAGGGTCGTAGAGGCCTTTGTCGAATTTATCTCCCATCCGCTCGTTGATCTCTTTGAAAGAGTGGGGCAGCATTTCTTTAAGCTTCGCGCTCTCAGTAGCCGACATTTCTCGATGCGGTAGTGGAATCAATGCATCTGTCTTGGCGTCCGTGCTTGTTGCGCCCCCGTAGGCGTAAGAGTCGGCGATATTCATTCCACCTAAGATCACTTTTTTACCGTCAATTACGAGCATTTTATTGTGAATGATGTGAAGGAAGTTTCCTTCAATAAAATTATCCGTTTTCAAACTTAGCGTTTTCGCATTTTCATCGTGTTTCACGAATGTGGTTGGAACCAGTTTGTTGGGCGCATGAAACATCCAGACGGAGCGCGGGGTGGATTTGAGCTCTTCAGCAAAACGTGGGTAGCGACCTTTGAGTGCTTCGTAACGAGCGCGGATGTAGGTGTTGACGTCATCGTAAAAATTCTTGTGACCACTATAAGCTGCAAGCGCATCGAAAATAATGCGAACGGTGATACCTTCTTCAAGCTTCTGGGCAATGAGCGGGAGAATTTTTAGGCCATGGAGATCCGGGAACCAATAAAAGGTAGAAATCAGCATGCTCTCTTTGGCGTCTTTGAGGATTTCAAAACGACGGTCAAAAGAGTTGGCTCCATTGATGAGAAGCTCGACGTTGTTTCCTTGGGTGGTGCGTGAATTGAGATAGCGATCAAAGCTCAATCGAATTTGCGGATCAGCCATCTGTTCTTTGAAGCTGTAGCGTGAGGTGAGGTCCTTGAAATCAAAATCCACGCTTGCCCGACCGGAGTTATCTGTATGCCAATCGGAGGTGAGGGAATCCTTGGGATTCCAATTGAGATCCGCTTGTCTTGGTTTTGCTGCTCCAAACGAGAGCGTGCAAAGAGACAAGGCGAAGAGAGTGGTCAAAGACAGCAGTGCGTGTTTTTTCATAATATCGGGCCTCACAAGGCCTGACAGATATCATGACGCGCTGCATGCCGCAAGCCAATAAGGTATGAGTTAACTATCTGTATTTAAGGTGGAAAGTACCTTAGCCCCGGAGATCTTTTCTCAAGATCTTCCCAACGTTAGACTTCGGAAGCTCAGTCCGAAACTCGACCGATTTTGGAACCTTATAACCAGTGAGATTCTCGCGACAGAATTTGATAATTTCTTCTGAGGTAAGGGACTGGTCCTTTTTGACAATGAAAATTTTCACAACTTCGCCGCTCTTTTCATCCGGAATTCCAATCGCTGCTGACTCCATGACCTTTGGGTGCATGGCAAGGACATCTTCAATTTCGTTAGGATAGACGTTAAAGCCCGAGACCAAAATCATGTCTTTTTTGCGATCCACAAGTTTAACGAAGCCCAGCTCGTTCATGTAGCCCAAATCGCCCGTCTTAAAGTAGCCGTCTTTTGCAAAAACTTTTTCTGTTTCATCTTCACGGTTCCAGTAGCCCTTCATGACTTGCGGACCTTTGATGCAGACTTCGCCTACCTGGCCTTGGTCAACATTGTTGCCGTCATCGTCTTTGATCACTACTTCGGTGGACGAAATAGGGAGGCCCACATAACCGTTGTATTCAGGCAAGTTCATGGGGTTCATGCAGGCGGCCGGTGAGGTCTCGGTGAGGCCGTAGGCTTCAATCAGAGGCGCCTGGGTCACTGTTCTCCATTTTTCAGCAACTGCGCGCTGTACAGCCATCCCGCCGCCCAACGAAATCTTGAGCGAACTAAAGTCGACTTCCCCAAAGCCGGGTGTCGCTAAAAGAGCGTTAAAGAGAGTATTCACACCCGTGAAGGCGGTGAATTTCCACTTTTTGAGTTCTTTAATAAAGGCCGGAAAATCTCTGGGGTTAGTAATTAATACATTCAGCGCGCCCACGGCGGAGAAAACGAAGCAGTTCGCGGTAAGCGAAAAGATATGATAAAGGGGCAGCGGCGTGATGATGATCTCTTTGGTGGGTTGGATGAGGGGACTGATCCAAGCTTTAGCTTGAATCACGTTTGCGCAGATATTGCCGTGAGTAAGCATTGCGCCTTTCGACACGCCAGTGGTCCCGCCGGTGTATTGCAGAAACGCGATATCATTAAGTGTGATCTTAGGTCTGGTAAATGAATCAGCCGACGCTCTTTTGAGAGCGTCGTTGAATCGGATGGCCGTCGGAATCTTCCAGGCCGGCACCATCTTTTTAACGTGTTTGACGACTGCATTGACGATCAGGGACTTAGGGAATCCCAGGAGATCGCCGATTTCGGTGACGATTGTGTGTTTAACTTCCGTCTTGTTGATCACTTTTTCTAAGATGTGTGCAAAATTGGCCAAGATTACAATGGCCTTGGCGCCTGAATCCTTGAGCTGATGTTCAAGTTCGCGAGCCGTGTAGAGAGGGTTCACGTTGACGACAATCATCCCTGCTTGGAGGACACCAAAGAGTGCAATGGGGTACTGCAGGAGATTTGGCATCATGATGGCGACCCGATCGCCCTTCATGAGTTTGAGTTCACTTTGAAGGAAGTGTGCAAACTTGTGACTCGCCTCTTTTATTTCGGAGTAACTGAGCGTCTTCCCCATGTTGTGAAAGGCTGGAGAGCCGGAGAAGTTATCAAAACTCTTTTCAAGAATTTCCGCCAAAGATGAATATTGGAGGGGGTCGATCGAATAAGGAACACCGGCCTGGTATTGTTTGTGCCAAATCTTTTCCATGAGTTCTCCGTTTGTTTCTTCTAAGTTAGCGAGAGATTGAGTTGCGATCAAGTGTCTTCGAGAAAATCGAGGCTTTTCCCAAAGGTTTCTTCCAAGAAGACCGCACAGAGGAACGCAACCCCCCAGGTGAGGGCTCCAACCCAGGCTCCCGCCTCAAGGATTCCCACGGATTGCTTTCCGTATTGGAATGCAAGCGTCATGGGGACGACCATTCCACGCACAAAATTGGGGGCGGTGGTAGCGACAGTGGCCCGAAGATTTGTCCCAAATTGCTCGGCGGCAATGGTCACAAAAATGGCCCAGTAGCCGCCTGAAAATCCAAGCGCAGCGCAGATAAAATAGAATTGGGCCGGAGTTCCGCCATGCAAAAGTGTAAAGTAGGAAATTATGCTCATCGCCGTCAAGAGAAGGAAAACAAAAAGGACCTTTCGGCGGCTTTGAAGAAGCTGGCTTAAGAGGCCGCTCGCGAAATCCCCAAACACCAGTCCGAGGTAGCAGTACATGATGGCGTTTCCTGCTGAAACCGGGCCTGTGATTGCGAGATTTGCAGCAAATTCCGGGGAAAATGTCATGAGAATGCCGACAATAAACCAGATCGGAATTCCGATGAAAATAGATCGCAGATACTTAAAAAGGTGCCTTTTTTGGGTACAAAGTGCCCAGAAATTCCCCTTGCTGACTTTCGTGTTCTCGACGCTAGCGATCCGCGCGAACATCGTTGATTCATGAACGCTGACGCGCAAGAAAAGGAGGAACAAGCCTAGGGCGCCCCCAATGAAGTAAGCATTGCGCCAATCAAAACGTCCCGCGACGAGGTTGGCCAGGATTGCTCCCGATACTCCGATGGACGCGACGATCATGGTGCCGTAACCTCGCAAATGCGGAGCGAGGCTCTCAGATACGAGAGTGATGCCTGCTCCGAGCTCGCCGGCCAGGCCAATTCCCGCAATAAAGCGCCAAGCTGCATAGGCAGGAACAGAGGCGACAAATCCGTTTGCAATATTGGCAATCGAATAGAGAAGGATGGATCCGAAGAGGATTTTGAGGCGACCCTTCTTGTCGCCCAAGATGCCCCAGAGTACGCCGCCGATGAGCATTCCGGCCATCTGCATGTTGAGCAGGAGGACTCCGGTTTGGACGAGTTCGTGTTCGGGGATCCCTAACGCTTTAAGGCTTGGCACTCGAACAATACTAAAAAGGACGAGGTCGTAAATATCGACGAAATAGCCTAAGGCTGCGACGAGAACCGGCATTAAAATAAGCTACAGGTAAGCTTAGATCTTGTCAGTATCTAGAATCGAGATGTTGTTCATCTCATTTTGATTCACGACATCGTCAACGGAGTCGACCACGATGGCGCAGGTGTTTGAATTGGATTCCAAAGCAATAAGCGTGGTTTCCCGAGAGACTTGGGTCTTGGTATTTCCGATTTTCTGACCCAGGTCAATCACCTTAATCTCGTTGCCACGATGATTGATCGTGGTTGGAATGGTTTTTGAGTTTGGATTTGTGGACAGAGCGGTCACCTGCAAAACCTTCAGGAGTGGCATCGCATATTGTTTGCCCCGAACCGTGAAAGTCAGAAAACGTGAGTTCGTTTGATTGGTATTCGTATTTGATCGCGTGTTCTTGTTCAGATTCTCATTCGTCGCGGTCGAATTATTTGCTGAGTTATTTGTTGAATCCATAAGTCCTCCAAGGAAAGTTGCAGCCTGCTCACCCATTGTATGAAGGGTTTAATAAAAAGAAAAGAGCGAAAATAGGGGTCAATTTTTTGACAATTCGCACACGCAAATGAGGGGTAAAATCGTTTTTGGATTTTCAAGATCCTTGCCCTCGGGGTGCGTTTCACAGCGGCTCTTGAAACGTGCAGGAAGAATGAGATGCTCGATTTGTCCGTTTCTTAAGATCACGGTTGTCCCTTCAGGCCCATTGGTTCTGAAGACGCGCTCATCGATTTGAATCGTGGCCCCTTGAGGAATATGCGAGAAAACATCCAGGATATCAGGGGCGCCCTGGGTCGCAAGAAGGGTGGGCTTGTCTTCGACAGTAAGATCAAAGGATTCAATTCGATAAGCAGAGCTTTCAATTTCGTTGCTGCTTTCGCCTTCTTCAGAGCCCTCCTTCTGGGGGCGGGGCTTGGATTTCCTCTCAGCTACCCAAAGCTGCTTGTGTCGTTGATTTTGAGAAACGATCTCGATCGTCAGGGATATCTTCTTAGGCGCGGCAGTCCGAAGATCAGCAAAATCCTCAATTCGAAGGCGGGTCGCATTTTGAGAGATCCCGGGAAAAGCCTTGCTGAGGCAGTGAGCGTTTTGGATCGGAGTTTGAACGGAGGGTTGTGTCGCTGAAGGAAGGGGAGCTGAAGGATGTTCCAGAGGTTGGGCGAGGCTAGGGCTTGCTCGAGAGAGGGTAGTCCCGGACGTTTGAGTGATCGCTGGAATATCTTTTGGATTTTTGCCTCTGAAGTAATGGCTGACAGGGATCCCTATCAGCACAAAAAGTCCCATAATCACGCCTATTTTCTTATAGTGGGTCTTCACGCTTTCTATCATGCCAGACTTTTGTGAAAACATCGCTTGCCTTGTTTGATGTGTTGCGTTATATGCACTGCGATATTCAATTTTAAGGAGAATAGATCATGTCCAATCGCAAATTCTTGGCTTTGAGTGCAATCGGCGCTTTCGGTATCTTGGCAGCCGCGCAATCCCACGCTGCCGTTTGGGAAAATTCCCAACCCTGGTCGGCTGAACTTGAGAATCAGTATTCGGAGTGGGTACAAAATGATTTTCGCGCCGACACCTTTGCTCAAAAACCTGGAAACGCTCTCGGCATGCCGGTG
>CAIRTR010000042.1 GCA_903881565.1 Oligoflexia bacterium | reverse complement strand
ATAGCACCAGCTATTATAAGTATCGGATCGCGCTAGAAAAACTTAAGCAAAAGACCTGGATTCTTTTCATCTTTTCCAGGGTTTTGTTTTTTCTAGTGAATTTGGTTGATCACTACTTGAGATGAGCGTGAGGGGTGCTTCGGGTGCAGCATAAACCGCAGGTGTCACTCATGATGAGAACTGCTTGGTCTGGTTTTTGGACTGTTTGTCGGAAATCGGTCACATGCGGAGTGCGCGACTCTGTATCGTTACTGCGATTGCAGCTTTGCGTATCTTTCTTGATCATCTGCTTGCGCGACAAAACCAACCTTAACTCGCGTACCTAGTGCCGGCCTATTTCATCGACGTGCCTTCAAGCAGCATGCAATTGCCTTGGGTGAAAAACTGTGCATTGGCAATATACTTTGCGCCCGAGGTCTTTTGGGCTTTGGCGATCAGTTCGTCGATGAGACCGATGTTCAGATCTCCGTCGTCGGTAGAAGCGTTATCGCCCGGACAAAATCGGCTTTTAATCGCCCCTGCGGATGAAAATTTGGCGCCTGCGTCGAAGGAAATTTCGGTCATAGAAACGGCCGGTGCTCTGAGCACGAGAGTGCGAGGGGTGGCACAACCTAGCAGGGCTGTTAGTGAAGAAGCGATGATTATCATTTGAATCTTTTTCATTATCTATATCCTGTACCTTTCACAATCAGACAGTTCTTTGCGACGATTCCGGCATTGAATCCATCGTATTCCGTCGAGACGTTGTTCATGTATCGTACAGCACTGTCGGAGGTGCTCACTTTTCTCTGACTATGAAACCCGTCGGTAATGCCACTGCTGGTTTGGTTTCTTGCGCTTGCGAAGGCGCGCTCGAGCTTGGGGTATCCACCGAGTTTATAGCCGAGAATCGTCCAAGTGCAGTCTTCTCCCAAGACGGGCCCGAGAGATTTTCCCTTGGCGACATTCTCGTCATAAGAAAGCATTTTGACGTTTTTCGCATACTGATAAGTCGCACAGCCCGTGAAGCTCAATGCGAGTAATGCCATTATTAAAGTCGATATTGTACCGCTCTTCATATGCCTGCTCCCTTTTTCTTGGATGGTAAATCTTATTTCAAGCCAGTTACGGTCTCGTCAGTCTCTCTTCAATATCCGCAACCAACTTCTTCAAAGCTTCGCAATAACCCGTGAGCTTTTCGTTTCCTTCGCCTGTTTTCCATTTGAAACCAGGGATTTTGAGGCCTTTGTCGTCGGAAACGAAAGAAAATTCCACAGCAGGCTTCTTAGCTTTTGGCTCTTTAGGAGCTTTTTCAGAAGGCAGCGCGCTTGGATCTGCAAGTAGTTCTTCTTTTCCAGCGGCATCCACAATGATTTTCTGATGTTGTTCAACCGGAGTGTTGAGGAGCTGGCGAAGAAGCGAGCGATTCTTCACGTTTAAGCGAAGAAGTTCCTGCTTGGTCGCATCTGGAAGGCGTGTGAAACCAATGCATTCGGTGATGCGGGATTTTGGTTTGGCGAAGCCCTTGGCGATTCCTTCGTGACTGGTATAGGCCTGTGTTTCAAGCAATGAAACGTACCCTTCGCCTTCTTCAATGGGATGGAGGTCAACGCGATCAAGGTTTTCACGCAATGCGATTTCGTGAGTGGCCTTGTCGTCGGTGGCAAGAACGCGGGCCGGAATACGATCTAGTCCCGCCATTTTGGCAGCACGCAGACGGCGCTCACCGGCGATCACCTTATAATGATCTCCGTCTTGAACGACGAGAATCGGTTGAAGTACGCCATGCATTTTAATGGAGTGGGCTAAGCCTTCGATTTCGCTATCATCAAAATGCACGCGAACTTGGAGCTCTGAGGCTAAAACCTTATCAACAGGGACGAAGTTGACGAGAAAGGTCGTCAAATTCTTCAAATGGGTGTGAGTAACCCCTGCAGTAGTGCGGGCAGTCGAATAAAGTTGCTTCAAGTAACCGCTTCCCTGGCGAGTCTTGATTTTGGAACCCGCTTCATTGATCGGGTTCGAGGGTGTAATAGGGGCGGCTTCGGGTAGAGTGGTGTTTTCTTCCATGAGAGTTCTCCTGATTTTTTAAATAAACTTAGTTTAAAATTAGCTCGTCTTAATTACGAATTAACTCTTCTGTAAGCGAATTGATGTCTTGAGCAGCAACTCCTTTGGTGCTGACATCCCAAACCGAAGTACGGCGTTTGGTGGCTTCATTCAGGTCGGCGCTTCGATTGACGACGGCCTTCGTGCAGAACTCAGAGAACTGGGAGCGAAGCTCGCCCAAAACTTCCTGGCTGATGACCTCGCGGTTATCATACATATTGGGGATGATCTTCACTTGGAGCTCGTGGCCGAACTCTCTTTCCATGCCTTCGATGGTCGCCATGACCAAAGACATTCCGTGGAAGGAGAGAGGGTTTGTTGCGCAAACGACGTTCACCAAGTTGGTCGCCACTAACATTGAACTATTAAGGATAGAGGCTGCAGGGTTGGTGTCCGCAATAATTAGGTCGTAGTTGTGAGCAATTTTTTTGATTGCTTCAGATAGTCGGTATTCACGACGCGGCTTGTTATTGAGTGGAATCTCGATGTTGCACAAACCGAGGTTCGCAGGAATCAGATCCAGACCCGGTGCGACATTCATCACCGCATTTGCGATCGGAAGGTCGTTGATCAAAACGTCGTAAATTGTGGGTCTTTCGTGGGCGTCCAAAATATCCAGATTCACGGTGAGGTGACCTTGTCCATCCAAGTCGATGGCCAGGACATTGAGTCCCAGCATCGAGGCGCGCATCGCGTACTGAGCTGCCAAGGTGGATTTACCCGTGCCACCCTTCACATTGTAGAGCATCTGAATTTTATTTTTCGGAGGCTGCGGAATAAATCTGGTCGCCGCGGCGACCGGTTGAGAAGTCGCATCTTCTGCCGCTTGCGCTGAAGCCGGAGCTGCGTCTGTTGACACGGGTGAAAAAACATCGGGGTTCGCGCGAAGGATGCGAAAGTAGTTCTGCATATCTTCAAGCGTGACCATCTTGCGATCGACGTTTCCGATTCTCTTGCGAACCGTGCGAATCAATCCGTCGCTTTCGAGCTCTGAAAATAGGTGTTTATTTACCTTTGCGGTGTTTGTGAATTCGGCTGGTGTGAAGTGTAAATCCTTAAATGATGCCATCGTGAATGCCCTCCTTGGAAATTCAAAACCTGATCAAATAGTATGCTGTTCGTTTTTTGGCGCAAGTTAATTTTGGAATTCGGAAAAATAAATCGGTCGCCGCGGCGACCGATGCAAGCCTAAAAACTTGGGGCGGGGTAAATTAGATTCGGTCGCCGCGGCGACCACTCGGCCTGAGGGTCAGCTGCTCACGCTCTGATACCTTCTAAGTCCCGCGTGCCACAATAATCCGTTGGCTACAAAAAAGAAGGTGAGCACTCCCGCAAGCAATGCGTACTCCGAAGGCTCAAGTCCGTGAAGAATCGCGCGCGCCGGAACGCTCCCAATAAAAGCAACGGGCACGAGCGTGAGCAAAAGATAACGGATCATTTTTGGGAAGAGGGTGTCTGGCAAAGATGCGAAGTGGAAAAACTGATAATACAGTCTCGATATCGCCCAACTCCGCTCTGTCCAAAAAACCCAAATCGAAAAAGCGAACCGAATAAGTAATGCCGAGATAACTCCAAAGGCGAGCCATGCCGCCACCGTTAGCCAATGCCACCCACCCAGGAATCCAGCCGCCGGGGCGAACCTTACGGCGATCACCATGCCGACGATGAAGTTCAAAATATTGGTCAGATTAATCCAACGAGAGAGCGCGAGAAAAACAGGATGCACCGGCTTGGTCAGCAAAATGTCCAACTCACCCTTGTTGACCAAATCCGAGAACTGCCAAAAGTTGCGTTGAAAAAAAGTAGTGAAGAGGGCGTCCGAGGCGAAGAAGATGCCCAAGAAAAAATAGACCTGAGGTTTGGTCCAGCCCATCAGCACCGGAGTGTTGGCGTAGAGGATCGAAAAGAAACTCAGTTCGATGACCATCCAGACAATGTCGACGGCAAGTGAGGTGAGGAAGTTTGTCCGGTACACGGCCTCGCGCACGAAGTTGTTTTTTATCTGGACGCCGTAGATCCGGGCATAACGCCTAAAGGTGCTCCACATCGATTCAGCCTCCCAAGCTCAGATAACGTTTGATGCTCAAACCCCAGGTCAGCCGGATGAGTCCCCAACATGCCACAACCCAAACGAGTGAGAGCAAAAGCTCTCCGGCAAACTGCGTGATGGACGATCTTCCCAGCGCAAACTGGGTGGGGGCAAAAACGTAGAGGTAAAAAGGAGTGGATTTCCAAATCCAAGAATACGCCTCCGGGATGAGGTTCAGAGGGATCTTCTCGCCAGAGAGTAAACTCACGATGAGGTTCTTCACCATCAACATGGCAAACGCCTCTTCCCAATAAAATGCCACCGTCGAAAGCGCTGCCCCTAATTGGTAGTGAATGATGTTTCCCATCAAAGCCAGGAGCATGGCTCCGAGCATTCGCAGTGCCGAAAACGGAAAGAACAGGCTAATGGCAAAACCAATCACCAGACAAAAGCCTGCGATAAAAAGCTTAGGGGCGAGTCCTCGAATGAAGACAAATTCCACGACGCCGACAGGCCTGAGAAGGTAGTTGCTCAACCCTCCTGTTCGGATCATTTCCTGAAGTTCAAAGTCCTGGTCGCCTCCGCGAATTTGGGTGAAGAGCACGCTCATCAGAGTGTACTGGATCATGTCGACATAGGTCATGCCGGCGACCGTGGTGGCGCCCCCGAGTTGAAAGAGCGCATACCAGACGATCCATTGAACGGCGGCGGGGACAAAGGCCGAGCCCAGGAACTCGAATAAAAACTCGATCCGATAGGCGGTCGCGTCTTGAAGGCCGTTCCTAAGGGCGGCCCATCTCCACCCTAAAACTCCAAGGCTCATACGCTGGCTCGCTCTTCCGAATAGAGTTTCTGGATCACGTGCTCCAGACTTTGCTGCTCAATGCCCATGTCGATGATTTGCACTCTGCCCATGAGAGCTTGGAGGACGCCAACGATTTGTTCTTGTCCGATCGAAAACAAAACAGAGTCATGAGTGGGTTGAATGGGGGTCTCGCTCTCGCCTTCGTTTTTTTCGCTCGCCTCTTCATTGCCGATCTTCTGTAATTCAATTCGCTCCGCGGGGAGTCCCGTGATCTGGCAAAGTTCAGCAAGAGTTGGCGTCTGCATCAGCCTGACGCGCAGGCGGCGCTCTCCCTCGTTCGTAAGTCCAGTGGGCGTGCCATCGTAAATGGTTTTACCCGCCCGGAGAATGATCACCCGTGAGCAAAGCCGTTCGATATCGTCCATGTTGTGACTAGTGAGGATAATCGTTGCCTTCTCTTTATGATTGAAGACTTTCAGGAACTCCCGAAGTTTGTGAGCGGCCAAGATATCAAGACCGATTGTGGGCTCATCCAGGAAGATGATCTTTGGCCAATGAAGAAGCGCTCCAATGAGTTCCATCTTCATCCGCTCTCCCAGCGAGAGTCTGCGGATTTGGGTGTTCAAAAGGCGCGTGACATCCAAAAGTTCAGTGAGTGTGGTGAGGCGCTCTTGATAGGTCTTCTTTGGAATTTCAAAAATGGCCTGTAGAAGATCAAAGGCGTCCACCGCGGGAAGGTCCCACCAGAGCTGAGCCTTTTGGCCCATGACGAGCGAAATCTGCCTGCGAAAGCTCATCGAGCGTTTGAACGGGTTTTCGTCCAAAACCAAGGCCTCCCCAGAAGAAGGAGGGATAAGGCCGGAAAGGATTTTGAGCAAAGTCGTCTTTCCTGCGCCATTTGCCCCGATGAGTCCAGTAAAGGAGCCGGCCTCAATCTCAAAGCTCACATCGGTGAGAGCATTGTGCGTTTGGATTTCGGGTTTCAGCAGAAGCCCCAAAGATCCCATTAATCCCGCCTTCTTTTTTGTCGAACGAAAGCTGCGAGAGAGGTTTTTGGCTTGGATGATCGGCGAACTTTTGTGATGGCTCACTGTAGGGCTCTATTGCCGGGCAGGTTTTTCCCACTGAGACCCCGAATATATCCGTTGTAGCGAGTAGTGAGTTCTTTTCTGAAGCCGAAGTTTTCAGGTTTAAGAAGATTAAGAGCGAAATCCGCTTTGATGGGGAATGCCGTGATGAGGCGAGCCCCACCGATCTCTGGATCGACCACTGAATAGATCAGCAGCCATCCTTCTTCCTTGGCTCCTTTTGTAAACGGAGTTAAATCCGTTCGTAGAAGAACTTTGCGTTTCCCTACTGTGGGCGTTTCGATTTCGATGACTTCTTCGATTCGTGTGGTTCGAAGGGCGCCTACATTGAAGGATTGAATTGATTGCGCAGCTCCACCAGCCGACTTTTCAAGAAACGCGTTCTCTTTTGGTGATTTTCGAAACGCGATTTTCCCGAAAAACACGCTGGCATTTGAAAATAACGTCCCTTCGGAGGTCCGTGGGCTCAAGAGTCCCGCCTTTAGCCCGAATCCCTTTTCGATTTCACCTTGCACCCAGCGAGCGCGCTTGTAACCAAACGACGTTTTCAACAAACTAAAGAGATAACCGTAAGTGTGCTCAAGCCCTGCGTGCGCAATAGAGCGATCCAGATCGTAAGTTCTTGAAGGTGATTGCGGCACCCCAAAGAGCGTCTCGAGCTTGTGCAGAATTTCTGAGGATAAAATAACTCCTTTTGCCAGTTCATCATAATTAATGCTCTCGCCCCACAGGGATCGAAGGGGAGATGTGGAATCCTGCCTGATTTGTTTTACAAGCTCCGGGGCAGCTTTTTCGAAGGTGGAAAAATCGCGCGCGATTTCGGCCCAGGGACAATCCTGTAAAGTTTCCCCGGCCGTGGGATCAGGACAAAGCGCAAAGGCAGAAGATGAAAAAAGAACCAAGGCCGGTAAAGCAAATTCGATGAGTCTCATAGGTCCACCGTGTTACCAAAGACTCGCTCAGCAAGCTTGTGGAAAAAACGACTAAGTTTAGTTTTGGGGCTCCGCGAAATGCTCCATGGCCCGAAGGTGCTGGAATTTGCCTTGGCCCGTGCTACATTTAGGGAATGGAAACTCAAACCGCCACCCCTTCACTCCCTTCCCGTCTTGCCGCTTATACGGATCTCTTCGAAAGACTCTGGGATATGACCTTTTTGCTGGATACAAAGACCTACCAGATCCTCGAATACAACCCATCCTCCGAAAGAGCGCTGGGTGACGGGGCTGAGAAGTTTTTAGGTAAGAACTTCCTGGATCTTGTGAAGGAGCCAAAAAGAGACGAAGTCGAAAAAGGTTTGCGTGTAGCTGCGCGGCGTTATTACCCTAGAAAATTTGAAAGCGAGCTCGTGATCTCTGCGCCGGTTGCTGAGGGTTCGACAGAGCCAAAAAAGGACGGGATGTTTGTCGAAGTGACGGCCGGTCCTTTGGATCTCTCAAATTCTGAGCGCGTTTTGCAGGTCATTGTTCGGGACATCACTTTTCGAGTTGAAGCGGAGAGCAAGATGAAGGAGTTGCTAACTGAGCTCCAGATTGCAAATGGCAAGTTGTCGATGATGACGAAGGTTGATGAGATGACAGGTTTGTTTAATTTCAGACACTTCAAAGCGCAGTTGGGAGTGGAGCATTCTCGCTCCATTCGTTACGGCAGCAACTATGCGATCATCTTTTTTGATATCGATAATTTCAAACACTATAATGATAGGAACGGCCATCCCGCCGGCGATGCACTTCTGCGAAGATTGGCGGGTGTTCTTCAGGGCAAGTGTCGCGCAAGTGATCTGCCCGCTCGTTACGGCGGAGAGGAGTTTGCCATTCTCTGTCCTGAGGTAGATTGGAAGGGCGCGACAGAGTTGGCAGAGCGAATTCGCGTCGCCATCGAAACAGAGGCTTTTGATTTTGCGTCTTTTCAGCCGCTGGGGAAAGTCTCAGTCAGTGTGGGGATTTCGAGTTTTCCCGAGGACGGGCAAACTTTTGATGAGGTTCTCAAGGCCTCGGATGAAGCGATGTATTATGCCAAGAAGAATGGCAAGAACCGTGTCGTCAGCAATGATTTTTTGAGAAGCCTTGCAAAAAAATAGACTGCGTTCTGCAATCGACGCGGCGGGTTTGATTAAATGATCATAACCACGCATCCAATCATGTGATAACTGCTGACAAGCCTCGAACGCTGGCGTATTCCAAGGCCCGCGAACCGGGGGTCTTCATGAAAACGATCATTCTCTTTTTACTTCTTGTGGCAGGGCAACTGGCTTCTAGCGCAAGCGCGCTTGCGAGTCCCGCAAAAGACGGAAAGTTTCTCGTAAAGTTTCGTTCTGAAATTTCAATTCGGGATGCCGAGGTCGCTCTTGATAAAGTTGGCCTAAAAATTAAGCGACATATAAAGGAGGTTGACCTCTATGTCGCGGAGACCGTCGGTCCCATTGATGTTAAGGAAGCGATCAAAAGTGGCCTCTACCTTTATATAGAACCGAATTACATTTGGCATGCGATCAGTGTTCCCGCCAATACCCCAAACGACCCTTTGTTTCCTGACCAACTCGAATTGCAGCGCTTACAAATTGAAGCGGCATGGAACCACTCCACAGGCTCAAGCGGATCAAATGCCGTAGTCGTTGCAGTGGTGGATACGGGTGTGGACATGAGTCACTCCGATCTTAAGAATCAGATTTGGACAAATCCGCGAGAGATCCCCGGTAACGGGATCGATGATGACGGAAACGGCTTTGTCGATGATGTGAATGGTTGGGATTTTTCCGGCAACGATTCTTTTCCGCTTGATGAGAATATGCACGGCACGCACGTGTCCGGGATCATCGGTGCCGAAGGTGGCAATGGCATTGGGACGGTCGGAGTCAATTGGAGCGTCAGTATAATGCCTGTCCGGTTTCTTGATAAGAATGGCCAAGGCACCACGGAGCTTGCGATCGATGCCATTGTCTATGCTTCAAAAAATGGCGCGCGGGTGATCAACGCAAGTTGGGGCGGTTCGGATAATTCGCTTGCGCTGAGGGATGCGATTAACTACGCCTATCAAAATGGAACGCTCACGGTCTGTGCTGCTGGGAATGGCTCAGCGGATACCGATCAGAATCCCCAGTATCCTTCGGCTTACGACTCGCCCGGAATTATCTCGGTCGCAAGTTCCGCGGCCAACGGCGTGCTCTCTGGTTTTTCGAACTCAGGACAAAGAACTGTAGACCTTGCAGCTCCCGGGTCTGACGTGCTCTCAACTTTGCCAGGTGAAAAATGGGGTCGACTCAGTGGGACCTCGATGGCCACGCCGATGGTGGTTGGAGTTGCGGCACTTGCGCTCTCAAAGGAGCCAACCCTTTCGGCCTTGCAGTTGCGAAATCTAGTTTTGAATTCGATCGACGAGCGCTCAACATATCTTGGGGTCCTTGCAACGGCGGGGGACCTCAATGCGGATAAGGCGATGACGGCGCTTGAAGACGAGTTTCAGATTTGGCCATCAAGAATGACAGTTGCTGTTGGAAGTGTGTTTGAATTCTCAACTTACCGCGCGGATGGACAGGTGAGTTGGCAGGTTAGTGATCCGAGCTTGGCTTCGATTGATACCAATGGAGCGCTAACGATTCTTAAAGAAGGGAGCTTTCAAGTCACTGCCCAAGATTCGGCGGCACACAAGGCGACGACTCTTTGGGTGAGATCCGTGCCAAAGGCATCTTCTGTCACAGGGGGCTGTCATTGGCGTTCTAAAAAGAACTCTATGAAGTTCTGGGAAAAACAAGGTGCGGTGGTGAGTCTGGGACTTCCCTTTTTCGTGGGTTTCTTGGTGACGAGACGAAGGCGGTATTCGTCGGAAGTGTAACAAACGTTTTTCTCGCCCCTTTATTATTCCCAATTTCCTGTTGGCATGATGCGTTTCATGAACTCATCGAATAAGGGCACCGTAAATGCCGTATCCCCATGATTGGGGCTCCAGATCATTCCTTTGCCGATCAATTCATTTCGAGTGGGGCCAAAGGATGAGACTTCGCGCCCCAAGATTTTGGCGATATCGCCAGAGCGATGAGGGCCTGGGCCGAGTTCCGCCATTGCGCGAAGATAGCGTCTTTGCAAGGGGGTAAGACGATCGAAACGTACGCGAAAGAAGCTCTCATCAAGAGCCGCGACCGCCTCGATGGATGCTTTTTTTACATCCTCAAGCGTGATCGGATTTTCCTGAGCCACGTCCCAAGCATGTTTGCCCCATTCTTGAAGAAAGTACGGATAGCCCCTTGCCTGAATAACGATCTCTCTAATTGCATCGGGTGCGAAGCGCACTCCTTGGATCTCTGCGGGCTTCACAAGCGCCTGTTCTGCCGCCGAATCACTCAAAGGACCAATCACTGGATAATCAAACAATCTCTCTGCGTATGATTTTGCGTTGCCCGCACGACCGCGAAGTTGAGGTAGGCCAGCTCCGACTACGCAAACGGGCAACTTCTGTTGGGTGCAGCGGTGTAATGCGCTAATGAGGGCCGCAAGCTCCGATTCTTCTACATATTGGAGTTCATCAACAAAGAGAACTAAAGCGGTGTTTGCTTGTTTGGCCGCCCGACCGACTTCTTCAAGTAACATGGCTAGATCCAGTTCCAGATCTCCGTTGTCAGCAAGTCCCGGCTCTGCCTCAAAGTCGAAGCCAACCTCGATATCGCTAAATTTTACTTTTAAGGCTTTTGCAAATCCCGCAAGTCCTCTCAGCGCTCGTGTGGCGGTTTCTTTGACCCCTTCGACGCGACTAAGGCGAAGCAAGGCCAGCCGCAATTGCGGCGCAAGTATGGCTGGAAGCGATCGCCCCTCGGGCGCTTCCATTCGAACGGTATGTACCCCGGTTGCTTCGGCATCATTGCGCATCTGATCCAGGAGGACAGTTTTTCCGACGCCGCGCAATCCAACCATCAAGATACTTTTTGCGGGGTTGCCGATGCGTATCCGTGCGATCGCAATACGGATTGAGTTTCTTAGATCATCGCGGCCAGCAAGTTCTGGAGGAGGAGTCCCTGCGCCGGGCGAGTACGGGTTCTTGATGGGGTCCATTGTTAGTGAGTATATACTCTAATTAGCGATATTACAATAATTAGATAAACTCACTAATATTGATATAGCTTAGCGTTTGATATCGTAATTATTGACTAATTACGACTTGTAGTTAGATTTGGACCTGCCGGTCAGACAGCTACTCCGCATTCATAAACGGATAACGAAAATCCTTGGCCGGAACAAACGTTTCCTTGATTGACCGAGGCGAGAGCCAACGATAAAGATTCAACACGCTGCCCGCTTTATCATTTGTCCCCGAAGCGCGCGCGCCACCGAAAGGCTGCTGCCCAACGACTGCACCCGTAGGCTTATCATTAATGTAGAAGTTTCCAGCCGCGTGTCTGAGTCGTGAGCTGATCTGGGTGATCGCAGCTCTATCCTGCGCAAACACGGCGCCGGTCAAAGCATAGGGTGAGCTTTCGTCACAGAATTTCAAAGCTTCATCAAGTTTTGCGTCGTCATAAACGAAGATCGTAAGCACCGGTCCAAAGATCTCTTCAACCATGCTCTTATAGCCAGGGTTTTCGGTGACGATCACGGTAGGCTCAATAAAGTAGCCTACTTCGGAACTGGCTTTTCCGCCGACCAGGATCTTGGCGTCCGACGAATTCTTCGCGTGCTCCACATATGAGTAGATGCGTTTGAACTCGCGCTCATCAATCACGGCGTTTACGAAGTTTCTAAAGTCGCGTACATCGCCCATCTTAAGGGCTGAAACCTGCGCTGCTAACTCCTTGCTGATGTTAGCCCAAAGACTGCGAGGCACATACGCGCGAGACGCCGCTGAGCACTTCTGCCCCTGATATTCAAAAGCTCCGCGAACCATTGCGGTCACGACGGCCTCTTGATCAGCCGAGCGATGCACAAAAATAAAATCTTTTCCGCCGGTCTCGCCTACGATGCGAGGATAAGAGCCGTACTTGTCAATATTCTCGCCCACTGTTTTGTACATGGACTGAAAAGTGTTGGTCGAGCCTGTGAAGTGAATCCCGCCTAATTCTGGAGAGGGGAGCAAGGTGGTCCCGACTTCAGCGCCAACCGAAGGCAGGAAGTTGATGACGCCATCAGGGAAGCCCGCTTCTTTGAATAATTTCATCAGATAATAAGCCGATGGAATCTGCGTGTTGGCTGGTTTCCAAATCACCGTGTTCCCACACAGCGCGGGAGCGGTAGGCAAATTACCTGCAATCGATGTGAAATTAAATGGAGTCACCGCGAGCACAAACCCTTCAAGCGGACGATAGTCCATTCGGTTCCAGGTGCCGGCCGAAGAGATGGGCTGCTGCTCCATAATCTGCTGATAGAAGTGAGCATTGAATCGGAAAAAGTCGATGAGTTCGCAAGCGGCGTCGATCTCAGCCTGAAACGCATTCTTGGATTGCCCGAGCATGGTCGAAGCATTCAGGTTGTCGCGGTAAGGACCGGCGAGCAGTTCTGCGGCTTTCAAGAAAATCGCGACGCGCTCGTTCCAAGGCATGGCTTCCCACTCCGGTTTTGCGCGCGCAGCGGCTTCAACGGCCATGCGCATTTCGGTGGCTCCGGCTAAATGAAACTCGGCCAGCACTTCTTTGTGAGAGTGCGGCATCACGGCTTTGCGTTTATTGCCGGTGCGAACTTCTTTGCCCCCGATGATGCAAGGAACTTCAAGTCTTTCGGCCGCCATCGATTTGAGGCGAGCTTTTAATGATTCGCGATTCGCATCGCCGGGAGCGTATTGCCGAATGGGTTCATTGATCGGGGTGGGGACTTGAAATTTCGCATCTGACATATTTTCGTTCTCCTTAATAAGCCGAAGTTAGAATTAACCTTCATTAAGCTTCTAGAACTTCTTTAATCTGCTCGACCAGCCAATCGATATCTTTTTTCTTGATAATGAGTGGGGGGGCCAGGCGAATCGTTTGTGCGTGAGTTTCTTTGGCGAGTACGCCCAGGTCCATCAAGCGCTCGCAGAAGGGGCGAGCGGGGCCGGATGAAGTCTTGATTTCGATTCCGATAAACAGGCCCCTGCCGCGGATCTCTTTAACGTGCGGGGAGGCGATCGCGCGAAGCTGTTTCATGAAATACTGGCCAAGCTCTTGCGAATTTTCGGCGAGTTTTTCCTTCAAAATAACGTCCAGCGCCTTGCGAGCCACGGCTGAGCCAAGTGGATTACCGCCAAAAGTGCTGCCATGATCACCGGGTTTGAAAACGCCCAAAACTTCGCGTGAAGCCACCATCGCAGAGACGGGATAAACGCCGCCGCCTAAAGCCTTCCCCAAGATCAGAGCATCAGGCTTTGCATTCTTTTCGTGCTGATAAGCAAAGAGTTTTCCGGTGCGACCCAGGCCGGTTTGGATTTCATCTAAGATAAAGAGCACGCGGTTTTTCGAGCAGATCTTGCGCACTTCCGTGAGGTAGCTTTCAGGTGGGACGAGAATCCCGGCTTCGCCCTGGATTGGCTCTACTAAGAAGGCCACCGTGTTCGGGGTGATTGCCGCTTCAAGTTGCTGAGCATTGCCGAAGTCGATGACTTTGAAGCCCGGTGTGAAAGGTCCAAACCCGTCGCGGTATTGTTCTTCGGTTGAAGCACTCACGATCGAGATCGTTCGTCCGTGAAAATTATCACGACAGACAATGATCTCGGCTTGATTCGCGGCAACGCCCTTTACCTGATAGCCCCACTTACGGGCGGCTTTGAGCGCGGTTTCCACGGCTTCGGCGCCGGTGTTCATGGGGAGCGCCATTTCCATTTCACACATTTCACAAAGTTTTTGAAGGAAATCGCCCATCTGATCATTCATAAAGGCGCGTGAGGTGAGGGTCGCGCGTCCCGCTTGCTCGATCAGGACTTGAATGATTTCGGGATGACAGTGGCCTTGATTCAAGGCCGAGTAGGCGCTGAGGCAATCCAAATATTTTTTGCCCTCGATGTCCCAAACCCAGATGCCATCCCCGTTGGCGATAACCACCGGGAGTGGGTTGTAGTTGTTTGCGCTGTATTTTGCTGATTGTGCAATGAAGTCTTTTGTTTTCATAATTGAGCCAAGAATGGATTTCGTGCGAGGATTTGTTTGCCGAAGATACTTTCGACGAGTTCCACCGCAAGTTCGGCAGTTTTGTTATTCTGATCGAAAGCGGGATTGATTTCGACGATGTCTAAAGAGCCAACCAAGCCTGAGTCATGGATCATTTCCATGCACAACTGAGCTTCGCGATAATTGGGACCGCCCGAAACGGTCGTTGCTACGCCGGGAGCGATCGTGGGATCGATAAAATCCACATCAAAGCTCACATGCAGGTGGGCATTCTTACGAGGAATCAATCCCAGCGCTTTTTCCATAATCGCGCGCATCCCGATTTCGTCAACTTGTCTCATGTCAAAGACGTTGACCCCTTTTTCGACGACCGCAATTTTTTCATGCGCGTCCACGGAGCGAATTCCGATTTGGATAATATGATTCGCTTCAATAATCGGTGTGGTGAAGCCGATTTCGAGCATCGAAGGATGACCAAAGCCCGAGAGGACAGCGGCAGGCATTCCGTGGATATTGCCCGAAGGCGAAGTTTTCGGCGTATTAAAGTCGGCGTGAGCGTCGAGCCAAAACACGTAAAGGTTTTTTCCGCGCTCTTTGCAGTAGCGCGCCACTCCTGCAACCGAGCCAATAGCGAGAGAATGGTCGCCGCCCATGAGGACGGGAAACTCTCCTGAGTTCAGAGTCGAGTACATTGCATCGCGCACGGCGCGGTTCCATTGAATGGTTTCGGGCAGGTGTCGGTAGCCGTCCGTCGGCGGCTTCATGGGGTTCACGGGGCCGGTCACGTTTCCGCGATCGATTACGTCGCGACCGAGAGAGCGAAGAGCTTGCTCGAGACCTGCGACTCGGAGGGCGTCGGGGCCCATCGATCCACCTCGGTGGCTCGCTCCGATGTCGGTAGGAACACCGATGAGTGAAATGCGTTGTTTAGCAGGCGAGATTTTTGCGGAGTCTTTTTTATTTAATTCTTTGGCGGACATAGCTTTGTAGTCTTCACATATATAAGGGGGGGATTCAACAAAAAGGTGGCAAAAACGCGGATTTACCTCTTTAGAGGGTAGACAAATGAGGGGCAGAGAAATAGTATGAAACGATGTGGACAGGACTCTTCGGAAACGCAACGGCTGAGAAGGTTCTCGTTTTTCTTGAGGCGAGAGGTGAGGGTTACGCCCTGGGGATTGCGCGCGAGTATAAGCTTCCCGTGAGTCAGGTGCAGCGCCAACTTCAGAAGTTCGAGCGCGCGAGCCTAGTTATTACCTCAAAAAAAGGTAATTCAAAGGTTTTTGGTTGGAATCCCGACTGCGCGTACGTCCCAGAGCTTCGCGCGTTGTTGCGTCGGTTGCTTGCGGGGTTGCCAGGGGATCTGCGCGGGCAAATCGGGGCGCGGACTCAGGCTGTGCGGGAGCCTTCAAGGCAGCAGGTCCCGAGGCGTGAGATTTTTGAGTGGGATTAACCCCGAAGAGGATGAAACTCGATTCCCTTTTCTACGTAGCTTGTGCTCGCTTGGCTCAATAGAATTGAGCGCACCGGAATGTCGAGTTTTTGGGAAAAACTCTCGAGCGATTTAACTTCTCCAAGAGTCGGGGATTCGCGATCGGAGATTTGAACGGCAATCAATCTCTTCTCGTTTTTCCAAGAAAACAGGAGGGGAACATAAGATCTTTTGGTCGAGTGATAGTATTCGACTTGAGGACGATTGAGTCCCTGGGATTCGAACAGGCTGAGTGCTTCAATCATGACATGGCATCTGAGGGCAAGTGCTCTTGATCCGCCGAGATAGGTACAGATTCCGGAATCGATGAAGAGGTAATGGTGCTGTCCAATGCTCTTGGCATGAGGCGAGAGCTTCTTGAGGACCAGAATTTCGCAGAATCCATCAAGATAGCGTTTGGCGATTCGGGGATCGATCTCGAGGTGGTCAGCCACGTCTTTTGCGGTGGGGGATGCGACTTGGGCCAGCGTCGTGAAAATCGAGAGAGCCAAGTCTCCGTCAAAGTTCTTTTTCAAAACCTTGCCTAGGTCGCGGTAACAGGTCGTTTCGACCCAAAGTTGTGCGGTGCTGTCGTATTCGTGTTGCGCATGAAGGTGAAAGAAACCGGGCATTCCGCCTTTTTCGATCTTGCGATTAAACTCCTCAAGTTTGATTTGGGTCTTATATTGCCCCTTTTTTAAGAAGTATTGTCCCAATGGTTTGGAGTGAATCTCTGAAAGCGAAAAAGGATAAAGGTAGAGTAGGCCAATTCTCCCGGTAAGGGCTTCTCGAATTCCGCTCTTATCAGAGAACTGGGTTGAGCCGCTGAGGATGTAGGTCGCCGGTCGGCGTTTTTGATCAATGTGCAGTTTTATGGCGTCGAAAAGGGCCGGGACTTTTTGAACTTCATCAATGATCTTTGTCTTGTGGTTTGAAGGCTCGGCAAAGGATTCAGGGGATTTTTCGGCTCGTGATTTCGCATTCGCAGAGTCCATCGTGAAGTACTCAAGTTCAGCGAAAGGGGGAAGAATCTCGCGAAGCAAAGTGCTCTTTCCTGTCTGGCGAGCGCCAAGAATGCCTAGTGCCGGCCACAGTTTCAAGCGCTTGAGAATTGATTGCGTGAGTGTGCGTTGTCTTTGGTGTGGCATGGGTTACCCTCTTGATTTAGGGTATCACACTAATATCGATAAGTGGTTCCGATTCTTGCGTAGGCGTGCAAAAATCGGAAGTACCTCTAAACTAACTCGGGTCGTCCGAAACCGCAGCACTAGCCGAAATCCCCCATCCGCGCAGGATCTCGCTCTCGTTTTCGGCGCTCAGCGCCTTCTTGAATTTCGCACCCGATTGCCCTTTGACCCGCCGCTCGCACTGGGTCCAGGTTTTGTGGCGCATGACAGAGCTTCCGACCATGCTTAAATAGGAGAACGCGGGCTGCTTGGGTTGCTGCGACTTTGAGCTCCGAGGCGCGCTAGAGCCCTCGTCTGGGTTGGCGGGCAGTTCGGGGATGATGTCATAACCAAATCTACTACCTGAATATAAGGTAGTTCTGGGTCCTTTTGAGAATGAAACGGCAATTGCATCGGCGCGCTCATTGCCTGGAATGCCCGCATGGCCTCTGACTTTGGTCCATTTAATTTTCCTACCTTGAACTAAGGCAAATAGTTGCTCCCAGAACTCCCGATTGAGGACCTCGGTGCCCTCTTTGGTCTTCCAGCCGTTGCGGCGCCAGCCGAAGCACCAGCCGGTGATTCCATTGATGACGTAGGCGGAGTCGGTGCAGATCTCGACTTCTTGATCTCGGGGGATCGCGCGAAGGGCTTCGATCGTGGCTTGAAGCTCCATGCGATTGTTGGTGGTCAGAGGGTGGAACCCCCCTTTTTCAACGACGGTGCCATTGATTCCGAAAATCACCACGCCCCAGCCCCCGGGGCCCGGGTTGCCGGAGCTTGCGCCGTCGGCAAAAACGCGCGTTTTTTCCCACTCTTTGTCCATTGGTAATGAATCTAACAAAACCCTTTCGAAAATGCCTCTGCTTTGTTATCAACCCGCCAACTTAAAGGTTTTTTTATTTAGGGGGTATTTATGAAGAGCGTGTTGTTTAGGGCGACTTGTATTTTGGGTTTTGGGTTGGCTTTGGGCTGGGCAAAGGCCGGACACGCGGATTCAGGCGAAATGATTGAAGTCGGCGGCGATTCCGCCGATCAGACCATTGGAGCGACGGTTGGAGTAGGGTTTGCGAGCCTTGGCGGCGATCATTATGCTGAAGTTTTGCTTCGCCTTCAGTTTGATGGCGTCAAGATCTCAGATCGTATCGTGGTCGCGCGACTTCGCGCGGATATGTCGGCAGGCGGTAATGGCGTCGGCTACCTTGATATTGATTTCAACGCGCTAGAGATTGGTGAAGGGATTTCGGATTTCGATGGAAAAACTCACTATTCGGGTTGGGCAACGATTGGCGGAGTTGATATTCAGCGCAATCTTGCTCTCGGTAACAACTTGCTCGCTCGCATCACGGTTCTGGGTTTCCGGGCGGATTGGGATAAGCAAGTTTCAGCGCAAGTGCGATTGCTTGCTTCGACCGCAGTTGATTTTCTAGCCTTCGGAATTGTCCCCGTCGCGGGCGATCTGCGCGCAATGTCTACCGTCGCAATCGATGCTAAAATCGGCGCTGTTTTTGGCAATCGATTCAGAGTCGCGTTGGGAGAAAAGATTGATAGCTTCAGCGTGATCGATGACAAAAAATATACGGGAACTTATTGCAGCACCAACTATGTCTCAAACTCTGACATGTACAACAGCGGTACGCTTTATAGTGGAGTGTACACGGGTCCCGGGATGTACACGAGTTGTCAGGATCAGTATCAAGAAATCAATGGCGAGCACCGCATAGGTTCAAAAACCACTTTGGATCTCGAGTATGAAATTTCGAAGCACTTTTCGGCTTTTGGTTCGGCCAATTTTGTCGTCTATAAGGCTTATAATGTTCGCAATACCGTGGAGAATGTCGAACAGAATGCGTATGCGTTTCAGGCGATGTTTGGCGTGCTCAGTCGCTGGTAAAACAGCGGCGAATCAGGCTCCATAATTATATGACAAAAAATACTGTTTTGGTTTTAGGCTTGTTGGTTTTTTTTGGGATTAGTTTGACGTTTGCTTCTGACAAAGTCGAATTGCAGCCGGGCATCAAAGCGCCCCTGTTTACGGCTAAAACCCACGACGGAAAAGATTTTGCGCTTCAATCTCGCGAAGGCAAGTGGACGGTGCTCTATTTTTACCCGAAAGCGGGCACGCCAGGTTGCACGAAACAGGCGTGTGCGTTTAGGGACAATATTGAAGCGATCCACAAGTTGGGCGCCGAAGTTTATGGGGTCAGCAGTGACAGTGTCGAAGATCAGGCGAAATTTCACACTGAACACAAATTGAACTTCACGCTTCTAGCTGACCCTGACGACAAGGTTATTCAGCTCTACGGTTCGAAAATGCCCGTACTAAAAATGTCCAAGCGCTGGACGTTCATCATCAGTCCCGCGCTCACGATTGTGTCGGTGGATCGCGATGTGGATCCAGTGTTGGATGCGAAGAAGGTCGCGGAAAAGATTTCGAAACTTCAGCTCGTGGCGCCTGTGAGTGAGTCAGATTCGATTCAAAAGAAGATGGAGCGCGCGAGTTCGGTGAAGCCCTCGAGTACTTCTCCGCAAGTTTACTGTATTGATAAGCAGGGCGTACGGCATCCGCAGGGGCAGTTCTCGGCAGCTGACTGTGCTGCTTTGGGTTTTGAGACGAAGAAATAATCTGCTTTGCAAAAGCTGACTCAAAGAGTTGGTGGTGGTGTCGAAAGTGCGATTTGGCACCGAAAACCCTTATGATCTAAGCTGTGTTCTACCCTTCAAAATAAAATCTCTCTTTTTTGGAACCTTTTCTCTGCTCGTCCTGAGAAACTGACGATTGCAGCTCAAGCGGCGCTGAATGTCTGATCCGCAGTTGTACTTTGGTACTCAAGGATCTTTCGCTTGAAGAAGTGGCAGGTCTTGAAAACTGCTCAACCGGAACCGTGATGTCGCGTGTGGGCCTTTGATTCCAGTCAGCTTTTTCCACGCTTTAGATTCACTCCCGCCGTTATCGCAGTCGTTTTGTGTTTAACGAAGCTTTTGACTGAGGCGACCTAGGATTCGCCTAAAAGAAGTCCCGTAGGTGGGTATCCGAATTCGTTTTTGATCGCTTGCGCGTAGGTCAAAACCTAGGTAAATCAAGGGTCCATGCCCCTTCGTTACACCCCACTCCATTTTGGATTCGTCTTGCTTGCGTTTGCTTTGCCTCTTGCGGCGAGTGCTGGTTCAGATTTGAAGGCTAAGCCACGAAAACCAGAATGTTTTCTCGGCGTTTTTCCCTACTTTGATTCAAATCGAGTAGCCGGCATTGGTGGTTTCGTGGGCTCTTTAGGTGCGGCGGATTCGCCTGAATTGAAGGGCGCGAAACGTGAATATGGCTTTGTGATTTCAAACACAGGGTTAAAGAATCCTCTGGTCCCTACTTTTGAAGCGCCCCACTGTATTCAAAAATCCTCTCAGTACGGGATTACCCATTTTCGCCTCGAGCTGGGAACAGGCCTGGGGATCGTAGGTAGGTTCACGGATGGTCATTCGTTGGTGGCCTTGACGACAAAAAGTGAAAACTGGATCTCACCCTACTTGGGTTATGAGGTGAGCAATCTCCGATTCAGCGCCAACACTTTGGATGGTCGCAGAGATTATATCGAGTGGGCTCCGCTGGTTGGTTCTGCGGGGCTTCACTTTAAGTTATTTGATTCAGACGCAAGTTGGAGTGCTCTCTTGATAGGCCGGGCCGGAGCCTCCCTTGGGACACTGGGAAACGGCGGGTTTCGACTTGTTTATGGGGGAATGCTTCAAGTAAATTCTCCAACGATTGGTATTTCGGTCTCTGAACAGCGAATTCTGACCCGTGAATCCCTCGCGGTTGATATGCCGGAGATTACGGCTGCGTATCGATTCTCTGAGCAAAAGATGAATTTGGGCGTGAGTGCCGAGGGTTTGTATTATTCATACGGTGGCGAACCGGAGAGACGGCTCATGATAGTCTTTGGCAAAGACTTTTGAGGCTCTAAAACGTCAGTGGACTTTTTCAAGCAACTCAACTGATTCGTCAACCCACCTGCTGATCAGAAGTTTTTCTTCAACGGTAATTTTCGAGTCTGTGTGCATGATTCGATAAGTGAATGGCGGCATATCGCCCTTTTCGATTTCTTCTTTGAGGTCTTTGAGAAGCTTGGCTTGCGCCTTGTTTTCCTTACTCGCAAAGGGAAAGTCCTTTGAGAGGTCCATTTCTTCGAGGCCCTCTTCAATGTCGTGATTGATCAGCTGCTTGACTCCGGGAACTGCGTAATACCAAGGGAAGGTGGGTTTGTTGCTATGACAGTCAAAGCACTTTTTTTGGAAAATGGGTTTGATTGAAGTGTTGTACGCAGCGTTGATTCGGGAATCCTCTGCCCATGCGGTTGTTGTTAGAATGAGAGTGAACATCAGTGTCTTGTGAGAGGCGCGCAAAATTCTTTTCATGAAACTGATTCTCTCATTGTTTCTATGTGATATCAATTATTCGGCGCCTTATCGTCGATCCATCCCTTGATCGCTGCGATGTCAGTTGCACAGAGTTTCGATCCTCCTCTAGGCATTTGCCCAGAATTGGTCACTGTATAAAGACCGCTCTGTGCCGAATTTCCAGATACCACATATGAACTACCCGCAGTAAGCCCCGCATAAGTCGAAAACGTGCTATGGCAGGAAATGCATTTTGGCGTCAAAATGTTGGTCTGAATCGAACTGTACGAATTAGATGTTGAGGCACAATCCGTTGAGCTGCTTGAGCTTGTGCCAAGGCAGCTGCTGAGGAGGATCGGAATCAAAATTAGAAAAATTATCAATAGCGCGGGGGTTTTCATTATTACTTCTCTCCCAGCATAGAGCATACGCCTTGGAGGGATAAATGTCGCAATTCCGACAATCTATGGCGAAACCTTATTGGTTCTAGACCCGGTTCCCAATCTCTTTACGAAAATAGTCTAGAAACACCCGGGAGTTGCGAGACAGTACCGCGTTTCGTCGAATGACGAGCCTCAGGGTATAGGCAAGTTCTGGTGGAGTTGCCAAAACATGCAGCAACCCTTTTTTGACTTCGTCTTGGACCATGTACATGGGCAATATACTGCAGCCCAATCCCGAAAGGACAGCATGTTTTTGCGAGTCGTAATTGTTGGTCTCAATTTTTGGGGGATACTTAAGGCCAAAGCCGCTGAGGATTTTGATTTCGCGCTCCACGATGGCTTTCGGATAATCTTGGGTGCGCGCAGAGACGTATGAATTCATCACGTCCTTATTTTTTCGATATTTGGTGGCCACAACGAGGGCGACAGGAACTTTTGCCAATTCGCTGGTCACAAAGCGTTCGTCTTCGATCTTGGTGAAAAACATCCCAAAATCTGCTTTTCCTTCGAGGAGTTCTGCACAAATTTGTGACGAGTTTCCCGCGAAAAAACGGGGTTGGACATCGGAATACTCTTTAAGGAATCCCTTAAGAAGGGGTGGAATCAGATAGACGGCGACCATCTCCGAGGCGGCAAAAAGTAACGGACCTTTGCACTCCTTTTTCTCTGCACTGGCGATGACTTTGATTTCCTCGACTCCTGCAAAGATTTTTTCACAGCATTGATAAATCAATCCCCCGGCTTGCGTGAGGCGGATTCCGGTTCGACTGCGTTCCAGCAGCAGAATTCCAAGAGCTTCTTCCAGCAAATAGATCGACTTGCTCACGGCTGGTTGTTGGACCCGAAGGGTCTGGGCAGCACGAGTAAATCCGCCTTCGCGGGCTACGGCAAAAAAGGTTCGGAGATGATTCAGTTCCATAGAATGAGAATACATGCATGCATTCATTTTGGGAATGATTGGTTTAAATCAAGGTTAGGTTTTGAGTCGGGAAGGAACGGTTGTAAAAGTTTTAGACAGTCGGGATTTTCTTTGGCATAGACGAAAAGGCCCTAGATTTAGGTGGTTGATCTTTAGACGTTTTTTCGCACGCCCGATCCGTAAGATTGGCACCCCTTTTGCGATAACCTAAGGGCATGAGACGCTTATATTGGCTTGTTTCTGTTTGTCTGGTTCTAGGCTCCTCTGCAACTCAGAGTTTTGCTGACTCCAGCCGCGGGCGATTTCCCACGCCCCTCGTACGCAAAGACAATTGCTGGATCAGTGGACGTGCGAAGATTTGCGACGATTTCGGTGCTGCGAAACAGAATTTCGTTCCCTCAAAGATTCATACGAAACACGTTCTCGTCCTTGTTGATCCGGTTTTCATGGAGGACACGCTGTTTTGGACTGCCTGGGGATTTTTGGCGTGTGCCCTGCAGGATCGTAATCCTTGTGACGACCAGAAAAAGCTCATCCGTTCGCAAATCGATCAATACGTTCTCGACATTCAAAATGAAGGGATGCAGGTCACCCGGATCAACGTAGCCTCCACGGACCTTGCTTACAAAAACCCCAAAGCGCTTCACCAGTTAATTCGAGATGTTTATCAGAAGTCCCACATTGAAGGGGTAGTGCTCATCGGAAAGTTCCCTTACGCACTCCTGGTTCAACAAGTTTGCGAGCGTGTGTTTACCGCTCGAGGGACAGTGAGATGCAAGGACTCCTCTGACCCGTTGATCTATTATACGGACCTCGTATTGGGAGATATGGATGGAAATTGGGATAAAGCCTATACGACTACGCCTCTAAAAGTTGACACGGAGATGGGACCCGCCAAATTGAAAAGTTACTATCTCTTAGATGATCTAGATCACTACAATATTGAGCACTCGAAGAAGGATTTATATTTCGCTTCTCCTGAACTCTGGGTCTCTCGAATCGACGCAGAGCGGGCGATCGGCGGCATGGGCTTTAACGATGACACAGGAGCGATCCCTACGGTAACCCTCGCGAACGTAACTCTACAAAAAGGAGTCGCCTATCGTATTCGAACGAGTTGGCCGTCTCTCGTGGAGTCCTCCCAAAGTTCTACCGATTTGCCCTTGATTCAAACGATTCACGATGCGGAGACGAGCGACGAAGTCGGATCGCTCCCTCATTTTGGGATCAAAGTATTAACGGCTGTGAAAAAGTCAGGAGCCTATCAAGTCGTGATGAATCTGCAAGGGGATCGCGGGAGCTGGATTAAGGCCAAGAACTTCCAGAAGAATCCCGTTCTAGTGGTTGAAAGAATTTCTTTAGGCAATAAAACGGGGTCTCCTTATACCGTGGATCAGATTGTTCCACTGACCACGAAAATGAATCAACCCGCCGCGATTGAAGTTTCAAAGCAGCTTACGCTTGTTTCAAACTATTTTAGTCGCAATCACCTGTTTCGGACCAAGAAATGGGACCCTAAAGCCAATATGATTCGGCTCAATGACGGTGAGTTCTTTGATCAAGCCCAGGAGAAGTTTCAGCTTCTGGCCTCTGAAGGGGTGACTCAGCCCTCAACCATGGAGGCGTTTGATCGGAACGTTTACTTGAGTCAACTCTTTGCTTCAGCTGGAACGAGCTCGCAAGGTGTTCCGATGTTTGGAAAAACATATAAATACGGAACGCTGATGATTCATTCTTATGAAGGGGGTCACGCCTTTCATAAGCTCATGCCCGAGGAGGACTTCACGTACGCGGATATGAGTTCCATGATCCAACTGGCAGATCAGAATAGCGCTGCAAATATCCTCTTTTTTGTAAATCACGGATGTATGAATTCCAATATCGATCCGGCGACGGGCCATCCCGATACAGGCTCTGTGTATTTGTTCCGGTTTGGAGGTTTAGTGCATTTCGGGCTCTCGTTCTTAGGCGGCAATGGTTTTTATGAGCAAGTCACTCAGACGTTTCTACAAGGAGGAGACGCGGGAAAGGGCTATTTGAATTCAGTCCGAGCGCAAGAGCAGTTTATCACTCAACAAATAGAAGCGGTGGGTGAAAATCAATATATGGGGCGCAAACGAACTTATTATACGGTACTTTTGGGTGACGGAACGCTTCGGAGCCAGTATTGAGTTTTTCGACTATTGCTTCGGAGGTCGTACGCTTCGCGCTACCGGAGGCTTGCCCCTGGCCACCTTCCGACTGAGATGTCGTTGGTAAGAGAAGTCCAGTTTGCCAATGAGAAAGCCCATCGACAAAAACAGGAGATGGTTGAGGTTCATCACCAGGTGATGGAGCTTTGCGGATGAGAAGACGAGCCCTAAGAGAAGTCCGATCGAAAGCATTGCAAAAAGCGGCTCCCGGACCCGACGGAATTGGCAAAGTTGGACGCCCAGCAGAGTGGCTACGCCTAAGGAGCAGCCCACATCCTTAAATGCAACCAGATCATTGAAGAGCAGCGGTCTGAAATACCGAAGCGGCGTGATGAGGCCCAATTGATTTAGGATGTCATCAAATATACTCACACCAAGGACCAGACTGATCGCAAAGTTACGACGATGACTTTTTTCGACCCAGGCGACGAGGAATATGTAGGGGAGTGCCGAAAACACGAAATGCCACGGATCAAAAAATAGAAAATCGCTGATGAAACTTCGCAGCGGCCAATGCAGAAGGGGCGCATCGCCACTGAACCCGAATCGAGCGAGAATATCCGGGGGGATCACGCCAAAGTGATTGATGCCACCAAAAGACGCCAGGCACAGCGTCGTAGCGAAAAGGGTGATCGGTGTTTTTCGAATCGGTCCCATGAAACTTTGAATAATCCACTTCACTCGTATCCGCAGAATCGGATTGAAGGCCCGCAGCATCGCGACCAAAGCCTTGATCCAAGCGAGCGAGTCTGAATCTTGGCTATTATTATGAAGAGCCAGGTGAATCGTTTCCCAACGATGGGGTTTGAAGCGTTTACGATAGATTTCGAGACCCGAAAAATTATAGAGCCGGCGCAATAGTTTCGGTACTTTTTGTGTAAGAACATGGATCGCGTGTGGAAGATTATGGGAGTCCTCTCGGCTATGAGTGCTTAGGCCCACGACGCCTAAACTTGCGGAAAACGCCGGAGTATCTTGAAGGGCCACAAGGGCTTCCAGAGTGATAAGCTCGCCCGTTCCCTTTGGGGCGTGGTTTCGAGTGATGAGATCTTCAAGAAAATAGGAATTAATACCGGGTACCGGGCTCGCGATCAAATAGGCGATCGCGCGCCCCGCGCGAAGGATCACAAAAGTGCGTCGCCCTTCGATCGGAGTAAGGGGATCGCAGAAGTTGAGAAAGCCGTCGAGCGCGATGGGGTGGTTACTTTTCCACTCCTCGAAGATCGTCAGGATTTCTTGGCGTTTCTCCAGAGAATTGGCCAACTCCTCAGGGGACCATTCTTCGACATAGAGTCCGGCTTTGATGGCGTGATTGCGGGCAGAGCGCACGCCCTTGCCGGCGTTACCTTGGGGAATGCAATCTCCGATATTCACCCAGGGCTCTTCGCCAGCTTTGAAAGTCTGAAAGCCAAATTCGTGCAAGAATTTGGAGAAGGGACCATAAATTCCGATAAAGAGGGAAATCTGAATCTGGAGTGCCTTCGTGACCTCGGCCCAGGCCTCTTTGAATTGAGCAAGATGCTCTGTTTTGAACTCGGATGGCGCTCCAGGGATGAGGGGTTCCAAAGCAAAGAGGGTGACGCCTCCGAATTGCTTATAGCCAAACACCCACCCATTGGAGGCTTCGAAAGTTAGGATTTCCTTAGAGAGGAGCCAGACCACATGGCTTGAATTTGTGGCGCTTTTCCTGAAGTGTTGAGTGAGCTCGTCACGTGAGATCGATAGCATTTGTATAATCATCAATGGTTTTGCGGAGAAAATCGATGAAGGAGTGTGTGGGGGAGTCTTTTTGGGTGGGCCTGTGACAGTGTATAAAAAAACAACATAAAATCAGCTACTTGCCGGCAAGTTTTTATTTCAAAAACTGACAGTTCTATGACAATTAGGTTGCTCGACTCAGGTATTTTACATCTAGATATGAGAATCGAATCTTTGCAGGTTTTTCATCTCCGCAAGACTTCAGACATCAGACGCATGAATTTGGTCGGCGCCGATTTGCTGCCGGGCGCGTTTTTCCTGGATTCCTGCCAAAGAATGCTTTGGGTTGCTTCAAATGATTTCGCCTGGAATCGTGTCGACCTCGAGCCCTACTTGGAAATTTTTAGCGGCGAAAAAGCCTTTCAGTTTCTTCTTCGAATCGCCACGGGTCTCGAAAGCCAGATCATTGGTGAGACCGATATTTTTGGCCAACTTAAACAAGCCTGGAAAGAGTCTCTTGCGAATTCCAAAATGACCCAGGCATGCCGTGAAGAAGTTTCTCCCTGGATTCAGCGACTTTTTGAAGACACTAAAGAAATTCGTTCCCGCTACCTTGAGCACCTGGGCGGTTCATCCTACGGAACTCTCGCGCGAAAACTGATTCGCGATGGAAGCCGAACGAGTGATCGTCAGACCGTTTTGGTGATTGGAGCAGGGCAATTGGGAGCCTCGGTTGCGCCATTCCTGGGAGATTCACAAATCCTGCTTTGGAATCGTAGCGAAGAAAAAACTTTTGAACTTAAGACAGAGCTTGCGACTCGCTTTGAGATTCGCGCTGAGATCGTCGCTGACCTTAAGGCAGCGCTTGCGCAAGCAGATCATATTATCGTGTGCATTCCTGTGGGCGGCACTGCCGGAATGTCTGATCTTGAGCTTTATCAGACGTGGGCCAGTGGCGGAAAACGCGGCGTCTATCTCCATTTGGGTGGAACACGGGAGCAGTTTTTGGACGAGATGACCGCTCACAATAATTCTGAGCGTGGATTTGTCGCGTTAGATGACGTTTTTGAACTTCAGCGTTCGCAAGGGGATGTTCGCTCGCTTCAGATTGGACGTGCTCGTTCGGCGTGTCAGGAACGTGCGATTCTTCGGGCTCTGGGATCTTCGATTTCGATTCCCCATGGTTGGGAAGATCTAGCGGCATTCGCTTAATTCTGATAAAGCAGGAACACTATGACTCTCTCATTGAAGCTTGGTACTCGTCGTTCCCTACTTGCATGGGCGCAAAGTTCTTGGGTTGCTCGCGAAGTTGAGCGCTTAAATCCAGGGGCAAAAGTTGAACTGGTTGGAATTGATACGCGTGGTGATAAAATTCTCGACGTTTCACTTCAATCAATCGAAGGTAAAGAATTTTTTGTCGCAGAACTCGATGCGGCTTTGCGAACGGGCGCCGTAGATTTTACGGTTCATTCGCTTAAGGATTTAAGTCTAGAGCGCCCCACAGAATTCATGAATGTCGCCACTCCTAAGCGAGAGAATTCACGCGACGTGATTCTCTATGGCCCACGCGTGATGCAGAAGCTCGAGTCCGGAGAGAAGATTCGAATCGGAACTTCTTCTCCGAGACGAAAAGAGAATCTGCCCGCGTTCTTGGAAAAGACGCTTCCCCATTTTGGCAAGACCGCGCCTCAGGTTGACCTCGTTGAACTTCGGGGCAATGTGAACACGCGTCTAGGTCGCGTGCATGAAACCGAAGGATCCGAACGACATTTGGATGGCGTGGTGCTCGCGTTAGCTGGGTTGATTCGACTGTCACGAGATTCCGCAGGTGGGCCCGAACTTCAGCGCCTGCTTTCAGGGCTTCGCTGGATGGTTCTCCCGTTGCGCGAAAACCCGACAGCCCCAGGCCAGGGCGCATTAGCCATTGAATGTCGCAAGCAAGATCAGCACGTGATTGCGGCGGTATCAAAACTTCAAGATTCGGCTTCGGTGGATCAAGTTGAGATGGAGCGACAAATCCTGGCGGATTGGGGTGGCGGTTGTCATCAAAAGTTTGGGGCGTCAGCTGCAACCTTCGAGGGACTCGGAACGGTACTCTATATTCGGGGTCGAAAATCCAATGGCGAGTTTGTCGATGAAGCTCGTTGGAAAGTTCCTGCTTCACCTAAAGCACCAGGCGGTAAAGCTGTGGTCGCCTGGGAGAGTACAGAGAGCCGATCCAAGGCTGCTCCTTCGCCGATTGATCATCTCGATCCCACTCCTTATAAGGGGCGTTCTTTTTTCATCGCCCATACACGGGCACTCAGTGATGGATTTGTGAGTGTCGTTCAAAGTGGGCGTGTTTGGGTTCCGGGTGTTCGTACCTGGCAGCAACTTGCGGCTCGCGGAATCTGGGTTGAAGGTTGTACCGAAGGATTTGGAATTGAATATGGCAAACAGCTGATGGCTCCCGCCGTTTTGGGGCTGCCTGCTTTTGATACAAAAAAAGACTGGGTTGTACTCACACACGAAGACGCGCTAGAACCGTGGAATGATGTTGCGACGGGAGCTACTGCAATAGCCACTTACCGCGTTCCTAAGGCTGATCTACAGAATGTGCCAGAACTCGAAAAAGCGACTCATCTTTATTGGGGGAGCGGTTCCCAATATGAGCGTTACAAAGCGTTTGTTTCGCCGACGGCCGAGCATGCTTGTGGACCTGGAAAAACAGCGCAGTTTCTCAAGTCACAGGGAATTAGTCCTGTTTTGTTCCCGTCGTTAGAGGAGTGGAAAAAATGGATCAGAAGTTAAAAGTAAATGTAGAAGGCTATGGCGCTGGGCTTGGGTTGCGAAGACTGAGACAAAATCCCCTCACGCGAGATCTTGTTCGCGAAGTTCATTTTGGTGTCGAACAACTCATTCAGCCTTGTTTTGTCGTGGATGGAATTTCAAGCCGTGAAGTCGTGCCGGGACTTACAGGCACTTATCGTGAAACGCCTGAAACCTTGTTGCGCCAAACCGAAGCCGACTTGAAGGTCGGAGTGAACAAGCTTCTGCTATTTGGCGTGCCTGCTAAAAAGGATCTCAATAACTTTGATTTTAGCTTTACAGCCAAAGCCATTGAGTCGTTGAAACGACAGTTTGGCTCTGATCTTTGGTTGGCTGTAGATGTTTGCCTCTGCTCTTCTACCGAGCATGGTCAATGCGGAATCCTAAGCGCCGAAGGCGATCATGTCGAAAACGATGCGACCGTGCAGCAATTAGCCAGAGCGGCGGTGACCTATGCTCAGGCCGGAGCGGATTGTGTGGCACCCAGTGATATGATGGATGGTCGGATCGGGGCGATTCGATGCGCTTTAGATGACACGAGTTTGGAAAAAACTTTGCTCATGAGTTATTCGGCGAAGTTTCACTCGAAGTTCTACGGACCGTTTCGTTTAGCCGCGGATTCGGCTCCTAAGGGCGCTGTGGGCAAGGCGATGCTGAAGGATCGTGCGACTTATCAAATCGATCCAGCCTCGCCTAAAGATGCCTATTTGAGTTCTTTACGGGACGCTGAAGAGGGTGCAGATATTTTGATGGTCAAGCCCGGGATGCCCTATCTGGATGTCCTGGCGCATTTATCCAAGGAAATTCCAAAGCCATGGGCGGTGTACGAAGTCAGTGGTGAATTTGCCGCAATCGAAGTCTTGGCACAGCAAGGCTTGATGCAGGGACCGGCGGCCCATGTTGAAGCGTGGACGGCATTTTTTCGAGCGGGCGCTTCGATGGTGATTACGTACGGCGCACGGTTTGCGCAAGAGTGGATCAAAGTCAGTAAATAGGCCGGAAAATTACCGAGAGGTTATATGGAGGGATTATGGCGATAAAACAATCAGAGCAGATGTTTGAGAGAGCAAAAAAAGTTTCCCCAGGCGGTGTGCATTCGCCGGTCCGCGGTTTTCGTGGTGTGGGTGGAACTCCTCGCTTTATTCAATCCGCAAAGGGCGCTGAGCTCCTTGATGTGGATGGCAATCGCTACCTTGATTTTTGTATGTCTTGGGGCCCGATGCTTTTTGGTCATCAAGATGAAGAGATCGCTGAAGCTGTTCACGGTGCTCTTGGGCGTGGCTGGTCCTATGGAACGGCAGAGCCCTATTCATTGGAGCTTGCCGAGCTCATGACGGGCGCGCTGCCTTGGGTACAGAAGGTTCGTTTTGTGAATTCAGGCACCGAAGCGGTGATGGCTGCTTTGCGCCTTGCTCGTGGAGCGACGAAGCGAAACAAGATTTTGAAATTTGATGGCTGCTATCATGGCCATGTGGATTCGATGCTCGTGCGTGCAGGATCGGGTCTTGCCGAGATGGCTTCTCCTGATAGCGCAGGGGTTTCCGATGGTGTGGCCTCTGAAACGATTGTGGTTCCGCTGGATGATTTGAAGGCCGTGGAATCTGCTTTTTCAATGCATGGCAAAGATATCGCGGCGGTGATCGTCGAGGGGATTCCTGCTAATAATGGTCTGCTTTTGCAAAGAGATAACTTTTTGTCGGAGCTTTGTCGCTTGGCGCGCGCAGCGGGGAGTCTCGTGATTTTTGACGAAGTGATCACCGGCTTTCGAGTGGCGTTTGGCGGAATGGCGGAACGCACGGGACTGCGTCCTGATCTGGTGACTTATGGCAAAGTGATCGGCGGCGGGTTTCCTGTCGGAGCATACGGCGGACGTGCGGATTTGATGGATATGGTTGCGCCGGCGGGCCCCGTATACCAGGCCGGAACTTTGAGCGCCAACCCTGTAGCGATGTGTGCGGGGATTGCGATGCTCAAGAAGCTTAAGCGCGAGAATCCGTATAAGAAGCTTGAAGAGCGGACCGAGAAGTTGGCGCGAAACTTAGAATCCATCGCACGTGATCGTGGAATTGCGCTTAAAGTTCAGAACTATGGCTCGATCTTTTGGTCGATCTTGGGCGACGTCAAAACCCCCGATGGTTTTGTTCGCACGCCTGAGCAGACGCCAGCAACGCAAAAAGAACGATACGCTAAGTCGTTTCACGCCTTCTTGGAGAAGGGGATCTACTTGGCTCCGAGTGGCTATGAGGTTTCTTTTATGTCCACTGCGCATACGGATGAGCACTTAGAAAAATTCAAGAAAGCTTTTTCGGAGGTCTGATTTAGTAAATATGAAGAAACAAGTTGGCCTTCTCTCAGCATCAAACAGGCGAATGAAGATCATACTCGGTGTTCAGCTTGTTTGGTTTTGCTTTGTCTTCATGCTGGGAGGATGGTGGGCCAGGCTCGTTAATTCGCAAGCGCGTCGAATCGCGCAGCTCGAATCCTACGCCGGAATGGGCGCAGGAAATGCGCAAGAGCATTGGGCCAAAATGCAGCGGATGATTCAGTGGGAATCGACAACCTACATGGGGTTGCTCCTTGTCGGAACGGCCGTAATGTTTTGGCTTTATTGGCGTGATCAGTTGCGGGCCCGATCCATTCACGCTTTTTTCGCCTCTCTGACTCACGAATTGCGAACACCCCTGACGAGTATTCGCCTGCAGGCTGAATCCATTGCCGAAGATCCTTCCCAGAAGGATGTCCTTGCGAGGCTTTTGGAGGATACTGCTCGGATGGAGAGCCAGGTTGAGACGACTTTGGAGTTGGCACGCGTCGAAGGTGGTGGCGTTCTTTATCCTCAGCCACTTCAGATCAAAGGGTGGCTTGCGCATTTTTTGGCTACTCGGAGTGAGACATCAAATCGCGGGAAGTTTAGTTTGAAGCTTGAAGATTTTTCAATCGAAGCCGATCCGGGCGCTCTTCAGATCATTTTCAGAAATCTTATCGAGAATGCGCATCGGCATTCAAAGCAAGAGCAGCTTCAAATCGAGGTGTCGTCTTCAAAGAAGGGCGCCTATGTTGAAATCAGTTTTAGGGACAACGGCAAAGGCGTGAGTGGTCGGGCGCAGGACTTGGGTGAGCTGTTTCAAAAAGGCGCTACTTCGCAGGGCGCAGGCGTTGGCCTGTATTTAATCCGCGTTTTGATGAAACGCATGGGCGGGAGTGCCGCTTTTGGGCCGGTAGTCACCGGAGGCGCTGGTTTTGAAGCCCGTCTTCGATTCAAGGGCGGTGAAGCAAGTGTCTGAGAAAAACACCGCTCGCATTTTAGTTTTGGAAGATGAGCGTAATGTGGGCCTGACGCTGGTTGAGCGCTTGGGCAAAGAGGGCTTTGAGATTGCGTGGGCCCAAACCGTCGGCGAGGCGCGGCTTGAGATTTCTCAGCGGAAATTTGAACTTGCGCTCTTGGATGTCACCCTCCCGGATGGGACAGGTTTTGACGTGGCAAAGGAGATTCGCAAGTCACAGCCTGGGGCGGCGCTGATTTTTCTTACCGCCCATGGGAACCCCGAAGATCGTGTGCGGGGCTTGGAGCTGGGAGCTGAAGACTACGTGGTGAAGCCCTTTCATTATAAGGAACTCCTTCTTCGTATTCAAAATGGGCTGAAGCGGGCGCGCTACCTTTCGCAAGCGCCTGAGAGCCAGACGGATGAAGTGAAGGTGGGAGAAGCCGTTGTTTCTTTTTCACGCTTTGAAGCGCGCGTGGGAGCTACGACCAATCCCTTGACTCATAAGGAGTGTGCGCTGCTCAAATTACTGGTTGAGCGGCGGGGAAAAGTGGTGAGCCGCGATGAAATTTTGAATCATGTGTGGTCGGAGAATGAGTTTCCGAGTCCACGCACGATTGATAACTTTGTCATGAGACTGAGGCGTTTTGTAGAGATCGATCCCGAAAATCCGCAAGTCATTCGCAGTGTGCGCGGAGTCGGATATCAGTTAATGGAATGAGAGGATAATTTATGCAGAAGAAACTATTGCTAGAGGCCGTTTATCACCGAAACACTTCGCGCCCGCCGGTTTGGTTCATGCGGCAGGCGGGGCGCTATCACGCGCATTATCAGGCGCTGAAGAAGAATTTCACGTTCATTGAGCTTTGCAAACTTCCCAAGATTGCTTGTGAGACGACCATGGGTCCGATTCGCGATTTTGACTTCGATGCCGCGATTCTGTTTTCGGATATTTTGTTTCCATTGGAAGTGATGGGCATGGGCTTGAAATACGATGAGGGCCCAAAGTTGGATTGGCATCTCCATAGCGTAAAAGATGCGGAGAAGCTCACGGGCGGAGCCGAGAAGGTCAAAGAACTGAGTTATCAGGGCGAAGCGATGGCCTTGATTCGTAAAGAACTCTCTCCCGAGAAAGCGCTGCTAGGTTTTGTCGGCGCGCCACTCACCCTCTTTTGTTACGCCGTTGAGGGGAGTCACCAAGGTGTCTTGGATTCGGCTCGGGCCGGAATTCACGACGGCCGCTACCACGCTTTTATTGACAAGATTCATGATCTTTTGGTCGCAAACATGGTGATGCAGGCCCGCTCAGGTGCTGATGCCGTGGCGATCTTTGATACCTGTGCTGGAGAATTTGATCCCGCCGTCTATCGCGCACATATTGTGCCCGAACTGAAACGCTTGATGGAAGCGGTACGGAAACAGTGTCCGGATACACCGATTATTTATTACTCCAAGAAAACGACTCCCGAATACTGGAGAGCGCTTCGCGGCTTGCCTTTTGAAGTCTTGGGCGTCGATTGGAATCAGGACTTGGTCGAAGTACTCCGCGAATTTGGTAAAGAATGGGCGATTCAGGGCAATATCGATCCGCACTGGCTGTTTTTGCCTGCGGCGGAACTTGAACAAAAATTGCGCGAGAGATTTACCGCCGTACTGGAATTAGGTCCTGAAATGCGCAAGGGCTGGATTTGTGGATTGGGGCATGGTGTGCTGCCGAAGACGCCAGAAGAAAACGTAAGACTTTTCCTTCGTCTTCAGCGTGAGATGTTCAAATGAATATTTCCCAACTGTTAGAAAAATATAATGTCCCGGGCCCTCGCTACACGAGTTATCCCACCGTGCCTTATTGGGAAACCAGTCCGACCGAAGATCAATGGATCTCCAGTGTGGCGCGCTCCCTTGAGGAGAATGAACATAAGGGAGTGGGCGCGGCGCTTTACGTGCATATTCCATTTTGTCGCGCGCTGTGCACCTATTGCGGGTGTAACACGCGAGTGACCCGGAGCCGCGGTGTAGTCGAGCCTTACATCAAGACCTTGATCAAGGAGTGGGATTACACGCTGAACCGCTTAGGGAGACTGGGTGGTTCGGGTCCGTCAGTGAGTTTGACTGAGTTTCATATGGGTGGAGGCACGCCGACCTTCTTAGAGCCCGCCGAATTAGAAATTTTGTTGGATGGATTGTTCTCCAAGGTTAAGGGAACCACAGAGCATGAATTTTCTTTTGAAGCGGATCCGCGTGTAACAAGTAAAGAGCAGATTGAGGTTTTCCGTAAGTTTGGGTTTAAGCGCATCAGTCTGGGGATTCAGGATTTTGATCCTAAAGTTCAGGACATTGTTCATCGAGTCCAGTCTGAAGAAGAAGTGCGTCGCGTGACGGATGATGCGCGCGAGCTTGGGTTTACGGGGGTCAATTACGATTTGATTTATGGTCTGCCTTTTCAAACGGTTAAGAGCATTGAAGATACGATGGAGATCGTGTGTCGCTTGCGCCCGGATCGCATTGCATTTTATGGCTATGCACATGTCCCATGGATTAAGCCAGGTCAGCGCAGGTTTACAGAAGATGATCTGCCAAATCCGGATGCCAAGCGTGCTCTTTATGAAACAGGCCGCAGGCTTTTAGCTGAAAACGGCTATCGCGAAATCGGGATGGATCACTTTGCCTTGGAGAGTGATTCGCTTTGGAAATCGTGTGTGGAAGGGAAGCTTCATCGTAACTTCATGGGATATATTTCACGGCAAGTGGCTCCCTTGATTGGGTTGGGCGTTTCGTCCATTGGTGATAGCTGGGATGTGTTTTCTCAGAATGAAAAATTAGTGGAAACCTACATGGCTCGCGTTGAAAAAGGGGAGCTCCCGATTCATCGTGGACATGTTTTAGACGAAGAAGACAAGGTTTTGAGACGGCATATTCTCAATATCATGACTCGTTTTAAGACGGATTGGTCGGATTCCTCCCTTCAAACGCCCTATTTGGAGTCTGTAACGGATCGGCTTTCAGAATTTGTGCGTGACGGATTGATGGAAGTAGGGGCGCGCTCGTGTGTTGTGAAGCCCGCGGGGATTCCCTTCTTGCGTAACATCTGCATGGCTTTTGATGCTCGACTGACCCGCAAGGCGCCGTCGACAAAGCTTTTTAGCCGAACAATTTAGGAGAATTTATGTTGGGAACCCTCAATTTCGAGGTCCGTCAAGCGACCGTAGTTGGTGCTGGAATTTCTGGACTTCTTGCCGCCTATCATTTGGATCGTGCAGGCTTTGAGGTGACCCTTATTGAGGCTCAGACTCAAACGGGGGGGCTTATTCGCACTCAGCAGCTCGAGCGTGGAATTTCTGAAACGGGAGCGCATTCGCTTTTGCGCACTCCTTTGGTTCAGGATTTTTGTGATGAACTTGGGTTGGATCTTGTGCCGGTTAATAAGGATTCGAAAGCGCGCTATATTTTGCGAGGGGGAAGAAATCGGAAAATGCCCCTGAGTCTCTGGGAGATTATAAAGACCTTGTTTCGCGCCTATTTTGTGTTGGCTGATCGCAAGGCTGATCCTTAT
>CAIRTR010000041.1 GCA_903881565.1 Oligoflexia bacterium | reverse complement strand
GCCGGTGCCGGTGCTTGTGGTGCGACCGAAGCACTAACGCAAGGGGTCAGGGGTCAGGGTATGAGAACGAAGCAGTACGGACGCTCAAGCCAGAAAGTCAGTGCCCAGCGGTTGCCGGAAGCGCCAAAAGGGTTCGGAATTTGCTATGTAGCAGGGAAAACGGGGCAGAAAAGCGGTGGATAGGTGCGTTGAATAAGTCAGGCTGGGAAATACCCACCTGGAACGCTGAAGTGCAAAGAGAGAATCAGACGATCAGGTCGCTACGCTGAGCGAGGCCAAAGTAGCTTCGCGCACCAGACGCGCCAGGGTGCTCAAAGTATCGAGCACATCGGCCAGGAAGAGCATTGCTTTGGAGCGCGCAAACCCAAAGACTGACATGCGTTTAAAGTTCCAGTTTTCAAAAGTTGCATTTCGGCCCTCGACTGCATTGCGAGCCCGGTGATATAAAGCCTTCCAGGTTGGGCTGCCCATCGGAATATCACGAACCAGGCGGGTGGAAGCATCGGCAAAAGCCTCAGCGACATTGAGGATACGACCATGCTGGTGCTCATCTGTTTGGTATGGGCATTCAGGCGGAGGATAGGTAACCTGCGAGAGCTTGATGCAAGGATCCTTGCCATGCAAGCAGGTTTTGTCGCAGCACCATTTATGGCGCTGGCGTTCACGATCAAAGCCATAGGAGTTCAAAGTATAGCCAAATTGGCAAACCGGACGGCCATAATCGTTATAGCCACGCGTGGCCCATTGTTCTTTGTTGCGATCGGTCTGATGGCAGCGGCGGTCAACGACTCGTAAGGCGTGCAAATGAGCGTAAATTGTGTGGAGAAAGGCATCAAAACCAAATCCGGCATCACCAGCCACAGCATTTACCTGCAAATCTGGGTATTGGTCTTTAAGTTGCAAGAGCAGGGCAGCGCTATGAATATCTTCATGCCCATTGGCGGGGCGCACATCATCCAGCAGGGTGAAACTGAAGCGTCGTTCAGGGTCCGCTAAACGCAAAGGCAGGCTGCGGTAGCCATACCGAGCTTCTCCGTCTTCGTGATTCTTCCCATCTTTCTTTGTTGAAATGTTCGGACTTTCTCCGGGCTGGTTGGAACCGGTATACCAAATGAAACGAGCCTCCGGGTCGCGCGGAGTGGCTTTACGGCAAACCAGTCCACAAGCCAGCGTATCACAATCGCAACCACGACGTTCTTTTTCTTTGGCATGGCAAGGGCGCGGTTTTTCAGGTGTGCAAGGCTGGTAACATGCCTCGGTCACCGAAATGCAGCGCAGACTCGAAGCGGCATCGTGAATCTGTCCATCCGGGCAGATCAGGGCTTTTTCCCAGGCTTGTGAACTGAGAATAGGTGTCTGTCGCAACACTCCCACGGCTCCTACTAATAGCATGTTCAGCTTTTGCATTACAATCTCAACAATCTCTTCTCCCTTTTCTACCGAGATCGTTTCATTGCTGGCATCTGAGTTGTGCCCCAGGGTAGTCAAAAAATGTCGGACACCTCCTTCGGTGGGATAGACGCCGTTCCGAAAACCAAACCAGGCGACATAATCCGCATAGCGGCTATCGCCCATATTTTTGAGGGTCTGGCTGCGCGTCCATTTGTTCGTAATTTGCCAGGTCACCAATAAAAAGAAGGAAACCGGGTCGAAGGGCTCCCACCCGCGGCCAGATCGCCATCCTAAAAGATGGGCCAGGACTGGTCGTAACCCACTGAAATCTACCAGGCGTAGTAAAAGATCGAAGTCGGATAAGTTACTCCAGGTCAAAACTTGGGCTGGGTCTGTTAAGTCTACCTGCCAGGGGTAGACATACGCCGAGCGGTAACTTTTCTTTGGGGAAGAAGGTATTTCAGGAGGAGCAGTCCATTTCAAAGGCAGGCCCTCTTGTAAGCTCAATAAATTGCATTGGCTAATAAACGGGCCATTCTCGGCCCGAGTTTGCTCAGAACTGGTTTTAGTGACGCCCATTCCGGCCTCCCCGTCGCTTCAACATCCTTTGTGCCATTTGATCTGCAAGTTCGTACTGCTTCTGGTTATGTCGCGCCAACAAGCTTCGCAATTCCTGACTGTGCGCAGGCTGGCACAACCACACCAAAGCTTCATTCCGCATCTGTCCCACCAGTCCATCACTGATACCGAGACACCTGCCAATGGCTCGCAAGGTCTGTGGTTCTTGATCTCTCAGTCCATAGTAGGCTATGACCACCTCTGGTAGTTGTTTTGGCAGGCGTTTTACCAGCGTCAGCAAGCTATCCCTGATTTCATCCTGGTCTTTTAGCCAGGCCGGATCATCCCCCGTTTCATATCTGTACAGCGCCAGTACACTGATCGGCACTTCTCGTTTATTCCGGCGCTGTTCGGCCTTTACAGCGCTCCAAACATACCTCATAATTGCTGGGTAGGCATAAGTCGAGAATCTGATGCCCCGCTCTGGTTTGTACCCCAGTATCGCTCGCCATAACCCTCGGCGTCCAGCCTGGAGCGCTTCTTCATACTCCAGAGTGAGCAGCCATTGTCGCCGAACGACCAGGTGTACCAGCCCTTCATGTTGTTCCATCAGTTCGTTTAGGCACTTAGAACATCCGACCTGTGCTTGCGTAAACAGAGTGGTTTCGGTCGCGACGCCGAAACCACTCACTTCTTTCCGATTTCTTGACATTGAGCACCTCCTGCTAACTTGGGATGCTCAATTATCCCATCCCCACGAAAAGCCGCCCCGGCTCAGAAATCCATGGGGTTGATTTTAATCTTTTCTACTGCTTCGAAAGCCCTACTATGGTGCGCGCGTAGGTATTGGAAAAATGCAGGTGTATAATTTCTGGAATTATGGAACTTCCAAACAAACTTCACGCGTATGTGTCCGTCAGCAAACTCACCGGTTATTTGCTCTCGGAGACTCATGCTGTTGGAAAATCCAAAGCGAAATATTTTCGATCATTTGGTTTCAACGAGTCAAACATCAGATCGG
>CAIRTR010000040.1 GCA_903881565.1 Oligoflexia bacterium | reverse complement strand
GAGCCGATGGCCGGGATGAATAGCGAGGAGAAAGAGGACATGGCCCGCTTTATCCTCGATATTAGCGAGGAGCAGCGCACCACGATTGTGCTGATCGAGCACGATATGGGCGTGGTCATGGACATCAGCGATAACGTCGCTGTCCTCGAATTCGGCCAACTCATCGCCTACGGCACCCCCGCTGAAGTCAAAGCAAGCCCCGCAGTCGTCGCGGCTTATCTCGGTCATGAACACGCCACGCATTGAGAGACGAAAAGACCTTCAGGTAAAGAATCTGGGAGGGAGGAGTGGCAATGCCAACGGAAAGTTACTAGAAACAGTTTTCTCATTCCTTGCTCTTCTCTTGCCTTATTCATAAATAAGTTATGTTGAATCAAAGTTGACGATATCGATCAACTATAGTTTCCCATGTCCAAATCTCCTTGTAAATGGCTTTTATTTGCGACTCAATGCGTTATCATCAGGACTTAGAGAATGGGGTCTCAAAGAGCACGCTTAACAACAGCGGCACGGAACGTGGCGCGAAAACTCATCATGAAGCACTCGTGCGGTGAGTGTATCACCCTTGACCCAGCAGCAGCTCCTTCAAATGTCCATACGAACCGCGCCACGCGGCGGCGTCCTTTCGAGAACCCTCGAGCACCGTGAGCTTCTTGTAATCCCCGACGATGAAAACGCGAATCCCGACCCGCTGAGCTGGCAGATCCATTTTCATGTCGTTGCCGATGAGCAGACATTCCTCAGCTTTAAGTTTCTTGGTTTCTAAGATCCCGTTATAATACTCGGCTGAGGGCTTGCACGCGTGCATCTCCCGGATATGAGTCATGTAGCTGAAAAGCTTCGGCTCGATCCCGGCCCACTTCACGCGCATCTCGACGATCTCGGGTGGCCAGACAGGGTTGGTGGCCAGAATAAGTTCGTAATGATCTTTGGCCCAGTCTAAGAATTCCTTGGCGCCTTGGATGGGAAAAAAATATTTTTCAAGCTTTGGGAAAATCACGAAAAGTGATTCGCGCAAAACGGAGCGAGACTCTTCAAGCGAGAGCTCCATCTTCTTGGCAAAAAGCTCCACGATGCGGATGTCGTTTTTCCTTAAGCCCTTGGTGCTAAATTCTTTTTGAATTGCGAGAAGTACGGAAGCCGATTTTCTCCAGCCGCCAAAGCGGTTTAAGGAGAGCATGCTCTCCTTCACAAATTCCACGGATAAAGGAAGGGCATTGTTCCCGAGAAGGGTGCCGTCGAGGTCGACCAGAAGGTGTTTAGTGGGGGATGTCTTTACAATTGCCATTGTGACGTTCAGGGTAACTCTCTTTTGAATTGCCAGTAAATGGCTAATTTTTAAGGAGGATTAACTCAATTGTTAAGCCTCTTACTTATTTTTGACCTATGTCCGATAGGACTAGTAACAGAGCAGTTTGGTCTGGTAATATGAACCAAGGGGGCTTCATGGCAAATAAAAACTCATCTGAATCACAATTGGCTGAACGACTTGCCCGTTTCGAAGGACGTGAGGAGCAGCAGCTTCGATTTGTTTCTAAAGACGTTTTGATGGCCCCCATTAATGAAGTCCTCACCGCGCTTCGGAGGGAGGCGATCAAGCCTGAGCCCACCGGACCCGCTTTTCACGAGGTGCCGGTTCTTTTGGTAGGCGAAACGGGAGTGGGGCAAGAAATGCTCGCGCACTTGATTCACGAAGGTTCGCGAAGAAGCCAAGGGCCTTGGATTAATGTCTCGCTTTCCGGACTCACTTCAGAGGAGCAAGAAACCGAACTCTTTTCAGAAAAAGTTGGAGCCTGCGAATTAGCTACAGGAGGCACATTGTTCTTAGGTGATATCTCGAAAATGGCGGTCGTTAATCAGCGCCGATTCTTCGAGGGCATGAAAAAACATCAATGGAATTTCAGATTACTGGCTTCGGTGACTAAAGAGATTTTCCCGCAGATTACGCCTGAAGTGCGCGAATATTTTGCAACGGCGACTCTGAAGATCCCCTCGCTGCGTGAGAGGACCGAAGATCTGATGCCGATGGCAATGCATTTTGCCGAAAAGACTTTTAAGGTTTATGGAAAACATTTTGTGGGCTTCACCACGGAGGCCGAACGCATTCTTCGCATCTACTCTTGGCCAGGCAACGTGCGTGAGCTTTGGGTGATGATGCAACGATTAGCCTTGGTTTGGACTTCGGGTAAAGCAGTAGGAGAAGCCGCGTTCATGGGACTCGTGACCCCGAACCGCCCAGAAGGTCGCGAAGGCGGCCGCGTGTTGGAACTTGTTCGTCCTGGATTCGTCCCTCCAGTTGCTACCGATAGTGATGAAGGCTATACCGAAATCAAAAAGAAATGGTCCGATACGTTTGAGCGAGATTATCTCGTGAAACTCCTTACCCGTCACGAGGGGAACGTCTCCTCGGCTGCGCGCGAATCGAAACTCGATCGCAGTAACTTCTTGCGACTCCTGCGTCGCCACGCCATTAAATCGGCACAATATCGCGAAGACGAGCACGAAGTAAAAAAGGTCGCGTAACTGCGGTGCGTGCTCTTTTACTGGCACTGCTCAGTGTCTGTCTGAGTGCGACGGTATTTGCCGCCGGGCCATCGCAAAATCCGCAAGCCCAACAAGGCGGCGATGATCCCATTGCCGAAATTCAAAAATTAAACGAAGAACAGCAAAAAGCCTTTGGCGCCATCAATGCGCTGAATCCGATGAGCGCACAATATGGAAAGCCGGGTGCGCCCCCTCAGAACCTTCCCGCCGGGATGGAGCAGCTTCAAAAACTGCTCAATCACCCCGCGACCAAGAGCTATCTCAGACTTTTTTCAAGTCCTGAGTTTTCTCAAGGAACGGAGCAGTTGGTAAACCATCCCAAGCGCATGTACCTCGTCTATTTTGAGGTGGGCTGGCTTGTCATTTTTCTGATTCTCAGATCCTGGCGCCTCTCGCGCACAAACCATTGGTTTAAGAAGCTATGGGTCAAGACGTGGACTTTGCTTCTCTTTTGGGTCATCGGGGTTGGCGTGGTGCCCTGGTTCGTGTTCGGCGATATCTATTCCAAAACTCTCTCTGGTTTTGTCGAAGTTTTAATGAAAAAATGATGAAGAAATAAGCCAAATCCGCCGAAAAGGGTTTGATGTGGTTCCCCCTTTTTCGCGTAATCGCCGCTTCTGTGTTTTTCGCCTACGCAGCGGCCGTCACTTGCCTGGCGGCGCCACCTCTTGAGGAGATTTCATTCGAAGAAGCGGGGCGAGTCGTCAAAGGCGTGCGGTATGCCGGCAAGGGCCCTCCTGTACTACTCCTCCACGGCATTTTTGAAAACACGCGCGTTTGGAAAGACATGGGCGAGGCGCTGCATGCACAAGGCTACGATGTCTGGATGATCAATTGGAGTGGGCATGGAAAGGGTGATCAGAAGTCCACAGTTCACAGTCCTGAAAAAGGCGATTATTCTTTTGAATCTCTGGTGACAAAAGATCTCCCGATGAGCGTCGATCGCATTTTTCAAATCACCGGTCAAAAAGTTTTGATCATGGGCCACTCCTTAGGGGGGCTCGTTGCTGAAAAATATGTCGCCGGTGTTACGCGCTCCAATCCTCAGAATCCCAAAAGTCCTATCGTGGATACTGCCGCAAGGCGCAGACAGGTTGCTGAAAAGGTGAAGGGAGTGGTTACTGTGGGCTCGCCCTTTGACTTTGATGACCTTCCGCTCTTTTTCAAAATCTTTACCCGCGCCTTGGAACCTTTGGCAAAGCGTGGGATTGCTCTGCCTGTAGTCGGTCCCGATATCGCGCCCACTCAACAGCAAAGTGCGCAGGGAGTGCGGGAGATTGAGCGTCGCGTATGGAAACTCCTAGCCCAAGTACTGCAGCGAAGTCCGATCGAAATTCCGGGGGGTGTATTAAAGCATTCAAACCTGAGTCGCGAAGACGAAGAGTTTTTTCTGCTCATGTACAAGGCGCTCTCAGGAATGCATCCGGATCTCACCAAAGATTTTCTTCGTTGGGTGGCGCATAGGAGTTTTGATTCGCGAGATGGATTTGATTTCAAAAAAGCCCTAGAAACCGATGTGCCCATTCTGCGGGTCACGGCTGAGCAGGATCGGCTCGCGGATCCCGAGCGCACTCGGGCGATGGTAAAGAAGCTTCGGGCACACGGTCTTCCCGTGAGAAGTTATGAAGTTCCGAGTACCGGTCACGTCGATCTGATCCTCGGAAAACAGGCGGTTCCCAAACTTTTGCCCGTTCTTCAGGAGTTCTTAGGCGACCCAAAAACTGCGGTTCTTAAAGAGGAATTTGCGGTCCCCAGGCCCTGCGGCCTAAAGTCGGCGTTACAGTGGCTTCGAAACTCTTGACCGCTTAGGGCTCCTGGTACAGACTCGCCAGCAATATGCTTAATGCGAAACGTACCGTAAAGGATCTCAAGGAATTACGAACCCTCACCGCCACCGACGGGGGTGGTCAGCGCGTGGCTTGGACCGATACTTGGCTGAAAGCGCGTGAATGGTTCAAAGATAAATTAAGAGACCTACCTGTCGAAGTTCATCAAGACGCTGCTGGAAACATCTGGGCTACCCTCAAGGGCGAATCCGACCAGGCGCTGCTCATGGGCAGTCACTTGGATTGCGTGCCTAACGGCGGATGGCTTGACGGATGCTTAGGCGTTGTTGCAGGGCTCGAAGTGTTGAGACGGATCAATACTCAATATAATGGTAAACCTCCCGTGACAATCCGTCTCGTGGATTGGGCCGATGAAGAGGGCGCGCGATTCGGTCGAAGCCTGCTGGGATCTTCTGCTTTTGCAGGCACCCACACAATCGCCGCGGATCGCGGACGCACGGACCGTGAAGGGGTCAGGTTAGAAGACGCGCAGAAAAAATGTGGGGTCGACATCGATCGTTTTCCCGAGGCCGGGGCTGAGCGTAAAAACGCCGCAGCTTATCTAGAGCTTCACATTGAGCAAGGCCCCGTGCTTGAGCGCAAGGGTTTGGCTTTAGGGGTTGTGACGGGAACAAAAGGTGTTGAAAGATGGGGAATTAATTTTACCGGCCAAGCCGCGCATTCGGGCTCCACTCCGATGAATGTGCGCAAAGACGCGTTGGCCGCGGCTGCAAAGCTTGCGCTTGAGATTCGCTCAATCGCTGGCAAGCACGCAGATGCCGTTTGTACGATGGGAAGTGTGAAGACGTGGCCCGGGATTGTGACGGCCGTCGTGGGGCGTTGTGAAACGACGCTGGATCAGCGGGATTTGGATCCGAAGGTTTTGAAACAGATGTTTGAAGAAGCGCAGGCCAAATCTCGGCAGTTTGCTGAAGAAGAAGGCTGCACCGTGGAGTGGGAAAAAATTTGGAGTATTGAGCCGATCCCGTTTCATCCGGAGCTTCTGGCGTTTTGTGATGAATCCGTGCAAAGGGCTTCGGGTACGGCGTTTCGCTTGCCCTCGGGCCCCCTTCATGATGCGGCCGAAGTGGCGCGCGCGGGGATTCCGACGGTGATGATCTTCACGCAGTCTTTGAAGGGGATCAGTCACAACAAAATCGAAGACACTTTGGAGGAGCACATTGAGATGGGCGTCACCGCACTTGATTCTCTGGCTTCTCGCACGATGAAATGGATTTTGGAAAAGCGCTAGGTGCTTGAGCTTTTGAAGCGTGCCTTTGGGCACGGCGCATTTCGTCCACACCAAGAAGCCGTATGCCAGGCTGCGGTCTCAGGTCGAGATCTTCTTTTGGTCATGCCCACGGGCGCCGGCAAATCCTTGTGCTATCAATTGCCAGGGCTCGCACGTCAAGCTCTGGCTCAGCAGGGGAGTGAGTTATCGCGTACGACACTTGTGATTAGCCCTCTCATCGCCTTGATGGAGGATCAAACTTCAAAGCTTACTTCGATGGGGTTTCGCGCTAAGGCGATTCATAGTGGTCTTGACCGACAGGTCTCCCGGCAGGCATGCCTGGAATATCTTTCAGGCGAGCTTGATTTCCTGTTTGTGGCGCCAGAGCGGCTAGCGGTGCCGGGTTTTGTCCAAATGCTGGCCAAACGCAAGCCCGTATTAATCGCGGTGGATGAAGCCCATTGTATCTCGCAGTGGGGGCATGACTTTAGGCCGGACTATCGGCTTTTAGGTGAGCGGCTCCCGGAACTTAGGCCCTCGCCGGTGATTGCGTTGACCGCCACGGCTACTTCTGAAGTTCAAGATGATATCGTTCGCCAGCTTGGGCTTGTGGGCGAAGCGCGTTTTATTCATGGATTCAGGCGCTCTAATATCGCAATTGAGATTGCGGACCTAAAGCCTTCACAACGCAACGATGCGGTTTTGCATCTTTTGAAGGAGCCTCTGTCCACACCGGCCATCATTTATGCTCCGACGCGAAAGGCGGCCGAAGAGCTTGCGCTGATTTTGAAAAAAACGCTGCGGGCGGCGGCTTACCATGCCGGACTTACTCCTGAAACTCGCGAGTCCGTGCAGAGCGAGTTTCTTGCGGGAAAAACGGAGGTCATTGTGGCCACTGTCGCATTCGGAATGGGCATTGATAAATCCAATGTGCGCACCGTGATCCACACGGCTCTTCCTGGGAGTGTCGAAGGATATTATCAAGAAATCGGTCGCGCCGGTCGCGATGGGGGGGCGTCGCGGGCGATTCTTTTGTATTCGCATGCGGATAAGCGAACCCACGAGTTCTTTCATGAACGCGATTATCCTGAAGTAGCGGTGATGAAAAAAGTGCAGGCCGCGCTTCCGGCAGAGAGTCTTGATGAGCTGCGTGCAAAGGGCGCGGTTCGCGCACTAGAGCAGGGCGTATTGGAGAAGGCGTTACAAAAGTTGCAGTCTCATGGTGCTTTTGTGCAGGGCCCAGGTGGCGAGCTTTTGGCGGGACCGAATGCGAATTGGCAGAAAACCTATGCGGCCCAACGCGCGCATAAGATCGCACAACTTAACAAAACGATTCAATTTGCAGGTTCTTCGGGATGTCGCATGATTCAGCTCATTCGCCATTTTGGGGATCAAGCAGATTCGGGTGTTGCGTGCGGAATCTGTGACGCTTGTGCCCCAGATCGCGCAGTGCTTAAATCGTCACGAATCATGACCGACAAGGATGCGGCGGCCATTGATCAGATCATGGACGCGCTTGGAGAGTCTGATGATATGGCTACGGGGCGTTTGTTTCAGACAGCGTTTGGCGAAAAGAATTCGAAGGTCAAACGCAATGAGTTTGAAGAGTTATTGAAGGATCTCCAGCGCGCGAAACTTATTTGTCTGAAGCGCGATTCTTTTGAAAAAGACGGCCGCGTGATTGATTTTGTCAGGGCGTCGCTTACGGCGTCAGGCGCGCGTTCCGGTGCGAAGCGTGAGGTGCGGGTGACTCAGGCTGCGGCGTTTCCCAAGAGTCCGAAAACCATTTTGCGCAAAGCTAAAACCAAGAAGGCGCGTCGCGGGCCGAAAAAGAAGAAGCGTTCGTTTGAATTGCGCTTTTAAGACGCGTCTTAGGACTCTTCAATATGCAACTCTACCCGTCGATTATGCGATCGACCTTCGGGCGTGTCGTTTGATGCAATAGGAAGATTTTTGCCCTGTCCCAAGGCTACCATCTGATCGGGTTTTACGCCGCGCGATTTGAGCAGATCTCTCACCGCTTCGGCCCGACGTTTGGAGAGATCTTCGTTGAATACTGTCGTCCCTACATTGTCCGTATAGCCTTCGACACGAATTTTGTTATTCGGATATTTTGTGAGGATGTCGCCCAGGGAATTTAGATTTGCAATCGCTTGAGGTCTGAGTGCTGCGCTTCCGCTGTCAAAAAGAAGGTCGTTCTTTAAGCTGACTAAGATCCCGTCTTCGGTGCGCTTTGTTTGCGCAACTTTTTCAAGCTCTTGAGCTTGCTTATCCATCATATTGCCGCCGATTCCCCCCAGGACAGCGCCCGATGCCGCGCCGATGAGAGCGCCTTTCCCGCCTCCTGCAATGGCCCCAATTGCTGCACCACCCGCAGCGCCGACGCCTGCCCCTATTGCGGTTTTTTTGCCGGGCGTTGCACAGCTAAGCGTTAGAGTTATTAGGAAAGCTAGGCCGACGAGAGTTTGTGTTTTCATGGAGGTAGAGTGGAGCAATATATGTGCCTGGGGCGGCGGCGCCCAAATGAGACGCGACGGCGTAAAAATGGTTGCCTGAGATTCATTAGTTAATAAGTGGAATAGGGTGGAATTAGGGCTAACGCAATACCGCGAAATCCATGTTTCCACTTTATTCCACTTATTAACTAGTGCGTATGAGAGGCGCTTGAAAAATAGGCGAGTGCGTCCTATTTACCCCTTCTTTTTGCGCAAAATCAGCAAGAGCCCAAGTGCGCCCGCACCTACGAGAATATAGGTGAGTGGCAACTCGTCTTTTTTCTTTGGTTGATCGCCTTCAGATCCGCCTGCGGGAGCGGCGCCGGAGAAAACAGTTCCTTCAGAAACGCCTTGAGGAATTTGCGCGTTTTGGAAGAGATTGGTGTTGGCGGGAGCGACATTGATTCCTCCTGCTTTTCTAAAGACCTTCAACGTCTTGACCATGTTCTCAAATTCGTCCAAATACTGCTGATATTTGGCTTTGTTAATGGAATAAGTAACCAGCACGCCAATATCCTGCTTGATCGTCGCCAAGTAGCGCGTGTAAAAACCCGGAATTTCAGATTCTAAATGCAAAGAATCCACCCAGGCTTGGCCGCTTAGGTTCACGGTCTTGGCGTAGCGCGGTTCGGATTTCACAGGTTTTCCCTGAACGGAGGTAAAACTCTTGGCGGCTTTAAGATAAGTCAGATATTGATCCAGGCTGTCCTGATCACCCTTGAGTTTAGCGGCAAGCACGATGATCGCATCTTTTTTCTTGGCTTCGTTCGTATTCTGGCAAACCCACTCCGCACCTTCGAGGTTACATTGCCACTGGGGAGGCAGTTCAAATTCTGTGAATTGGTTGGCAAATTTTGTGGCAAAACTACTGGTTGGCAAAAGAGCGACAGCGAGTAAAGTTGCGAGTAATATTTTTTTCATTTTCATCTCTCCATTTTCATTTCTTAGGGAATCGGTCTTTTTGCTATAAAACCTTCATCAATCCAAACTTCTTTGAAATACTCATCGACACTTAGCGCGGCTTCACCGGACCTCACATGAGTCACGCGAGCGCGAGCAACAGCCTCATCCACCGAGCCATCCGGTTTCACTTTGAAAATATCGAAAACTTGCCCCTCTTCAACGCCCTCGCCAGTTCCTTTGTCTATTTTCAAAAGATTCATGCGATCATTTGAACGAATGACTTTTGCGGTGAGGGTGTAATTTACAAACCCTTGGTTGGATTTTCCATAATCCTTGGGTGCCAGGTAGGAGGGATCCTTGGAGTCAGGTCCGCCAAGGTGGGCCTGTAGTCCGAAAATTAAATTCAATCCCACCGGTGAATTTTGACCCCAAAGGGATTGATCCCCGGTGAAGGTGACCGCAAGGGTGGAGCTAAAGCGAAAGCCGGCTTGTCCAAAAACAGTCAAATGCGACGGGTTTACGGCGTTGGTAATGAAACTTCCGCCCGTTCCAATGCTGCCTTTAGTGCCAGAGACATTGAGCGCATTGGGATCTGTTTTGAGTGATTGAAGCCCATAGAATCCAGCCGAAGTAAAAAAGCCCTGGTTTGGCGTGTTATATCGCAGGGTCCACGACCAAGGGATTGCCGAAGAGAAGTTTGAGGTTCGATAGGTGTAAGCGCCACCAAGAGTACTGCTAATTTCTCGCCCCTTTTTTTGCCAGAGCGGTAACACGACAAAGGCTCCCGCCGTCAGATCGGTAGAGCCATCTCCTAGGTAAGGAAGAAGATTCAGCTCCGAAACGGAGTTGTTGTAAAGTGGAAGATCCGCTTGAAACTGAAGATCAATGCGAGGTTCTAGGGTTGATCCTCTGCTATTTTGATAAAGTTTTATCGTGGTTCCTAGGCTCTGATCCGTGAAACCAAAACTGCTTCCGGGGCGGGTGTCATGTTCTAGTTCAATGCGAGCCCAGCTCATGCGAGCATAACCTGAGATGCGATCTGTGAAGCCGTATCGTGCAGTGATATCCGTGTTGATTCGACTGTAGTTCGTGAGCCCCGCCGGGAGGAGTTGAATCCCCGTTGCGTCATAGTCAGCGTGAGTTGAATAGTAAGAAACGTCTGCAGAGAGTCGAAAACTGTTCGCCATCTCGCGTTGATCTTCCCAATGGTGTAAAAAGAAATCCGCTTTAGCGCTCGTGCTGTCAAGCACGCTCACAAGCACGCCTAACGCGAGTGCGGCTGATAAAGACTTTTTTGTTGCACGGTGTTGATTATGAGGACGTTTTTGCTTCGCCATTTTCTATAAGATTGCCATACCCGGGGTATTCCTCCCAGCAGAATTTTTGGACACTTGAAGGTAAAGCCGTTGGGGTGTAGGTTCAAAGATCTAACGAGATCACTAACGAGGGACAAAAAAATGACAATCTATAAAGAATCACTGGAGTACCACGCTCGCGGTCGCAAAGGAAAAATTGAGGTTATTCCGTCTAAGCCGTGCTCAACTCAGCATGATCTTTCGTTAGCCTATTCGCCGGGCGTCGCTGAGCCTTGTCGGATGATTCATGAAAAAGAAGAGCTTGTCTATGAGTACACCGCCAAAGGCAACCTCGTTGCTGTCGTTTCGAACGGAACGGCGGTGTTGGGATTGGGTGATATCGGCCCTCATGCCGCAAAGCCAGTGATGGAAGGCAAAGGAATTCTTTTCAAGAAATTTGCCGATATCGACGTCTTTGACATCGAACTCAACGCCAAAGACCCCAATGATGTCATTCGCGCCTGTGAAATGCTTGAGCCCACTTTTGGCGGCATCAATCTCGAAGACATTAAAGCGCCTGAATGCTTCTATATTGAAGAAGAACTCAAAAAGAAGCTGAAAATACCAGTTTTTCACGACGATCAACACGGGACTGCTGTGATCAGTGCGGCCGCATTCTTGAACGCGCTTGAGATTGTGAAAAAAGATATTACCAAAGTGCGCGTGGTGTTTTGTGGCGGCGGAGCGGCGGCCATTGCTTGCGCGAATCTCTATGTCAACTTGGGTGTGAAGCTGACGAACATCATCATGTGTGATTCCAAGGGAGTCATTTACAAGGGCCGCAAAGAGGGGATGAACCCCTACAAGGAACGGTATGCGGTAGAAACTTCTAAGCGCACGGTAGGTGAGGCGCTTGACGGCGCGGATGCGTTCGTCGGGGTTTCAGTAAAGGACGGCATTTCTGCGGAAATGGTCAAAAAAATGGCGGCCGATCCCATCGTGTTTGCGATGGCTAATCCTGATCCCGAAGTTTTGCCTGAAGATGTGCTCAGAGTTCGTCCTGATGCCATCATGGCGACGGGACGCTCGGATTATCCTAACCAGGTGAACAACGTTCTGGGGTTCCCGTTCATTTTCAGGGGCGCGCTCGATACGATGTCGATGGCGATCAATGAAGAAATGAAGATGGCTGCCGTGCGCGCTTTGGCACTATTAGCAAAAGAGGATGTGCCTGAGAGCGTTTCCCGCGCCTATGGTGGGCAGCATTTTAAGTTTGGTCGCGAGTATTTAATTCCGAAGCCCTTTGATCGTCGTGCGCTGATGTGGGTTGCGCCTGCTGTGGCCGAAGCGGCCATTAAGTCGGGCGTCGCTCGCAAAAAGTTCGAAATGTCCTGGTACAAAGATCGTCTTGAAACTTTGCTCGGGACCACTTATTCGGTCATGCGCGGAATCAAGAATCGGGTAAAATCCACGCAACAAGAAGCGGGACATGTTCCGACGATTGTGTTCCCAGAAGGTGATCATGTAAAAATCCTGCGGGCTGCTCAAACGATTCGGGAAGAGGGGATTGCTGAGCCGATTCTCCTGGGCAAAGAAGAGACGATTCGCGCTCGCATCGCTGAGCTGGGTTTGACTGAGGCCCTCAAAGGGGTCCAAATCATTCGATCCACTCACTCCGAGCGTCGTGACGAATATGCGCAAGCCTATTTTGAAAAGCGCAAGCGCAAGGGGGTTTCTCTTGAAGCTGCGCGTGATTTGATGGCGCACCGAAACTACTACGGGTCCATGATGGTCGAGATGGGGCACGCGGACGGGTTGTTGGCGGGGATTTCTCAGAGTTATCCTGAGACGATCAGGCCTGCGATTCACGTCATTGGCGCAAAGCCGGGTTCACGGTTAGCCGGGATTTATATGATGATCCTCAAGAAGCGAGTGCTTTGGTTCTCTGATACGACGGTCAATATTGAGCCCACGGCTGAAGAGCTTGCAGATATTGCGATTCAAACCGCCCAACTCGCCCAGCGCTTTACGACTGAAGAGCCACGAGTGGCCATGCTTTCGTTTTCAAACTTTGGTTCTACCGATCATCCGCTTGCCCGAAAAGTACGACTGGCAACCGAGATCATCAAAAAGCGTAGGCCGGATCTGAAGGTTGATGGAGAAATGCAGGCTGACACCGCGGTAGTGCCAGAGCTTTCAAAAGAGAGTTTTCCCTTCAATGGTGTTCCAGGGGATGCGAATATTTTGATCTTCCCGGATCTTCAGTCGGGAAATATCGCCTATAAACTCATGGCCCGTATCGGCCAGGCTGAAGCCATTGGCCCGATCTTGGTCGGGATGAACAAGCCGGTGTTTGTGTTGCAGCAGAACTCAGACGTGAATGATGTGGTTAATATGGCCGCGATCACGGCCATGGAAATTCAATTCCAGAAATCAGGGAAGAACTCTTGAGCCATTCAGTAAAGCAGGTGATTTTGACCCCGAACGCACCCAAACCCATTGGCCCTTATTCACAAGCGATTCGGGCAGGGGGATTGTTGTTTTGTTCGGGGCAAATTCCGTTGGATCCGGAAACGGGAGATTTGGTGGGCTCAGGCGATGTTGTAGCTCAGGCGCGCCAAGTGCTGACGAATTTGTCGGCCGTACTTGAGGCGGGCGGATCGAATTTGGGGTCGGTTGTAAAAACAACAATTTTTCTAAAATCGATGGGTGACTTTCCAAAGGTCAACGCGATCTATGAAGAGTTTTTCAAGGCACCTGCGCCTGCGCGATCCACGGTTGAAGTGGCGCGCCTCCCTAAGGATGTCTTAGTCGAAATCGAAGCGATTGCTATCTAACGGCTTAGTTTAAGCTGTTTTTGCAGGAGCTTTATAGGTGCGCTTGATGGGGCGTACAACCAAGCCGGAGCGAATGCAACGAGTGCAGACGCGAACGGTCTGGGTGCATCCAGAGATGACAGCTTTCATCCTCTGGACGTTTGGGAGCCAACGCGTACGAGTCTTAATGTTGGAATGGGATACGAGGTTTCCAGTGGTGGGGCCTTTTGCACAATAATCACACTTACGCGACATAACTCTTTCCTTTACTTTGAAAATGTAACCTGAGGCTAGTTAACGTAGTGGAAGCGTTTGATTTTTGCAAGTAGGAAAAACGGCTCTCTCACGTTATGTTGGGGTTATGGCTTCCAAGTTTCCACTTAATTTTCGGGTTAAGTTTCAAGGATGGTTTAAGAAAAAGTTCCGAAAACCGCTGATCATGGCGATTGTAGGGATTTTGGGGGCTTTTCTTGGGGTTTGGTTCTTTTCTTTTATCCTGGCCGGAGACATTTACGAATATCAAGACACGGTGGATGGGGTGCATTTGCCGCCGGTGCAGGTCATTGTGGTTCTGGCGGGGGGGCGGGGGCGAATTTCGGCTGCGGCTGACCTTTGGTATCGGTATCGGGAGGCCGCTCCAACTCTAGCTCTCATGACCCCCGTTCTTTTTGTCTCCGGGATGGGACATCAGTCCAATTGGGTGTCCCTCTCACATCAGGTCAGGCGAGGAGTCTTTTCGGCTCTCAAGCCTAGTGATGTCGTTTTGGAGACCGAAAGTGGCAATACCGACGCCAACGCTGAGTATTTTGCGAGGTATGCGCGTGAGAGGGGATGGACCCAAATCCTGCTCATGACTTCGCCCTATCATATGAAGCGGGCGCGTTATGTTTTTGAGCGCAGACTCCCTGGAGTTCATCTCGAGACCCAATCCGTTTTCCAAGATCCGTTTGAGGCCAGCGAGTGGCGGTTCAGCATTCACGGGATTCGTGTGACGATGGATGAGTACTGGAAGTGGATTTACTATAAGTTGTTTTGGAATCCGTGAGGGGTGGGACCGTGAGGCTCAAACGAGCTTCTGAATTGCGATTCGAATGGTGAGTTTGGATTCAAGTTGAGAAATCGAATTAGACACTTCAGTTTTGAGTTGCGCCATCGAATGCTGAATCTCGACTCTCAATTCCTGCACATCCTGTTTCGAAGCCAGTTTGTCTTCCATAATTTCCACCAAAATCTTGATCGAAGTTTCGGCCTGCTCTCTGGAAAAGCCGACCTCTTCAAGTATTTTAGCATATCTGAGGGTATTAAACATGGGTCCTCCTTTTTGTTTTGGGGAGACAGAGCGGGTGCATAACCCAGTCCAAAGCTTTTAGCGTAATTTCATGGAGTTAGCTTTTTTGGGGTGGGTGATAATCGGACGATCTGCGCAAAACCCGGACCCTGCGCAGGGGGCGTGCCGAGTTTCTATTTCATTAGGGTATCGGCTCAAGAAACTCTGAGGACAGGATAGTACCCTGTGTTCTTGTCGGCATTTTTGTAACGAGTTTAAATCTAAGCTGTGCCGAAATTAATGCTGAACGATTTTAAATGCATAGCAATGACGCAGGCACTCCTGTCGCGAGTCAGGCTTTTTGACAAAAATTATCAGGTATTGTCATTTTTCGTCACAGGTCCTGGATTTTCCTTCAGATTACTCAGACCTGCGTCGATGAGTCATTGAGATGGATTCATTTTCAAGGGCGGCCTTTGCCCTGGCACTTATCTTCGCTCTATTCACCTCGCAAGTCGCACTTTGCGATGGCGAGCTCGCAAAGCCTGGTCATGGCCTTTGTAGCCTAAGTGGCGCTCTGGATGATCTAGTTCGCAATGCAAAACACGATGCGCTCAGTGATGACCTCATTATCGAAATCGCAAAAGACCTCGTCGCCTCGGGGATCGATAAAGAATCCGCAATTCGCGAAGCGATCTTTCAACAGTATGAGCCCTTTTTCCAAAGCCCGCTGGCCGTTCGTGCGGTTTCTGAGGAGTTGGTCCGATTGGGTTATACGACGCCCGAAAAGGCCAAGGTGTTTTTGCAGGGATTTGGGGCCATGAATAAAGTTCAGCGTGGGAAAATCGGGGATGCCGTATTTGCCAATATTGAAGCTCTCTTGGGTGGAGATTTTACGAATGAGAATCTCGTCAAACTTGGGACTGAGCGTGCGAAGGCACTGGGGTTATCTGAAAAACAATATTTTGCCACGATAAGGGAATGGAAAGGTTTCGCGCTTGAGCACCCTGATCGATTGAATGTCGCTCTTGAGTCTCTGCTTGATGGCCCGGTTAAGAGTCTTGCTGAAAAGATTGCCGCTGATGTGAGTAAACGCAAACCGCTCATTGTTCGTGAGGTTGATTCGGCGATAATGGGGGTAAAGAAAACTGCATTTCTTGATTCAAAGTCTGAAGGCCCGCGAGCGGTGATAAGCGTGAAGGGGCGAAGCTGGTATGAGTGGCCTCATCGGCTCTCAGTGAATCAGAGACTTCATGATCTCTTTGAATCTCATTCCAATGACCTTCAGGCTTTGCAAAAAGGTCTCAGCACACTTCGCTCCTCTCTTCGAAAAATAACCTTCGATGACCTTGAATACATGGCGATGCGAGTCTCCAAGATGCCGGAGGACGGTAGACAAAATCTCGAAGTATCTGTCTTAAGCTTTGCGGGCGATTTAGGTCGGACGTATGAAGCAAAATTTGTGAAGAGACTCTCTGAAATCATCAAACGCTACCTCCCAGCCAGTAAGGCGCCTGAGCTGTTGAGTGAGTATTCGGGTAATCCTCATGCTCAGTTTTCTGACTTAGCTTTTGAACAAAATTCTGCGGGTTTTCTGCAACGCGACGGTGCTGAAATTCATCCGAATCGAAAAATCGATTTTCAACATCCTGAAGACAGATATCGTAAACCCCAGGAAAGAAAGTCAACGGAGGGAGGGGATCTTGGGCTTTATGAAGCTTTCGTGTCGGGTCGACTTTTAAAAGGAGCGTGGAAGACTAATGTGACTCAGGTGATTCGAAAAATGGAGAAGATTAATCCAGTGGACATCGAGCTATTGATTAATCTGTCAACGGTAGATCGCAATCTCGCGCATTTTGAGGAGACTATGAATCTGGTGACCACGGAGATGCTTTCACGCATGGGCCAGCAGAATTTGAACGCCGATTTGTTTCATAAGTGGCTTTTCAAGCTTGAGGATCTTGCTCAGAGAAACATCTTCGTCGAAGCTCTGTCGAAGGCGATGCCGGATCGGGCTCGAGAGTTTGGGTTATGGGCAATGAATGCAAAACCGTTTTCTCCGAGACAATATGAGCACGTTAAGATTAACCGTAATGCTCTCTTTGATTTGATGCTGTCGCCTCAAAAACCGATCATCAATATGATTGAGGCCGCAAAAGGTGGAGAAAAATCGCGAATACCAGTGGGATTGCACAAAACTGTACTCGATGACCTGACTTATTGCTTGGCTATGAATCGTCTATATGACCTTAAGATGAGCGAGAATTATTTTTTGGATCTTGTGGATAGTCTAGAAAAAGAGAAGCTGGGTTCGACGGACAAAAGTAATCTAAATAAAGCTCTAGAACTCTATAATGAAGAATGGATGTGGTGGAAAAAAAGGAAGGGGAGGAAGCCAGACGGCACTCCCCCCATCGATTTGCTTATTAAAAAACTCCGTGAAATTTACGGCGAAAAAGTCGTAAACGGAAACTGGGGCGATTATTAGTTCCGCTTCATCGACTTCAGCATTTGTTCCACATGCATTTTCACTTGATACTGTGGAATCTCAATTTGCGCGGCGGTCTTGATGATCGGGTAAGCAGGGTAGTAAGATTCATCGAGCCAGAAATCTGTTAATGCGACACCGCCAACAGATGCGGAGTTATCGCAATGGTAGCGATGAGTGTTGAGTTTGCCTTCAGGGCCTTGCATGGGTTCAGTGCCTACGAATTTGCAGTTGGCCTGAGCTTCGGGCGATTGCCACTGGTCTTCGGCAACAGGATCACGACTTACGCAAGTAGAGAGATCCGCCGTTTTGCATTCGGTAACCATCATCAAGGCGTTGTCGGTTGCCCGATAATGCCAGGACTTGATCGCATTCGTGGGCTTTCCACAGCCTGAAGGGCCCACGGTCTGCGTGGTGGTAGAAGTCACGACAAGCGAGTCTCGGTTTTCAAGCGCGGCCGTGACATTAAGGGAAAAGGTGGCTTCACAGGATTTCGCTTTTTGCTGAATCTGGGTTTTGAGTTCAAAAGCAAGTTGATCACCCGGGTGGGGTAGCGGGCGTCCCGTCAGGGACGTCGCGAGAAAAGAGTTGAGAGCCAAGGCGACTAAAGCGGTGGTGGTGATTTCCATTTCTTGATTTCCTTTTTACTTATTAAAAACTGCGTTTTATAAAATTATGGCTTAGCAAAAGAGATCCCACGTGCCCGCACTTGAGTCATCAAGGCATGAAGTGCTTTGGCGCGATGAGAAATCAGATTCTTCTCGTTTAACGTCATTTCTGCAAGTGTTTTTGTCATCCCTTTGGGCACAAAAACGGGATCATAACCGAAACCCATGTTGCCGCGTGGAATGTCGATGATGTTTCCCTCGAGAGAGCCAGAAGCGTGTAGCAGAATTCCTTCAATCACTAAAGCGAGCGTGCAGACGAACTGGGCTTCGGTTCCTCCTCCTTTTTTTTTAATCTCCTTGAGAAGGTGCTCGGTGTTGGCCCGATCCGCAGTGAGTTTGTCAGTCCCGGGCGCCGCTTTCGGAGCAAATCTTCGGCTTTTGGGACCCGGAAGATCTCCGAGAGCTTTGACTTCCAGGCCTGAGTCGTCCCCGAGACAGGGTGAGTGACAGGCGCGGTTTACGGAACGCGCTTTTGCGATCGCGTTTTCCAGGTAGGTGTCTCCGGTTTCAACAAGTTCCAGTTTGTCAGGGTTGGCAAGTACCGCAGAGGCGGGGGTGAGGTGCAGTTCCGGGTAACCTGTGAAAAGAGTTTTGAATTCTTCAAACTTCTCTGAGTTGTTTGTCGCAAGCACTAGAGTCTGTGTGATCCGCATGAACGGACACTAGCACAGGGTCTATTGATAGGAAATATCGTAGGCGACGTTTGTGAGGGTCAAGATGTCTTGTGGCTCCATGACGCCTTGTTTGATGTAGTAATTAAAGAGACTTTGGACGTTTGCATGACGACTTTTGTTAGCGGAGTCCGTAGAAGCGCCGCATTGATTGACGTCATCATAGCAATTATACATCGCCTGAAGAGAGGCTTTGCACTCGCCTTCGTAGGTGTAGATGAGTTGGAGTCTGAGATCCATCCGTCCTGCCATCTTCAATGCATAATTGGAAATCGTGACGATCCGAGTGGACGTTGCGGGAATGAGTTGACCATTTTCTTCTATATACATTCTTGTCGTGCAGGCGGGGTCTTCCCAAAGCTGAGCGGGTGCTGACCAATCGATATAGGACAGGGCTCCTTGTGCGTCGACGAAGATGTGCAGCTTGTAGCCGACCCCAAAAGGGTCTTCAATGAAGGCTGCGCCCGTGCTGGGGTCTGAAACTTGAAAATAAAGAGGGTTGCTCATGTATACCGCTATCTCGTCCGGTACATTGCCTGGGTTGATATCGGCGCACTTTGTCGATTCATGGGTTGCGCAAACTTTAAGGGCTTGAGGGTCGGTTTCGTAAAAGCCGGATAGGGTGTCCGGATTTTGAGTGCCAGGAGGGTTCACGACTTTGTTGCCGAAGCGACAGCTCGTAAGTGTTAGAACGCCTAAAAACAAAAGGCCTGAAAAATAGATTCCTCGTAATGCCGTCATATCAAGAGAAGCCTCCTTGCCTCACAGGACTCATCGGAGGGGTGGGGGGGTTTCTTAATAGGTAAAGTTTGCCGGGGATATGGGGGGTTGAGGGCTTGATGATGCGGTGCTTTTAGTCGCCCTGACGGATCTCATTTAAGCCTGAACGCCTGTCCTGGATTCCCATCTTCTTGCGCTCTTGCAAAGAGCAGCGTTCCGCCCACGACGGCCAGCGGGAGTGCGAAAATCGAAACAAGGGGGATCGCAAATAGCACAGAAATGCAGGCTCCGAATCCTAAACAGGCGTAAAGGTAGCGCCAGAGAAACGCAAGACTCAAGCGAACGCCCATTCCTCGGCGCGTTTGGGGAAAACTCAAAAACTGAAATGCGACTAAGATAAAAGCAAAACCAAACACGGCTAAGTTTACGATTGGGAGCCAGGACAAAAGCAGGGCTAAGAGACTGGCCACCGTGGCAAGAATCGTCTTCCCAAGATCCAGGAGTAAAAGGCGCGCTCTCATCGTAAATGTCACCGACGGGGGAATGGCGAGTCCCGTGAACGTTTCAGTTTTTTCGGCGAGCCAATCACTGAGGGGGGCTGCGACGATTCCGGTGATGAGCGAGAAGGTGAGGACGCCGACCAGAACGAGTCCGATCTTAACTAAAATAATTAAGAGGGTTGCGCCCCACCCTTCGGGGTTCCAGCCCCAATTTTGAAAGCCATGCAGCAGCGCTGATTTTGCGGCTGTTTGGGCTTTAGAGATGAGGAACACGTACAGGGCAGCCGACACGGTGATGGGAAGAATTGAGAGCATGAGAAGAATGGGGTGCGTCACAATTAGCTTCAAAGCCGTTATAGGTAAGGTGAGGCCAAACCAGAGGGAGCGCGTGCGAGAGAAGAGTTTCATAATTGACCCTTTATCCAATCAACGGTAGGAAAGTCTAGTTCGCCCCTTAGTTTTTAACTGTAATAAGGAGATGAGATGAAAAACGTTCTGAGTATTTTTGCGGTTTTGGGTTTGGTTGCCGGTCTTTTTGGGTTTCATGCGCCAGCTTTTGCTGGTGTTTACAGTGACCTCACCCCTGATCAGCAAAATTCAGTTCAAAAGGGCGAGACCGTTTTCATTGCCAAAGAAGTCGATGGCGCACCATGGCCGAAAGCTTACATTTATGTTCGCATTGATTCGACTCCCGAAGAGGCTGCCGCAGTTTTTTCAGACTATAATAGTCAGAAGAATTACATTCCTAATATTTTGAAGTCTCAGATATCAAAGCAAGTCAGCAAAACGGCGGTGAATGTCGACTACACGGTCCATATCCCTGTTCTCTCTGATGAAAGCTACACGGTAGAAGATACTCTCAGCGCTTACGATGGTGGAACAAGTTATAAAGTTGAATGGAAATTAGTTCGCGCCGATTCAACGAAGTCTTCTGATGGCTACGCCCGTTTTGAAACTTTGGGAACAGCGACGATCATGGCTTATTATAACTTCGTCGTGCCCGGCTCTTCGATGGCAGGCTTAGTGAAAAAACAGGCGATGAAGCAAGTTCAAGACGTCGTCAAAGCGGTTCGCACTCAGGTTGAAAAAGAGCGCACCGGCGGTCGTGAGTTGCTGGATAAGCAGATTCAGACGATGCGAGGGATTCTTTCGAAGTAATTTCGTTTTCACGATCTCTTATTTAGAACGGGCTCACTCCTTCGCTGGGGTGGGCCCGTTTTAGTTAGGGCCGCTATTAGGGTGGCGAGGTTGGTTGAAAAAGCCGAAATCGCCAATTGCGGTTGAAGATTTTGACCGATTTTGTGTTGTATCGTTTCTGATTTTCTCAAAGTGCGAAGTTAAGAGGCTACCCTAGGCTAGGGTGGGGGTGTAACTTCGCACTCTGAGAAGTTCATGGGATTAACTTAAACTCGAGAGGTCGTGCTATCAGTAACTGAAGGCAAAGCTGGGGCTAGCTTTCTGGCCATCTCGTTTCCATTTGATTTTGCTCATTCCAGTGAGCAAAATATCTCATTCGAATGAGTAAAGTCGTAAGCTATCAAAATAAAAGAGTAATTAGGCATGTTAAGATCGTGACGCTGGCTCGTGGGCACCGTGATAAACGCCATCCTCCTACGGCAACTCCTCTAGCTCCTTCACCGTCTTGCATTGAAACACTTTGCTATGCTTGATCTCGTGCTCCAGTGTCGAAGTGCAGGCCTGCGCATAATGATGCCCAGGCAGGATCACGCACTCACCCGGAAGTTTGCGAAGCTTTGAAACCGATTCAAACATCTCGGCAGAGCTCCCGGATTCGAGATCCGTTCGTCCGCAATCGCCGATGAAAATCGTATCGCCGGTCAACAATTGAGGAGGTGTCGAATGTACGAGGTAGCACATCCCGCCGCGCGTATGGCCGGGGGTGTGATGCGCGGTAATGCGAAGATCGCCGATGCGGATTTCCTCAAGATCTGAAATCTCACGCGCGCTACCCGAAAACTTGAATGAACCCAGCGCGTGAGGATGTCCCACAACTTGGATCTCTGGAAACTTCTTGCACAGCGGAGATACTCCGCCAATATGGTCGAAATGGCCGTGAGTGAGCAGAATCGTTGCTAGCGTAAATCCTTGCTTAGTGAGGTCCGAAAGCACAGGAGTGAGATCCTTGCCAGGATCTACAATGCCGGCCTGCCGGGTAGACCAATCTAGAATCAAATAGACGAAATTTCTAAGGCTTCCTAGTTCGTATTGAACGATCGGTTCATCGCGAAGCACAGGCCTAGAACTCACCCCTTGGTTTTGAGTGCGCTATCGTTGGCTTTGATGAACGCACGAATGTCCTCGGTGGTGTCGAGGAGGCGGTTCCACTGTTCTTTGTAGAGAGTCACAGGAAATCTGCCGAGGCCGTAGACTGAGAGTGCCCCTTTTTCGCTAACCTTCATGGAGAGACCCTTTGCTGAAACTTTTTTGAGGGCTTCGTTTTCTGCGCGGAGTCTTTCGAGTTCTTGCTTGATATCTTCTGACATGAGTTCCTCGTTATATTCTGAATATTCTGATATGTCGGCCGCTTGTTGCGAGCCCATCTTGCCGATCTTAGTCGTTTCTAAGAAAGGGGCAATGAGTATTTTAACTAAATCTAGCGGTCGACCACATGCAGCACTTGTCAATGGGCAGAAGCGCTTTCATACTAACGATATAAGAAGGTGCGAGAGGTCGTTGGCGAGGGGTTGCCAATCTGTAGGTAAACTGATAGCTCAGGATTGAAAAAAAAATGGGGATGAAAATGAGTTTGTTCAAAGGTTTTTCTAAAAAGGTCGCTTCGGTCAAAGTAGGCTCAGGTCCCGGGGTCATCAAACGCGGCAAGGCCATGCGCGTGATCTTTTTCTATCCTGGCGAAGAAGGCACCTACGTCGATAATGCGGACGTGACACTTTTTGAGAATGGCATCGTCCACATTTCCTCTCATCAAGAAGAGACCACGGCTCACCTCCAAAACTGCGAAGTTCTATGGCGTTTTGAACTCGAAGGTGAAGAGCGGGTAAGTAAAGTGAGATTGTTGAAGCCTAAAATCGAACTGGCGCCAGGAGTAGAGACAAATCCCGAGTAGAGTTAGAGATCGAGCGCGGTAATATTTGCCTACTTTAATACGATAGGCAAGCGCCTTGAAAACTGAAATAATGAGTTAATGTGGGCCGGGCTTCTCGTTATTTTTTTTGCATTTGCGATTCATACCGGCGCGCTAGCTGAGGCCGTGAATGGCGAAGTGCCTCTTCATAAGATTCCTGCGGACTCGCGCGTCGTTCTTGCGCGGGGATTTAAAGTCAGCGTTAAGAATCGAGAGCAACTCTCCAAGAAAATTTTTATTCAGTTTGGGGCCGTCGTTGAGGGTGAAGACCTTGATTGGAATAAACCTTTTTGCGGTCTCTCTTTCTCCATGGGATTTGTAAATTCGGCGATTCGGTTTCAGCCGGTGCTCAAGACCTATGATCTTATTCTGGAGGCCGGGTCTTACGATCTTTCCGATAAAAGTATTTCGGAAGGGGGCGCGGATGTTCCGGGGCGATGGAGTCAATTAAAGGCACCAAGCGCGTTGACCCGCCTGAATATTGGAACGCCTCCTAGTGACATAGCGGTGGAGTGCGTGAAGGCTGTGGGTTCGAAAGCGCTAATCACTCTGGATGACTGGAATGGTGTTTTTCATAAGGCGTTTGCGATTGCTTCAATTTACGAAAAGGCACAAGGAGAGGCTGAGAGAGCTTGTTCGATAAAAGACTATTTGGAGCTGGGCGCGCCCCTTTCGAATAGTGCCCAAAAGATCCTGAACAAGTTGATGGCCGAATTGGGTCGTGTCGACCCCTCTGAGCAAGATAAAACGATCAGCTCAGTCGGCGAGGGGCCGGGCATCGAGATTCTGAAAGCGATTATTGTGAAAGACCCTCGAGAGTTATCAAAAACCGAGGCGATCCGTCAGCTAGGGTGGCTCGCGATGGGGGCTCGTTCCGGGCCGCTTGCGCGAAAAGCTTTGTTCGAAATTGACACGAAAACTTTGAGCCCAAATGCGTATGGGGTTTGGGTTGTCATGGTGGGGCGGGCCGCTGGTGAAGTGCGGGTAACTCGTGCTGCGGATTTTATAGATAAGACTGAAGACGCCATATATGACGCTTTGGACTCTCACATCCCGAGTGACCAAAAGGCGGGGGCTGAAGCTTTAGTGAATCTCTTTAGAAACCGCCCGGCCTCTGATTATCAGCGCGAGCTGGTGTCGTATTTTGCGGGACAAGGTTCTGGGGAGGTTCAAGGCGAGCTTGCCTGGGGGATGTATTCGATTGTCTCTCGGACTTATGGGCGAAAGATACCTGGCCAAGAAAGAACTTGGATGATCAAGACGTTTACTCAGCTTGCTCAATCGTCCGATACGCGGGCGCAGTTTTGGGCGAAAAATGCTCTTGAAAAAATGAAGAAATGACGACGATTGGTGTTCGACTTGCGCTCTGCGCCTAAATCTGTTAATACCCGACCCCAATGATCTATTTTCAGTCGCTTACTCAAAATGAGCTCTCAGAGCTTCTGCTACCACTCAGTCTCGATCGTCTCGGCCGCCGTTCAAGGCTCGAAGAGTCCGAGCTTCTCATTAAAGCAAAAAAACAGGCGCGCTTTCATGCGCAGCAGATTTATCATTGGGTTTACCAACGTGGGGTATCGCAGTGGGAGCAGATGAGTGATCTCTCCAAAGATCATCGCGCCTGGCTCATCGCAAACCTCGAAGTGTTTCGCCCGAAAGTTTGCTCCAGGCAGGAATCTCCAGACGGCACAGTCAAGTTTCTCTGGGAGATGGGCGATTCGAAAACCGTTGAGGGTGTGATTATTCCTGCGGCCGAAGGCGAGCGATTTACGGGGTGTATCTCCTCGCAAGTGGGTTGCGCGATGAAGTGCGCGTTTTGTGTGACTGGAACACAAGGGGTGGAGCGCAACTTGGAAGTTCACGAAATCGTGGCTCAAGTTTATGAGCTCAGGCAAGTCTCGCCGCTCACGAATGTCGTTTTCATGGGAATGGGTGAGCCGCTTAAGAATCTCGATAATGTCGTAAAAGCCTGCGAAATTCTGTTGGATACTGATGGAATGAATTTCTCCAAACGAAAAATAACGGTCAGTACTTCGGGCTTGGTGCCGGCAATTGCTGAGCTTGGCGCACGTGTGGACGTTTCTCTGGCTGTTTCATTAAACGCCACGACGGACGAACAGCGCTCTGCCATTATGCCGGTGAATCGCAAATGGAACATCGCCGAACTTCTGAAAGCGTGTCGGGAGTATCCGTTGGGATCGCATAGGCGGATCACGTTTGAGTATGTGATGCTGCGGGATTTTAACGATACGCCTGATGACGCCCGACGCTTGATGAAGCTCGTGGTTGGAATTCCTTCGAAGATAAATTTGATTCCGTTTAACGAGCACGCGAGTGCGGATTTTAAGCGACCTTCAGATGAGACCGTTCGCGCGTTTCAGAAGTTACTCGTGGATGCGGGGATGACGGCCACCGTCCGAGTTTCTCGGGGACGTGAAATTTCGGCGGCTTGCGGGCAACTTCGAAGCGCGGTGATTGCGCGGGAGAGTCGCTCAAGTGACGCATCGCAAGGTCTTTCTGCGGTCACATCTTATTGAAATTAAAGCATAAGTTTAGAAGGCGCATTAACTTGACTTAATTAGTCATATTTTCCGTGATCTTGCGCTATCCTAGAGATAGATATGAGTTTGTTTCGGGGCGCGGTTCTCATTCTCGCGTTTGTACTCATGGGCGAAGTCTCGCTCACTCCTGCATGGGCTGGCTCGGGCTGCCTTGCAAAAAATTTCGACGATCTCCTTAACCGACCCGCACATCTAGAGGAGCGTGAAGCTCCGATCTCAGCACGGACTGTCGTGACCCCTAAAGTGGGGCGGGACCCCGCAAGTTTCCCTGCATTTTCTGAAGGCCGCAGAATGTATCTCGCTGGACAGTCAGTCACGGTAAGGGGGGCCGAGGTTGTTATTCCGGAACTCACTTATCATGCGATTCCCATCGGCAAAAGTGCGCAAGAAATGGCCGAGGCGTTTTTGTCGCGGAAGCTCGGACGCTCTATTCATTTGGGCAAACCCATCGGTAAAGGAGGTACTCGGCTTGTTTTTCAGCATCCGTTGGATGCCGGACAAGTGATCAAAGTCTATGATCCCACTTTAGCGCCTGAAAGATTAAGCGATTCGACGGTTGCGAAGCTCATCCAAAGAGAGAGGGCTCTGCAGCTGTACTTGCAAGAGTTAGTGAGTAAATTCCCCGTCGGAGCCAAACCCCCGTTTCGGCTCAAGCACATTTTAAGCACAAAAGAAGAGTGGGAGCAGGGGATCATCATTCAAGAAAAATCAAGTGCTGTCCCGGAGCCAGAACTCCCTTCGATAAAATACAAAGTAGGGACCCACCCGCTGCTTGATTCCGCCTGGAAGTTTTTGGAAAAACACGATGCAGTCTGGAAAGAAGTAAATATCAGGGTCTTTAACTCCGAACTCTCGATCAAGGGGCAAAACGGCCAGCGGCGGGTCGTGGGGATTGATCGGGGATCAAACTTCTCAAACTCCCCCATAGGAAACGACGGGGTTCCTGAGCTGATTGATTGGTGAGGCGGGGCTTTCGCACTTGTCCCTTTGAACCTGCTTCGATATATAAGACCCCATGGCACAGAAATTCTGTTTTACGATGCAGGGCGTAAGTAAGATCTATCCTCCAAACAAGCAGGTTTTGCGGGACATCTACCTGTCGTTTTTCTACGGCGCAAAGATCGGCGTCTTGGGTTTGAACGGATCGGGTAAATCGACGTTGCTGAAAATCATGGCGGGCGTTGAAAAGAATTTTAACGGCGAAGCGCGCCCCGGCGAAGGCATTACGGTGGGCTATCTTCAGCAGGAACCCGAACTGGATGACACAAAAACGGTTAAAGAAAACGTGCAAGAAGGTTTGGGCTCGATCGTTCGCTCGCTAAAGCGCTTTGAAGAAATCAATGCCGAGTTTGCCAACCCCGATATCGATCCAGACCGAATGGAAAAGCTGCTCTTGGAGCAGGCCGATGTGCAGGAAAAAATTGAACATGCCAATGGCTGGGAGCTCGATCGCACTTTGGAGATCGCGATGGACGCACTCAGGTTGCCCCCGCCTGATACGATGGTTAAGATTATTTCGGGTGGAGAGCGTAGACGCGTGGCTTTGTGCAAACTTTTGCTGCAGAAACCCGATTTACTATTGCTCGATGAACCGACCAATCATCTGGACGCAGAGAGCGTCGGCTGGCTTGAGCAGTTTTTGAAGAATTACCAGGGCACGGTTGTCGCCGTTACCCATGATCGTTACTTTTTGGATAATATCGCCGGCTGGATTTTGGAGCTGGATCGTGGTCACGGAATTCCTTGGGAAGGAAACTATTCGTCTTGGTTGGAGCAAAAGCAAGCCCGTCTTGCGCAGGAAGAAAAGACGGAGTCCAAGCGCCAAAAGACGCTGGAGCGAGAGCTTGAGTGGATTCGCATGTCACCTCGAGCGCGCCAAGCCAAAAGCAAAGCGCGTATCGGTGCTTATGAGCAAATGCTCAGTGAAGATCGTCCGGACAAAATTGATGAGATGGAGATTTACATTCCGCCTGGGCCACGGCTTGGGGGCCTGGTTTTTGAAGCCAAGGGGATTACAAAAGCTTACGGCGAGAAACTGCTCTTTGAAAATCTCTCCTTCATGTTGCCTCCTAACAGTTTAGTCGGAATCATCGGCGGAAACGGCGCCGGTAAAACAACGTTGTTTAAGATGCTCACGGGTAAAGAGAAGCCAGACTCAGGCGAAGTTCGTGTCGGCGACACCGTCAAGATAGCCTATGTCGATCAATCGCGTGAAGCCTTGGATGGGGATAAATCGGTTTGGGAAGAGATTTCGGACGGGAAAAACGATGTCATTCTCTTAGGCAATCGTGAGGTCAATTCGCGTGCGTATTGCGCCCGATTTAATTTTAGCGGCGGCGATCAGCAAAAGAAGGTGGGACAGCTTTCGGGTGGAGAACGCAATCGCCTGCACTTAGCAAAGATGCTCAAAGCCGGAGGCAATGTTTTGTTGCTTGATGAACCGACCAACGATCTGGACATCAATACGTTGCGTGCGCTTGAAGAAGCGCTTCTGAATTACGCAGGTTGTGCACTTGTCATCAGCCATGATCGCTGGTTCTTGGATCGTATTTGCACCCACATCTTGGCGTTTGAGGGTGACAGCAAAGTCCTCCTTTTTGAGGGAAACTATCAGGATTACGAACTGGATCGCAAAAAGAGGCTCGGGGCAGATGCTCAGCAACCTCATCGGGTTCATTACAAAAAGCTGACTCACTAAGAGTGCCACCAAGAGTAAAATGACCCAGGAGGTTTTGTGAACCTAAGCAAGTTTAAGAAAATTCCGTCCTCCCCATGGGGGACGCAAAAAGTGCTTCAGGTTGGGACTTATGAAGGGGGATTCGCGGAGATTCCTTCTTTAACCGGGGTTCGGGGTGTTTTGTCGCACAAGCGTTGGCACTACGTGTGGGCCGCCAACGATCAGATCTTGCTGACCGCAGCCGTGATTGATGGTGGCTATATTGGCAACGCTTTTGTTTCTGTGACCGATTTGGAGCGCGGGAAACTCTTGGTTGAAAAGTCCTTCTTGGGACTCCCCAAACTTCAGGCTTCTGTGAACGATCAGCCCGGTCGCGGAGCACACGCGGAGTTTGTGGGCTTAGGAAAACGCTTGGTGATGGAGTGGGGCGAGGATCGCTCTGGCATGGAGCTATTGTTTGAAGCTCAGGGCGTTTCCGCAGAATTGTTCTGGGACGCAACCGGTGCACCTCCTCCAATAACGGTTGTGGGAGAAATGAAAAAGGGATTGGGTGTTTTCACACAAAAGACGAACCTTCTCAAAGTCAGCGGTGGCGTGAAAATCAAGGGTCGCAAACGAGATTTCCGGGGAGCGGTTGGAGGATTAGATTTCACCTCCGGCTATTTGCCGCGAGTTACGCGCTGGAACTGGGTCATGGGATCAGGGGCGCTTGCCGATGGCACTCCTTTTGGTTGCAATCTTGCGGTCGGAAATAACTTAGGCGGCCAAAGTGAAAACGCACTGTGGTTAGGCTCGGATTTAGTGCCCGTGGGTTTGGTGAGGTTTTCTCACGAGAACCGTGCGTGGGGGATCAAGAGCATTAAGCCCGGGATTGATCTTTGTTTTGAGGGAAAAGCCTGGCGCAAAGAAGATCGTGAACTAGGACTTCTCTCCAGTCATTTTTCCCAGGGCTTTGGAGTCCTTAGCGGGAGTGTGAACGGCAAGGAGTTAGGGGCCGTGCGCGCCGTGTGTGAGGATCAGAATTTGAAATGGTAGGGCTGATTCAACTCGATCTGTTCCTCGCCGCAAACTTCGCCATTTGGCCGATGGTCTCGCGCAGCGCTTGAACCTGGCCCTCTTCACGCAAATCGCCCAAGCCGATTTCATGAAGCGCTAACCCTGAGAGGGGCACCCCATAGCGTTTCAAAAGATAATGGGCGGCTAAAACAGCGGTACGGCGATTGGCATCGTTGAAACAATGAGCGAGTACGAGGCCCACATAAAGATCAACAGCTGCATCGATGATGGCGCCTTGTTCTGCTTGCTCGGTGGCGCGGTGGAGCTTGTCGCGAGAACTCAAGACAGGATCCGTAATTAATTCCAAAGTTTCGATTTTACCAGAAGGAAGCTTGATCGTGACAGGATCGCGGCGCCAGGGATCTTCATTTTTTCCCGTTAAGACGTTGTTGATTCTTGCAAGTTCCGCCGTGGTGAGTAAGGCTCGACAATCAGCGAGGCTTTCGGTGACGGCCAAGGCGCGATCCAGGCGGGTTCTCTCAAGTTGACGTTTCAGGGAGTCAGGTCTACTGGGTTGGTCAGTCATATGTAGTTTCTTCTATAGCTTTTTTTGTAGCCTCTTTGGAAGAATGAAGAAACTCTCGCCTGGGGTCAAGGCGTAAGGGGGCCTAAAGGGGGGAATGATGGGGAATTTACAGGGCCGCGGTCATGAAGGTGGCCAAGAGCACGGAGAACAGGGAGATCAAGGGGAGCCGCTGGAGGAGATTGTCTCGCGCCTCAAGGCTCGGCCCAAGGCGCCCACTCAATATGCCGTTTTTTTTCTAAACGATGATTATACGACCATGGAATTTGTGATTGAAATGCTGCAGCGGTTCTTCCGAAAGACTTTGCTCGAAGCTGAAGAAATAATGCTGCGCGTACACAATCAAGGTCGATCTCTTGTGGGGGTTTATTTGCACGAGATTGCGGAGACTAAAGTACATCAAGTTCATGAGGTTGCAGCAGTGCGCGGCTTTCCAATGAAGTGCGTTATGGAGCCTCATAAGCCTTCAACGGCGTAAAGAGGGGTTGGCAATGTTGCCGGGGATTGGATAAGGATTTTCTGATGGTAGGGAAAAAGGCAGAAGCCATTCTAAACGAAGCGGTTCAATTAGCGTTTGAACAAAGACATGAGTATTTTACTCTAGAACATGTCTTGTTTTGCCTGCTCTCTGATCCTTTCGTAACCGAGGCTCTGCAGGCCTGTGGGGGGGATGTGCAACGGCTCAGAGAAGAGACTGAGCTCTTCTTGAACAAAGAAGTCCCGAAGGCGCCTGTGGTGGACGCGGGGCAAGCAGCACAAGCCAAGGAAGCTGAAGAAACCCAAGAAGAGCTCGACGAAGTAGAGCACCCCGTCGCAACCCTCAGTGTGCAGCGGTTGGTTCAGCGCGCCCTTTTTCAGGTTCAGTCAGCTGGCAAAGAGCAAATTCAACCCGTCGATTTATTGGTCGCGCTTTTTCAAGCGCAAGATTCACATGCGCTATTCTTGATCAAGCAGCAGGGGATTCAGCGCCTCGACCTTTTGAGCTTTATCAGCCATGGTGGGGACCTCACGGGGGGGGCTGGTGAGTCAGGTGAAGCGGAAAACGACCCCGAAAATGATCGGGAAAGCGAAACACAAGCCGCAGCGGAGTCGGGTGCCGCCCCCGAAGACTTTTTGAAGGCTTTTTCTGAAAATCTGAATCAACGGGCACTGCTTGGAGGCTTAGATCCTCTCATTGGACGTGATGATGAAATGGATCGGGTCCTTCAAACCCTTTGCAGACGACGAAAAAATAATCCTCTCCTGGTGGGGGAGGCAGGGGTCGGAAAAACTGCCATTGCCGAGGGCCTGGCTCAGCGAATTGTGCAGGGCAAAGTTCCAGAACTCTTGAAGGGCGCTGTCGTTTATTCCCTGGAGATGGGGAGTTTGGTCGCGGGCACGAAGTATCGAGGAGATTTTGAGCAGCGCCTCAAGCGGGTGCTTGCGGCTCTTGCGAAGCTAAAGGAAAAGGGAGAAACCCCGATTCTTCTTGTTGATGAAATTCATACGTTGATGGGCGCCGGGGCCGTGGGCGGCGGCAGTATGGATGCGGCAAGTCTGCTAAAGCCCGCACTTTCGCGAGGCGAAATTCGGCTGATCGGGACCACCACTTTTTCAGAATATCGCTCGGTCATTGAAAAGGATCGCGCTTTTGCCCGCAGGTTTCAGCGGATTGAGGTGGTCGAGCCAAACGAAGAGGATTCAGTTAAAATTCTAACAGGCCTCAAAGCCAAAATCGAAGAGCACCATCAGATTCGTTTCAGTGCGAATTCACTCACCGCCGCCGTGAGTTTGTCCAAGCGTTACCTGACGGATCGATTCTTGCCTGATAAAGCCATCGATATTTTGGATGAAGCGGGGGCAAAAGCCCGACTCACCGGCCAAAAGATCGGCTCGCTGATTGGGGTTAACGAAATCGAAGCTGTCGTCGCGCAAATCGCACGTGTCCCGGTTCGGGCGCTCAATTCCTCTGAAAAAGAAAATCTGCGACACTTGGAGCGCAATCTTAAATTGGTGGTTTTTGGACAGAATCAAGCCATTGAAACGCTTGTGACGGCGATCCGGCTCGCGCGCTCAGGTCTGCGTGGGGTTGAAAAACCGGTGGGGAGCTTCTTGTTTTGTGGGCCCACGGGGGTGGGGAAAACGGAGTTGAGTAAGCAGCTGGGAAGTGCGCTGGGCGTGACTTTTCTACGTTTTGATATGAGCGAATACAGCGAAAAACATACGGTTTCACGGCTTATTGGGGCCCCTCCGGGGTATATAGGATTTGAGCAGCAGGGGTTGCTCAGTGAGGCGGTTTCGAAGAATCCACACTGTGTGATTCTTCTGGATGAGATTGAAAAAGCGCATCCAGACGTTTGGAATATTCTGTTGCAGGTCATGGATCATGGCACGCTGACGGACAATAATGGGCGCAAGGCTGACTTCAGAAATGCAGTCATTATTTTGACCTCGAACGTGGGGTCGCGCGAAATGGATCGCAATCCGCTGGGCCTTGGCGCAGCCGATGGGATGCCTGCGGGATCTGCGAAAAAGGCTGTCGAAGAGACTTTTTCTCCTGAGTTCCGAAATCGCTTTGATTCGATTGTTTATTTTAATGCACTCAACGGTGACGCGGTTTCTCAAGTCGTCGATAAGCACTTATGTGAACTTGAATCACAGCTGCTTGCGCGTAAAGTTGAATCGATCTTTTCGCCTGAAGTGCGAATCTGGCTCACACAAAAAGGTTATGATCGCAAACTGGGGGCGAGACCCATGGCGAGAATCATTGCGGATCAGATTAAGAAAATGCTTGCCCATGAAATCCTGTTTGGGCGTCTTGAGCATGGAGGCCTGGTGCGAGTGGGCCTCATGGGCGATGAGCTTGAGTTCGAATACCAAAGTCAGTTGTCTTCGGATGACTTTTCGGATGACCTGAGTGATGTCGCCTCGGATTTTTCTTTAGATATTCCGGCCGCAGAGGTAGCGGAATCTGAAATTTTGGTGTAGGCCTAGGATACTCAACATTATTCTTAAAGAGTACGCGTAATGCGTACGCGTAAAAGGAGCCTGTATAATGACCACCAAAACAGAAAAAAAGCCTGCCGCAAAGACCGAAGCAGCAGCCGGAACCCCTAAGCTTTCTCGTAAAACCATCAAGGCTAAAGGTCGCAAAAAGCGCGGTGAACGTCTGATCAAGGACAAGGAATTCGCAAAAGCCTACTTCGCTGCTAAATCAAAGCGCTCCACTGACAAGAAGGCCGCGTTTCGAAAGAAGAAAACCAAGAAAAAGTAAAAAAGAGGTAACTCTCTTTTATCTTGCGCTGCGTCAAAAATTCCTGTACATAGTCAGTCGGGCTTTAACCGCCTTGGAGGATCTGACTTTTGCTACGATGCAGGAACTTTTTGCAGCTTGCGCTCGTTTTTGCCAGTTTAGGCGTCGCGGACCTGTGGGCTGCGGGTTCGCTCGGAGTGGATTCGACGAGCTATCTATTTGCGCCTGATATCAAGCGCGAAACCCAATTTAAGTCTGTTCAGGCTCGCTGGGACGGCGCCTCCGCGGGTTCTATTTTCGAAGTCAAAGGTCGCTTTGAGGGGATCGCGATGGCGCCTAAGCCCTCGTTTGATTTCGTGGATGTCCCCGAACTGTATGTCGGCACTTCGCCAAAACTGAGTCGCCTGCAAATCGGGGTCGGCCGTCGCCTTGAGACTTGGAGTGCTTTAGATGACTCGTGGCGCCTGGGCCTCTGGCAGCCTCGCTTTCGATGGGACTACCTTGATCCCCCCGCTTCAGCGCTGGTGGGCGGGAACGTCATTATACAAGACGGTTTTGTTCGCTTCGTTGCCTTGGCTTCTCCTGTTTATATTCCGGAGCGAGGTGTTCCGGTCACGGTTCGCGATGGCCGGATTACCCCTTCGCTGCCTTGGGGAAGTGCTCCGAGTACCGAAGTCATGCTTTTTCAAACGGCCACTCAGGTTCGTTACAACGTCGTAATGCCCAACCTTGAAAAAGTGATTTTGAACCCCGTTTACAGCGCCAAATTGAGATTGGGAAAAGAGACGGGACCTTGGATCTCCGGGTCCTATGGCTATAAACCTATCAATCAAATTTTGTGGGGCTATGAAGCTTATCTTGATCTCAATGCCCCAGAACCTGAAGCCAATGTCACCCTTCATCCTCGTGTCGCCTATCACCAGCTTCTGGCTGCCGAGACCGGCTACAGCAGTAGGGCTTTTGATTTTTCGCTTTCGATGCTCCAAGAGAAACCGGATCGAGATTTGACCCCGGGGACTTGGACCACGCAGGAATTAACCGAAACGCTGAGCGTAAGTCCCACCCTCGCCTTTCGTTTCGGGGGATGGGCGCCAGATCCCGCGACGATCAGTTTAAGCTTTTTACGAGAATGGGGCGGGTCAATCAGCGGGGGTCAAGCCCCGGATAAAGGCCCCATGGCCAGTGGCATGGATAGCGTGTTTGAAGGGCGTTATCCTTATCAAAATGCCTGGAAACTTGGGGCCAAGACTGCGCTTCCCGGATCACTGGGGCGCCGGTTGAGCTGGGATTTTAATCTGACTTACGACGTGGGTCACTCGGGCACGATTGTTTCTCATCTGCTGAGTTTTCGGGCGTACCGAGGGTTGGAGCTGCGAGCAGGCGCTGACTTCTTGAGCTCTTTTCGTGCAGACGGTGGCACTGATTTTATTTCGCAATATCGCACCAATGATCGGATTCACATGGGGATTACCTATGTCTTTTAGGAATCCCTTGCACGCGATTTTGCTGGGGGCCGTGACCACTCTCATTGTCTTGGGAGGCGTGGGCTGTAGCCTTCATGAAAAAGAAGTGCCGGCTGCGATGTCCCAGATCTCCGGGGGTGGCTCTAAATCCACGGCCTGCCTCGGGGGTTCATTTCAAACATTTTCTGATTACTGGGAGGGGAAATCTTCAGACGGTGAAATCACCGCGGCCTATGATTGTCTCTCCGATTCTCTCAAGCGTTTTACCGAACAAGCTCATGGCGCAAAGCCTGGGATTTATACGCCTCAAGAATTGACCAAGTTCATGGAAAAGTATTTCCTGGCTGATTGGAAAATTCCCGAAGGGTTGATCACCGAAGTGATGGAGCTGAAACGGGGACTCTTGGGCGGCGCGCCCGATGTCCTGACAGGCAGTGAGATCGAAAGACTTCGAAACCTTTTTACCCTGCTTAAAGTCGTGAGCATCCGCATGCGGCCTTTCCTTCCCTTGGATATGGAAGCTTATGAAAAGGTGAGTGAAAAAAGGCTTGAAGAGCTTCAAAACACTTTAGAGAGTGTCGCGGTTGATTTAGGGACGGTTTTGCAGGAAACGGGCTATCCCTACTATTTTTCACATCTGGATCAAATTCTCAAGGAACTCGAAGCGATCTCGGATTCGGAACAGAAGCCTCACGCTATTTTAACCGCTATTCGCTCGAATATTCCTACAATTTCCGCGCTTAAGTCGATCCTGCTTTCCCCCTCCGGAGATCGGATCTCAGGCGGAGAGTGGGGTGAATTCTTTTCGACGATCGCACGCTGGGGAGCCTGGACCTTCAGGGCGGCGCACTTTAAGAGCAACTATACGGTTTTCACTTCAGGCCCGGGAATGGAAAGAGGCGTAACGCTTGCGCGTGAGGCGTTGAGCTACCTTGAAACCTCAGTCTCGCGCCATCCGGGAGAGGTGATTTCTTTTATTGAAGTGGATGACTTTTTTGCGTCGCTCAAACAAGGCGGTTTGCCCGTTTCCGGTCAAACGGTACGAAACTTTGTCAGGCCCCTGGTTCGTCGAATTCTGGGCGGCGTTGAGCGGAAAAGTAGAGGCCGTGCTGATAAGGGAATCTCTCACGAGACTTTACTTCGGGCGGGTAAGATTATTGAACATGTTTCTTCGGGACAGCGTTACTTGGACAGGCTTTTCCCCTTCGTTGAAAATCAAGTGGGGCATGGGGGATCTGGAACGATTGGCTTCGTAGGGATGGATTTACTCAGACCTTCTTTGGAGCAGGTCTTGGGAGTCCCTGTTTCCACTCTCAGTCCTGTGTCTTTGGATGTCGTGGCCCAAATCCGTAAATTAGTGAGTGAGCGGTATCCCTCGTTCTTTGGCGAGGATGAGGAAATTTCATTTGTCACCTCGGATCTGGATCGGAGACTTTCGCATCAAGGGCTTTCAAAGGTTTTTCTAATGAGTGAGGTTGCACGACTCCTGATTGAATCTTATGCCGAAGATGAGAAACGGGCTCTCATGGTTGGGGGCCTCAATTTACCTGAGTTCAAGACGCTGTACCAAGACGTGAAGGAACTGGGAGTTGAGCTGCGGTATTTTGACCCTAAGAATCCCTTATCCGCGATGGCTCGTTATCAAGAAGCCAACTTTTTCACCTTTGCCGCAAATGGAGATGAGATTCTTTCGGCCGCAGAACTGACTCAGGAATTAACTTTCATACTCTCGGCGGAGCATTTATCGCGACGGATTCACAATGAAATAGCCACTCGTTGTCCGACCGGTCCCCAAGATGATTTTGGATTTCCGGTTATCGATGCCTCCTGTTATCGGCGGGAGCTTTTCGGAAATTTCGAGCATTATTGGGATCGCTTAGGCGGAGTTGCCGCTTATTATCGCAATGCGGATAGCGGAGAGCGCCGTGCGTTTGAGAGTCATCTCGAAGGCTCGGCCCGCAAAAAGGGTGTGTCCGAGGCGCCAGTAGATTCGACGGACTCTGAGAGTTTTGCGATGCTGCCTCACTATGTAGAGGCTTTGTTTGCGCGCTTCGATCGGAATCACTCAGGCGTGCTTGATGTGAGTGAAGTGTTAGGCGGCACAGACCCGATGTTTGCGGTGTTCAGGCCTATGCTTGAAAAAATGAGCGGTTTTCAGGATACGGAACGATTGCAAGCGCTTTTGGTTTATCTTTTGAAGTACGGTGCGCCTCCGACTGTTTCGGCCTCAGGTGCCATGAAATTCTGGCTTTTTCGTCAGTCCCGTCCTTTGTGGGATCTTCAGGCGGATCGCGGTAGGATCATGGGAATTTTCGCTCTCATGCTTGATGTAAAGTCTTGAGGAGTGTCTCAATCATTTTCTTGGCCCAATGATGTGCGTTGGAGCGGTGGATTTTTTCCTTCATGCTCACCATTCTTTGTGCGCGTTCATCCTCGGGCATTTTGAAGGCTCTTGCGAGCGTGTCGGCGAGGTGTTCGGTGGCGTAGGGGTTGATCAGGAGTGATTCGCTGAGTTCTTGCGCTGCTCCCGTAAATTGGCTGAGAATCAAGCAGCCTTTGTCCGGCCTCTGACACCATACGTATTCTTTAGCGACGAGATTCATTCCGTCATGCAGCGAAGTCACCATGCATACATCTCCGAGTTGATAGAAACGTTGCACTTCATCCCATTCAAAATGCCCGGAGTGAAACACGATGGGGAGATACTCTGGGTCCTTGGAGCGGTTTCCGGCGGGAGAGGTAAAACGAGTGTTGATGCGCCTGATTTTAGTTTGAATTTCAGTAAGCAGGTTTTGGTATGCCGGAATTGAAGAGCGACTCGGAGACGCCATTTCGACATAGCTGGTCTGGCCAATATGGTCTGGATTTTTTTCAAAGAAACGCTCGATGGCGTCAAGGCGCTCGGGCAGTCCTTTGGTGTAGTCAATTCGATCGACCCCAATTGCAATTTGGGGGGCAGTGATTTTGTAGCGTTTGCGGAGCGATACTTTTTCTTCGTCGTTGAGGACGACGATGGGGGTGGTGTCGATTCCAATGGGAAAGACGCGGACGAGCGTTTCTTGACCGCCGAAAGTGACGGAGCTGTTGTCCCAATTGATGCGGGCTTCCACCAATAATTTACAACTTTGCAAAAAATTTTCACAGTGATGCTGGGTGTGGAACCCGATCACATCGGCGCCGAGCATTCCGAACAAGAGGTCTTTGCCCCAGGGGCAGATCGTGAAAGCTTCAGGATGAGGCCAGGGAATGTGCCAAAATAATGCGATAGGGTTTGAGTGTTGCTCGCGCAGGATGCGCGGGAGAAGCGCAAAATGATAGTCTTGCACCAAGATAAGGTCGGTTGAGTTTTGCGGCACGCAAGAGGCAAAGCGGCGGTTTACCGTTTTGTAGTGTTCCCAGTCATTGAGGCGAAAGCGGGGCTGAACGTGAGCGAGGTGACATAAGGGCCAAAGACCTTCATTTGCAAAGCCGTAGTAGTAGCCTTGCTCTTCTTCTTTCGTTAGCCATACCCGCCTGAGTTTGTATTTGGGGCGCTCTGGGGGGACGTGAAGCTCACCGCAGACCTCGGATAAGCGGTTGCTATTGTTTGCGTCTGCGGATCCGCTCCCATGCGCAATCCAGATTCCTCCGTGCTCTCGCAGGAAAGGTTCTAGCGCTGAGACAAGCCCACTAGCAGGGCGAAGTACCGTCGTTTGTCCTGCCATGTTTTCATGGATGTAGGGTTCTCGATTTGCAATGACAATGATCCGTGGCAAATCGTCAAGGTTAGGGCTTGCTGATGTGTGTGTGGGTGGATTGATGCGTGCGGCCTCGTGATTCTTGAGCATGCGTCTATGAGTTTGTGCAACCCACATGCCTTGTTTCCAGAAGTGAGGAGACTTGGCTTCTCGTTTGCTGAGAGGTCATTCGAGGTGAATCATGAAAAAGATGAAAGTTTGTTTCTATTTATCGGTGTTATGTGCATTTTTTGGCGACGCTCAGAGCAGGGCAGAGGACTTGACGCTGCGGGAGCAATCGCTTACTTTTTTCGGCCAAGTGATTGAGCTCACTCCCCAGGTCATTGTCATCCAGAATGGATTAGGTACCCGACAGTTAAGAAGATCCGGGGATCTGTCTGGCGATCTTGCGATGAGTCCTGAGTTGCGTATTGGCGATCACGTCATGATTATTGGTGGCGAGCCTGTCGAAGTAAAGAGCGAGGGTATATCGAGCGTCGGCGCAAGTCACCAGCAAGCGGGTGAAGTCCCTTTGACCGAGCGGGATATTTCAATTTCGGGCGCCCCTCTTGTGGTGCCTGTCATTTTGGATGATCGCGCATTTTTCCCAGGATGAGGATGGCACCTGGGTTGCAACTCGGCCGTAGTGAGACGAACCACACACATTCCTCAGGAGGAACGATCATGAAACGTTTCGCATCGATCTCGCTTCTTGCAGGTGCCATTGCTTTTGTGCTGAGTAACTCAGCAGCTTTGGTATTTGCTGATAACAATTTGCCAGCCTCTGTCCCTGCATATGATGATGGTGGACAAATGCCCGGCCAAAAACCAGGACAGAAGCCCGGCCAAAAACCAGGACAGAAGCCCGGCCAAAAACCAGGACAGAAGCCCGGTCAAAAACCAGGACAGAAGCCCGGCCAAAAACCAGGACAGAAGCCCGG
>CAIRTR010000039.1 GCA_903881565.1 Oligoflexia bacterium | reverse complement strand
TCTTGTGTAACGTTCCCGCCCGAATCGGCAGACCCTTTATCAAAAGTCTGCTGAAACGCGGCCGTGACAGACTCACCGCCCAAGGCGAGCTTCGCATCGTCGTCATTCGCGATCTGGCTCCCGAAATCGTGACTCTCGGAAAAGAGTTGGGCTTTCCGATCCTTGAAAATGCCCGAGGTCCCCGGCATGTGATTTTTTCGCTTTCTTCGAATCCTGAATCTCCCGAGAAGTCGATGGGTTCTCACGCTGAGGACGATGACCTTTATTTTCGCGACTCAATCGAATTTGACGTGGGAGTGGGCGAAAAGACCAAACTTCGCTTCGATCGTCCCTTTGATCTCGGTGGTGACGACCCCAAACGTTTAACCAGTGGCTTACCCGTTTTGCGAGATGCTTTGCCGCGCAGCCCCCTTCCTCAACACGCCCGCGTGTTTTGCTTTCGCATTGGCTACGGGATTTTGCCGCTACTCTGCCGCACACGCTGGCCTGAAGGGCACATCACAGCCGTGGATCGGGATCTGCTGGCGGCGACGTTTACGAGGCGAAACGCCGACAAACTAGGGCTGTCTGGCGCAAAATTAGAGATTAGCGAGACAGCCCATTTTCCGGATTTTCTCGCATCGCTTGAATCAAAAGCCCGCTTTGACCTCATATTAGGAGAACTCTCCCCTTCTGCTGGCGAAAAAGTTCTTCAATCCGAGATCAAAGCGATTGCCCAAGCGCTCGCGCCCGGCGGCCAGGCGCTGCTACTTGCATTAAGTAAAATCGAGCGCGAATGGGTCAAACCCTTTGCGGCAAAAAACAAACTGGCAATCCTGCCCGTGATTTCGCGCGAAGGCTACGTCGTACTGAGGCTCACTTCAAAAGCGGTTTAAACAAGTACTCCAGCCCATTGACCTTCACTTCATAAACGATGGCCAACATCTTTCCCAATTCACCGTCTGGAAAACCCTCATTCGCAAACCACACGACGTAGGGCTCCGGCAGATCAATGAGCAATCGTCCCTCGTACTTGCCAAAGGGCATGGTGGTCCGTGCGATTTTCAGCAAAAATTCTTGATCCCGAAATAGTTCCACGCCTTTTACTTCTCCGTTTTAGAACGATTAGCAAAACAGGCCAGTTTAGTCCAGACGAACGCAGGGGCCCCAGCCTGCTTTTGATCCAGACGCGCTGATTCATGCCCCTCGTGCGTGTACGCACGTAGAGTGCCCCGGTGGGGCCAGCATTTTTCTCTACGATATTAATAGATTATTCTTGCAATGACTTTGCCCGGGACCTATATGCAACGAAGATGTGCGCCAACCACTTAAAAAAGAAAAAATCCAAGCCCAAAACCCCCAAAGATCCAAGACCCACACAGCTCCCACTGCCGCTACCAGGCTTAAAGACTGGAAAAGCTGCCAAAGAACATGGCGGCGAAACGTACGCAAAATCGGGCCGCCGTAAAACCGCGCGCCCTTTTGATCCCGGCAAGCCCCTGCACATCACGATGCGCTCATCGCTGGCACTTGAAGATCGCTCCATGCTTCACCCTAAACGCGCCCGCATTATTAAAAATGTCGTCTTTAATGCAGCCAAACGACAGGGAATCGTGATCAATAGATATGTATGCGTGGGAAACCATTTGCATATCCTAATACAAACCAAAGCCAGCCGCATGATCCAAGCCAGGCCAGCGCTTCGGGCCTTCTTGCGAGAGGTGGGCGGGCTCGTCGCCCGCGTTGTGACGGGCGCTGAGAAAGGGCGCCCCTTAAACTCGCCCACACAAAAGAACAAAGAAAAACTGCGATTCTGGGACTACCTCGCCTGGTCTCGCATTGTGACTTGGGGTAAAGACTTAATCGGCGTCGGCGAATATTTTCTAAAAAACGAATACGACGCAGTTCATATTCTCGCCCTCAATAGCTGGCCAGACGTTACTTTGCACGATACCAGAGCCTCACCGGGCTAAGTCACGGCTTCGCACTTGCCGATCCGCTGATAACGATGACCGCCAAAGCCTTGACGAAAATATTTTCGACCCCTGAGATTGCCGTTTTGATTTCCAGAGCTATCCTACATAATAGAAAAAGCTCCCATGAATACCATCGAAGAGACCAAGTATCGCAATCTCAGGGGCCTGGCCCAGATCACATCTCAAGCTTTCAACACACCCGTCTGTCTCATTTTCCTGCGCCGCGGATCCGAACACGTACTCGTCTCAAGCTTTGGCGTCAAACTCGAGGACTTGCCGCTGCTTGACTCCTCGCTTTGCCGCTTTTCAGCCGAACAATCCAAAAGTCCGCGCATCACCCACATCAATGACCTTTCGCAAGATCCCCGCTTCGCACCTCTGCACCTCAATCTAGGCGGGCTCCCCCTCAGCGCTTTGGCCATGGCACCGGTATACGATGAATCGACCTCCATCGGTTCTTTGTGCGTCTTGGACTTCAAGCCGCACTCCTTCACACCCGAACAAGAAGAACTCTTGAAGAACATCGCCGCTCAAGTAGGCCAAGAGTTGGCGCTCTTTACAAAGCTTGAGTTTGCCTCCTTGGACCGAAAAAGACTCAGCGAAGTCAATTACGCCATCAACCAGGCAGCCATCGTCGCCATCACGGACAAAGCGGGAAACATCACCTTCGTCAACGAAAAGTTCTGCAAAATCTCGGGCTATACTTTTGAAGAACTCATCGGCAAAAATCATCGCATTCTCAAATCAGGGATCCATCCACCCGAGTTCTATCACGAACTCTGGGGAACCATCACGTCGGGGAAGCTTTGGTCCGGCGAGGTCTGTAATCGAAAAAAAGACGGAAGCCACTACTGGGTTCATGCCAATATCTTCCCCCTGCCCCAAGAGGTCGGAGAAAATGGCGATGAGGTTCGCTATGCCGCGGTCCGTTTTGATATTACAGATCGAAAAATCCTTGAAGAAAAGCTGCATCTTGCAAAAGAAGCTGAAAGAATCGCGAACCAGAGTAAATCTGAATTCTTGGCCAATATGAGCCACGAGATTCGCACGCCCATGAACGGCATCATCGGAATGGTCGATCTCCTCCTGGACTCGCCACTCACCAATGACCAGCGCGAATTCGCAAGAACCATCTCAAACTCAGGCCGCACGCTCGTCGGCATTATTAATGACATTCTGGACTTCTCAAAAATAGAGGCCGGCAAGCTCACGCTGGAAACCGTTGAGTTTGATGCCATCTCTTTTCTTAAGGAACTCCTGATCCCCTTTCAAATCAGTGCCGAAAAAAAGGGAATCAGTTTGCGCTACGAATCCCCCCTTTCCGCTCCTACGCTGCTGGGCGATCCAGGGCGCATTGGCCAGATTGTGAACAACTTGGTGGGAAATGCCATCAAGTTCACCTCTAAGGGTGAAGTGCACGTGTCTTTAAATCTTACGCCAAAGCCCCCTTCCCTCACCCGATTCGTACTCACCATCAAAGACTCGGGGATCGGAATTTCAAAAGCGAACCAGGAGAAACTCTTCAACTCCTTCACCCAAGCCGAAAGCTCCACGACTCGCCATTTTGGAGGAACGGGACTCGGGCTTGCGATATCAAAACGCCTCGTGGAGCTCATGGGGGGGACGATCACCCTTGCCAGCGAAGAAAAAATCGGTTCGACTTTTGCCGTGAATATGGATTTTGAATCGGGAACCAAAGAGCTCATAACCGGCATCACCAGCCAATACGTCAAACCATCCCTCGAAAAACTCTCGGGCCGGATTTTGGTCGCCGAAGACAATCCCGTAAATCAAAAAGTAATTGCCGCCATGCTGGGAAAACTTGGCCTCTATTCACTCTTAGTTGCCAGCGGACTTGAGGTTCTGGATGCCCTTGCGAAAAGTGAATTTGATTTGGTTTTAATGGACTGTCAGATGCCCGAAATGGACGGCT
>CAIRTR010000038.1 GCA_903881565.1 Oligoflexia bacterium | reverse complement strand
CTGGCACACGCTGCACCAGTCCCGAGTTGGGATTAAAAAGCCCGACGATTTACACGTGTTGTTTCTTGCCGGCCCTGACCCAATTGCAGACCTCATGGCTTTCAAGCAGGCTGGAGTTCCCTTCACGAATATTTGGGCGATAGAGCGTGACCCAGATACGTTCCGAAAAGCGGTCAGCATTTTGGGTCGAGAGGGCATTCCGCTAAAGGTTCACAACGGCAATCTCCAGCAGTTCTTTTCCATTGTCCCGCAGCAGTTCGACATCGTTTATTTTGACGCTTGCGGACAACTGTGTGGCGGCAGTCCTAATACGATCAATGTTTTGCGGGAGCTGTTCGTAAATCAACGGCTTGCGCCACTGTCTGTCCTCATCACGAATTTCTGCGAACTGTGCCCCAAACTCAATCGCAAGGTGCTCGACAGAACTCTGCTTAGAAGCCTCATCAGAAGGTCTCCCAAAGCCTTGGCTAAAATAGCGAATGCTGGGAACAATCCCGATCTCGGGATAACGGACGGAAAGCTTGATGAACCCTCGCCGGAAGAAAGGGAGATTTTCAAGTGGGGACGCCAAATAGGTCTCTGGAGTTACGCACACGGTGATAATGACACCTGGACGCAAAACTTTGACGAGTTTATTGAAACCGAAGTGCTACCAGAACTGCTCAAACACTACAGCCGCTTTACGACTGAATTCATCGTGCAGTTTGCGGGGCAGTTGCTTCCCTGGTGGAGAGTGGTGGCACTGCCCGGCTCACGCCGTGAATATTTTAACAACGAGGAAGCACTCGCCAAGGCTGTCGCTGAATCTGGGAAAGTCGTCGAGGCGTGGACCAATCCGCTTTACTCCGCTTTACGTCATGTCTTCTTCACCGAAAGTTCATTGGAGAAAAGCGCCGCTCTACATGAGTTTTATTTCAAGGAAACGCTAGGAGAAAGAAAGGTCAAGCTAGGTGATGCCGCAAAGACTGTCTCCTTGATTCGAACTTTTCTCGAATCTGAATGGGGTGACGCCTTTTTCCAGACAAAGCATATTCAAGACGCTTGCAGCCCACAACTCGTTAAGGTGCTGCGAAACTTCAAATGGTTTGATGAAGGGAAAAGAGCGTTCTGCTACGATCCGTTGCCGCATCTGCTTACAGATCTGCTCACGGGGTTGTATGGTTATCCTTATCATGCCAACACACGAAAGCTAGACCGCATCGCATACCAAGCCAAAGACACGGTGATGTTTACTGACGTGTTCGTGTTGGATCAGGCTCGTTATCTTTACGACCTCCTGCCGACGCTCCCCTTCTTTGAGGAGGCATTCCCGATTCCTCAGCAGCTAGTTTTGCGCGTGTGCATGGACGCCATCCGCCGGCATTCCCATTTTGGATGTTCCGACCTTTTTTACATGTCCGACCTTGCTGCATCAGGCGAGGCCGGTTTCAAGTATTGGCCGCCTCCGGATCGAGAAAGCATCGGCTGTCCGAATATTGAAGGCGAGGACGTGCCCCCACTTACGACT
>CAIRTR010000037.1 GCA_903881565.1 Oligoflexia bacterium | reverse complement strand
GTTTGAGGGGCGTATACCGCAAGGTGTGCTGGTTCAAGTCCAGTCGCCCGCACCATCCGCAAAGCTCCAGCGATCATCCGAAAAATCAGACAATTACAAACAACAATAAGGGGTTAGCGTTCTGGACTCTCGTCAGACACGGTCAGTCAGATTTTGATCTGTTTTGATCGGTTTCGATGCGTTTTTAGGAATTTTGTCCAAGTCAAATGTCCAGTGGGCTTGGGAGCTTGCACAGCCACAGGCAAAAATGGGTATTGCCCTGTGCGGCTGGATATGGTAAATTTTTTACCAGCATGACCGACGATGAACTTATTAGACACATCCTCGCTTTGGTCGTATCTGGTAACTTCAGCCTGTCGTTTCACGCTAAGAGCAGAATGAATAAGAGGAACATCTCTCAAGACGACATCCAAGAGGCTGCGCGGACCTCACATTATGAGAAGATCCAGGACAAGGAGACGAAAAATGCCAAAAAAGCGATCAGACTCAGAACTCCCGTTGGTCGAGTTCAAAAATTATCTGGGACTCAAATATATTACCGCACATGTGCGTCCCGATCGAATCAGTGAAGAGCACGGCCCTGTGTTTAGTTCCGAGCGATTCCAGAAGATCGACAAAGCCATTGCAACCCTGCTCCTCCTCACCCCGCGTCCCATACGAGGACAAGAGCTTAAAGTGCTTCGAAAGGTCACTGGGATGGGGATCAGAGAATTTGCTACCGCCATCGGAGTTACTCATCCTACTGTTATGAATTGGGAGAAGGCCAAAAACCGGCGACTAGATCGTGCCGAAGAGGCCTTTGTTCGCGTATTTTTTTCCGAGAAACTTGGAGTACGACTTGAAGCCAGAGTCGAGGCCCTTTCGCCGGAGCACGCCGTACAAGACCCTATTGAATACACTGCTGCTTGAGGGGCTACGCTGCTGCGAAGTAACATAAACCCGTTTTCCGCCCTAGCCGGCTAACTCCCCTCACCCGCTGAAATCCAATCCCCGGACCCCCAATCCGAAAACCGGCCGCCGAAGGGGACCGCGCTTACCGCGCGGGAAGATCACCGAGGGGGAACCGCCCAGCGCGCGTGCTTGCGCGCTTCGCGCGAAATTTTCTCGCCGAGGGGGAAATGCTCAGCTCTGGCTACGGTCAAAATAGTTGACTAAAATGATATTTTTACGTTGCAATTTGTTATTCAGCGCGTTATAAGCAATACCGACTGAAAAATTATGGCCTAGCGGCTTCGGAGATCAATTTATGATTTTTAAAAGTTTTGGAGCACTCTGTGCTGTCGGATTAGGATTAATGGTAGTAACGGCAAATTCTAAGGCCGCTGAAATCGGGTACGGATTACCTGAAAAAACTCAAGGTAGTAATGCCCCAGAGTCTGCGGGCAAATTAGGCCCGATCGTTAAAATAGCAGATCATAATAACAGAGCTTTTTGTTATGATTCACAAAATAAAAGCAGCAGTGATGCCTGCTTAATGAAGCAAAGCGATGCCTTCGATTATTGCAATAGCATGAATAAAGACTTTAACACGCAAGTTCAGGTAGCCAAAGCCCTCGGTTACAAATGGGAGCAAGTGGCCAATGGAACCGGAATGTCGACATATACTGGAGAAGTGAGCGCCCAAATCCCAGCGGGAGCATACCATTTACCAACTATTGGTGAATTAAGAAGTGAGTTCAAGGAGACAGGTCAATTTGGGCCGCGCGAATATTGGTTTTGGTCCTCGTCGGGGCATCCAAAAAATTCCGACGAGGCCTACGCCATCAATGGTTACTTTGGCTCTTTCGATAACGTCCGCAACAGCTTCTCTCGTAGCGACGACTTCTTTGTCGTCCGCTGCGCCAGGCAGTGAGCGACGGATAGTAGACATAAAGCGGGTCTTTTCTCTCCGGCAATTGGGGATCCCTGGGGTGTGGCCTCTTGGGGGTTATGCGAACCTGGTTTTCACCTGAAATTCGCCTTACTGAGAGCGAAGCCCCATCTCTCTACGTGTCGGAAATTCTACATTTATCTCGAGTCGCCACGGGTCTGGTTGAAATTATTGATAAAACAGGAGAGGGGGACTAAAAAATATTACTTGAACACGTTGAATCCTGCGGGTAGGTTGCTCGAAATTTACTCAGGCCTCGAAGGGGGGCGTCTTACCTTCGCGAAATGGGACAATATCAAATTGGCGGAAAATAATTTTATGGCGATGTCTTTCAAATATTTTAGGGTTGTGGGTATCACTGTTCTTTCCTTCGCTGCTCTAGTTTCGACGATTCAGAGTTCCTATGCAATGGGCGCTAAACGGCGCCAAGCGGTGTGTGATGCGCTCGGTGGATGCCAAGGGGATTCGCCCTTGTGGGCAGTCAAGTGCGAGAATTTCAATTTTTCCATAAATAGTAAAGGCAAGCCGAGTTGTACTTTTGCGAATCCGGATAGCGATGGATCTGATAAAGACTGTGGCGTGAAGGTGGACGTCGATCCAGCCGACTCAAAATATTTCACTTTTACTTTTGATGCCGAGGAAAGTTACAAACAAGGGGTAGGCCTGATTGGAGCCTCGGTAAGCGTTAGTCATCAATATG
>CAIRTR010000036.1 GCA_903881565.1 Oligoflexia bacterium | reverse complement strand
CGTGTGTGCAAAAATAATTGCGAAAACGGCTGGGGTTCCCGTAAATATGTTGGAGGAGTATTTTATCGCAGGCCTCTTGCATGACATTGGGAAAACGATTCTGATGCAGGCTTTTTTTGAAACCCAACCTCATGATGGGAAACTCTCGGCCGCTGAAGAAAAGGCCCGGTATTCGTTGGATCATTCGCAACTAGGGGCTCAGACCCTCAAAAAATGGAATTTTCATGAGCAGATCACGGAGGCGGTGGCTGCGCATCACGCGCCTGTGGAACGAAACAAAATCTCATACATCCTCCAGCTTGCCGATGCGATGACTTATCGCCTGGCACTTAATGGCGAAAAAGAAGAATCCGAAAAACAGACGCGCCCTCTTGATCCTGGTCTTTGGAAAATCTTGGGCATTGAAGAAGCGACGGTGCTTAAGGATCTCGAAACGGCGCAGGAGCAAATCGAGAAGGCTGAAGTGTTTTTGAATATCGCAAGCAGCAAGGAAAAAGTGACAGAGAAACCGGAGTGAAAAATGAGAGTTCGTTTTTGGGGAGTTCGAGGTTCAATTGCAACGCCTGGAAAAAATACCGCAGACTACGGCGGCAATACGACTTGCATCGAAGTCGAGGACGACTTTGGACAGACGTTTATCTTTGATGCCGGCACGGGCATTCGCGAGCTGGGCCTTGATTTAGCACGGCGAAAAGTCGGCGTAATTCATCTTTTTATCACGCATACCCATTGGGACCATATTCAGGGTTTTCCTTTTTTTGTTTCGGCCTATATCCCCGGAAACAAGATTCATATTCACGGCCCTACGCATTTTGAGAAGACCTTGAAGAAGATCATGGATCTTCAGATGGACTACGCGTATTTTCCGATCAGCATGCAACAGCTCAATGCGGCCATTGACTACCGTGACCTTAAAGAAGAGACATTGCAATTTGGCGAGACCACGATTCAAACGCAGTACTCCAATCATCCGGTCACCGGTTTGTGTTACAAAATTACTTGCAACGGAAAGTCCGTTGTTTTTACGGGTGATATGGAACCTTATTATAACGTCTTAAATGATCCGGAGACGGACGAGGAAATGAATCAGATTGTCGCTGAACGAAACGAGCGGCATCGTCTTTTTTGTAAAGCAGATTTGTTGATTCACGACGCGCAATATACTGCGGATGAGTATCCAAAGTTTCAGGGATGGGGGCATTCTTCGATGGAGCATGTCATTGAGATTGCGAAATCCCATCCTGTCAAAAAATTGATTCTCACGCACCACGATCCGTCGAGGACAGATGTGGCGCTTGCGGCGCTGGAGGCACAGTTGAAAGCTGTCTGTTCCGAATTGGATCTTTGTTTCTCAAAAGAAGCGATGGAGATTCAGGTTTAAAGGATTGCTTTCGTTTGTATTCCCTTTTAACATAAATACTCTATGCAAAAGCGGGTCAAAAGCTTTCTGTCGGATTCACCTTTAGGTCGGGTGGATCTTCTCGGGCCCATTAATGTGTTCGCAAGTGCCTGTTTTTTTGTTTTTGGATTGATCTACTTTTTTCTTCTCAGCAGTACCACCATGCTGGTATCTAATTTCGTTTTTGGATCTCTTGTTATGGTTGCGTGGATTTTCCTCAGGACGCGCATGAGGCCGGGGAATCGGACCCACTTTTTTTTGGCGCTCGTTTATCTTGGGCTTCTTAATGTCGTCGTTCAGATTGGAAAAGGCGATACCCCCATGGTTTATTGGGGATTGGCGGTGTCCATTGCGGCAGCTTTTTTGTGCAACATTCGAGGGATCTTAGCCTGGTCTGCTCTCGGTGTGGCGTTTTTACCGTTCGCTATTTTCCTTAAGAAAGTGGTTTTTCCCGATTGTGGGATTGCCTTGGAACACTATCAGATCGAAATTCTTCGGGCTGCTAATTATCTCGGGTTACTCAGTTTCTTGGTTTTTTCTTTTTTCTTGTTCAATCGCAAATTGACTCAAACTTTGGCGAAACTTGATGAGCGCAAAGTGGAGTTAGAGGGTTTGCTTCGGATGATCAGTCATGATCTGACGAATCCATCGAGCGTTATCCGGATGAGGAGTCAGGCTCTTCAAGCTACACTCTCAAAAGTAGAGCAGTTTGGGCCTGAGCATGTGGCGCTTGTCAAAGATCATTGTGATAAAAATCTTGTGATGCTCGACCGGATTGACAGCCTAATAAGGGATGTTCGAGATTATGCAACCGCTTCGTTGGGGGCGCCTTTGAGTCGAGTAAAGCCGGTGAATCTTCTAGCGGTTTTGGACGAAACAAAGGAGCTCGTTGAAAAGACGTTTTCCTCAAAAGGGATAAAATTTGAAGTGATCAATCATGCTCAAAAACCGCCGATCGTGGGTTTTGAAAAAGAGCGGCTGGTACTTCAGGTTTTTACAAATTTGCTTTCGAATGCTGCAAAATTTTCTCTTCGAGGGGCGATAGTGGCTGTGACTATTGAAGAGAAGGCCAAGGGTTTTCAGGTGCGAATCACGGATCATGGGATAGGGATGCCACCTGAGGTCTTGGAGAAGCTTTTTGTGCCTGGGCTTATCTCCTCTCAGTTAGGGACTCAAGGTGAGGCGGGGACGGGCTTTGGTTTGATGATTGTGAAGGCGACTCTGGAACAATATGAGGCCGAAATCGCAGTCGAAAGCCGGATGAATGATGCGCAATCAAGCCCGTCGGGCACAACGGTTACTTTGACTTTTCCCGTTTTTAAGAACTAGAATCGCCAGACGCTGACGGTTTCTCCCCTGCTAAGACAAAAAAAATCCCGCTCGCAGGATGAGTGCGAACGGGATCTTAAACTTTATTTACTAAAGTAGGCTCTAGGCCGGGAAGCTGTTACCAGCGACCGCCGCCTCCGCCGCCACGTCCGCCGCGATCTCCGCCGCCGCGTCCGCCACGACCACCGCCTCCGCCGCCGCCGAAGCCGCCGCGTCCACCGCCGCCGCCGCCACCTTCACGAGGAACCATAGGCTTAGCTTCGTTAACCGTGATGTTACGGCCTTCAAAGTCAGCGCCATTGAATTTCGTGATAGCGTTAGCTGCTTCAGCTTCTGTAGCCATTTCAACGAAACCGAAACCTTTGCTACGGCCGGTGTCGCGATCTGTGATTACTTTTGCGGACTCAACTGTTCCGACTTGTGTGAAAACTTCCTTTAAAACGTCATCGGTTGCAGAAAATGGCAGATTGCCAACGTACAATTTCTTACCCATAGATCCTCCTTATAAGGCTGGGAGCCGCTTCAGAGGCTATGGGCACCATGCCCCTATCTCGAGAAGGCGACGATCAGAACCCTTAAACGGTAACACACAGCGTGTGAAACGGAAACATTGTTTTTTTTGTTTCGAACCGGTATTTTATAAATGTCAAGGAAAGGAATGGCGCTATGCATAAGGTCCTGATCATATTTGTCTTTTCGGCATTCTGTGTCTACGCAGAGTGTCGAGCAGAAACCTTAGATGAGGGGGGTTGGGAGAGAATTTCTAATTCAGATGGAATTGAAGTTTCTCGCAAAACCGTGCCCAATAGTGCGCTGTTTGCCTTCAAGGGCGAAGCCGATATCGACGCGCCGATGTCGAAAGTTCTTTCGGTGATTCGAGACACATCGCGCGCCAAGGAGTGGGTGGATCGGGTGAATGAAATCCGTCTCGTAAAACAGATCACCCCCAATGAGCGCCTGGAATATTATCACATTGAGATCCCCTGGCCGCTGAAGGATCGCGACTTTGTTTATATCTCTAAAATCGAAGTGGATAAGGTTGCCAAGAAGATTATTTTTTCAATTCGTTCGGTTGAGGAACCCTCGCTGCCTCCGAACTCGAAGAATGTACGCGGCGCAATCTACAATACGACTTTGACTCTCACTCCCGTTGACGGCGGGAAAAGAACGCACGCGATTGGCGTTGCTCATACCGATCCTAAAGGAGCGGTGCCTTCTTGGATTGTTAATTTGATTCAAAAGGGTTGGCCAGAAAACACCATCAAGAATGTACGAAAACAGGTCAAAAAGCCTGATATTGTCGATGACCCGGTCGCAAAAGAGCTGGACTAGCTTTTTTTTCGAGGGTGTCCAAGAAGACACATTACGTTTGATGCAAGAAGCCGTCATAATCAACAATGAGGGTTATGATGAAAGTATTTGCGAAAATAAGTGCAATGATCCTTGCTGCTTTAGCGTCGATTGGGATCCTTTCGGGCTGCACTCCTAAAGAGCCGCCCGTGCGGTATGTTACCCTTTTTCCTACTCCCAGTAGCATCCCTCTGACGGCGGGAAATACTCCCATTCAGCTGAAAGAAGGGGGGCTTGAGCTCGCCTCGGATGATGTGACAGGTGATTCGGCGCTCCTGCGCTTCAGCCTTTTGGATAATTCAGAGACCTTGAAAGTTGAATGCTCTGCTCGCGGAGGAGAATTTGCTCAGGCCACGATTGCGATCGTCAGTAAAGAAGCGCATACGATGAAAATTTCCGGACTAAAGTCAGGGACCTCATATCTCTGTATTGTCCACTCAAGTGAGACCAAAGATCAGTTTCAGATATTGGGATCCGTTGCGCGCAATCAAAACCTGGGCGTCGCCAAAGCCTCCTCCGAAATGATCCAGTTTCAAACGATCCCGGAGCTCAAAGAGCGCTATCAAGGGGTTATCGCCGTGAATGCCCTGGGTGAATCCCCGCAAGCGCCCGATGGAACTCCTGTGATCGCGCAAGTGAGTATCACTTGGCAGCCTTTCCTGAAGGCAGATCAGAAAACGGTTTATCGTCTCGTTCGTGTCAGTCGAGGTGGGACGTTGGACATGGCAACTAAACAAGTTTGCACTCCAGATGAAATGGACTCCTGTATGGTTTGCCGTGAAATGGGGACTGGGGTGAAATCTTGTACCGACCCCGCCGTGGCCCCGGCTCCTGCTCAGTATTTTTATAGTGTGGGGCTTGAGGTGAACAGCTGGCCTGAAGAACTTCCTCGCGGAAATTCTGAAAAGTATCTCGTCACTGTTCCTGTTCCCCCTGCCAATATGGTGCTCGTGCATCGGGATGCTGCAAACGCCGAGATGTGTTCGTTGCTCGGGCGTAAAACAGATCCCCTTGCTCATCAGCGGTGCCCCTATAGTGGATTGGGGAGTGTTCCGAAGAATGCTTCTCCCGGAAAATCAGATCTCAACTTGGATCCGAATTTTTATGATCTGGGGTATAGTTTTTTTATCGATCGATGGGCAACCGCATGTCATTGGTCGCCAAAAACTGACACGGTTTATGGCCGCTGCGGCGAGAAGGGGACTCCCGGTGATTGTTTTGGTCCGGTGATGAAATTGCCCCTCATTGGGGTCGATGGTGCTTATAGCGTAAAAGAATGTGGTCCGCGCGGGGCGGAGGATGGCGATCCCAAAGTGGGTCCTTGTACGGCCAAGTCGACGCCTCCTGATTCGATCGGCGTGGACGGAAGTGTTTATTATTCGACCTCCTCGACAAAGAGTCCCCATTCTCGCGGAGGGGAGTGTTTCATAAAGTCCGGCGGCACGTGGAAATCGGCTGATTCACCGGAGCTGACCTTGATGGAGCGCAGTTTGATGGCGACCAACGAGCCTAATCAGACGACGCAGAGGCCTCCTTTGGTGCAAGTCAGTCAACAGGGGGCTTCACTTCAATGTCAGGGTCAGAATGACGGGAGCTATGGTGCCAAGCGCATGATGAGACGTCGGGAATACATTGTGGCTGCGGCCTGGCCCCATCTGAAGGATGAGCCCGGCACGCTCACAGATGTTGAAATCACGTCCCTTGAAAATGGAATGAAACATCCCGAAAATCATGCGTGCAATACGAATACCCATGAGGGAGTCTCGCCGGAGAATTTACCTTTTAATTCATCCCATGAGCTGGCTCGCGGAGCGGAAGACGGCCCTGATTCTTTCGTAATTGGGAGCACGGGAACGAGTAAGTGTGTGTCTCGTTTTGGAGCCCAAGATATGGTGGGGAACACCCTGAGTTGGGTTTCGGATCAATTGGGAGGATGCTCTCCCGATACGCATTCCTGCCACGGAATTTTGTCCGCGTTTGACTCAGGAAATGATGATGGCGCCAAATACGCTTTTGATGGGATCACAGGACCGGGCGGTAGTGCGGGCTTAGCTTCTGTGGACGAATGGAAAATTGCAGACCCAAAATATAAGGCGGCTTATTTTTCATTCCCCTTGGGACTTCCGATGGTCACAAAGGACGGGACTCAGGCGAGTGCCGTTCAGGGTAGCGAAAAATCATTTCACGATGATCAGTTCAGCATTTTTACTGATAAGTCCGAAAAATGGGGGACGCGTGAACTGAGCGGTCCGACTCGAGGAGGGGTCGTTGGGGGCGCTTCGGATTCGAAATCTTCCGCCGGACGCTTCAACTATCAACTCAGCTCTTCACCCGATACCACGAGTGATAATCTGGGCTTTCGTTGCGTGCTTCCCCTCGAATAGCGGCTGTGATACAGCCCCCTCATGTCGCGTCTTCGTTTTAAACTTGAGGCTAAGGCCTCGGGCTCCAAAGCCCGAGCAGGTCGTTTTCACGCGCTGCATGGCGAAGTGAAGACCCCTATATTCATGCCGGTCGGTACGCAAGCCACGGTGAAGGCGCAGACCGTGGAATCCTTAAAAGAGACGGGTTCACGCGTTCTTTTGGCCAATACCTACCACCTCCTATTGCGGCCGGGCCCTGAGGTATTCAAAAAGCTGGGCGGCATTCACCGCTTCATGAATTGGGATGGGCCGGTATTGACGGATTCCGGCGGGTTTCAGATTTTTTCGCTGCCGCATTCAAGGCTCATGACCGAAGATGGCGCGCATTTCAAAAGCTATGTGGATGGCAAATCCTATCTCCTGAGTCCGGAGCTTAGCATCGGCATGCAGAAGGCGATTGGCAGCGATATCATGATGGTGCTCGATCAGTGCATCCCCTCGACTGCGGATCATGCCCAAGCGACAGCTGCCATGGAACTCACGCATCGATGGGCGCTTCGTAGTCTTGAAGCGCGCGGGGATTCGCCGCAAGCTCTTTTCGGAATCGTTCAAGGCGCTTGTTTTCATGATCTGAGACAAAAGAGCGCTGAGGTATTAACGAAGTTGCCGTTTGATGGTTTTGCCATTGGCGGTCTCGCCGTAGGCGAAGGGCGAGAACAGCGAGATGAGTTCACAGGTTTTGCCGCCGATCTTTTGCCCGAGAATTTGCCGCGCTATCTGATGGGCGTGGGAACGCCGATTGATATATTGGAAGCCGTTCATCGTGGCGTGGATATGTTTGATTGTATTTTGCCCTCGGCTCTTGCGCAGCGTGGAGTTGCTTTTACCACGCATGGGAAAATGCAGCTGAGGCGAAGCGTTTACAAATTTTCAGAAGAAGCTTTGGATTTGGATTGTACGTGCATTTGCTGTCGTCAATATACGCGCGCTTATCTTCATCATCTTGTAAAAACGCAGGAGATCCTGGGTTGGCAATTGTTAGCCACCCATAATCTCACTTTTTATCATCGTCTCATGAGCGAGATGCGCGAGAGCATTTTGGCGGATCAGTTTTTGGATTATTATCACTCACGCAAAGCCCCCTTGATGCGCTCTGATGAGGATAATCCGGTTACCCAGCAGAAAAAAACGAAAGCCAAATCTGAGCGTTGGGCAAAGCTTGGGGATTATGAAGTGCACACTTCTTTGAAGGGGTTTTCGAGCATTCGTCAGATCAGTTCTTCGGAGATCATGCATTCGGTGAGTGACCCGGCCGAGGAGTCGCACCGACTTTATGTCGAACAGTCTCAGCTTGGTGAAGCGTTGGCTGAAACTAAGGGTGCGCCACTTGTGATTTGGGACGTAGGCCTAGGGGCGGCGTCCAATGCAATGGCTGCGGTAAAATGTTTTGAGCAAGCCCTGCCTGCGGGCGCGCGAGCTTTGAAGATTGTGAGTTTTGAGTGTGATCTGGATCCGCTGAAACTTGCTTCGAAACATCCGGTGAAGTTTCCCCATCTCAGGCATCCCGCGCCTTATGCGCTGCTAGAGGCGGGGCGATGGCAGCATGCTTCGGGGCTTTTGGAGTGGGAGTTAAAGGGTGAGTTTTTTGCAGAGATGTCCGGGGCTGGGGTTCCTGATCTTGTTTTTTATGATCCCTTTTCGTTTAAGGTCGATTCAGCGCTTTGGACCCCTGAGGCGTTCGCCAGGCTCTTTGAAATTTGTCGCGGGCGCCCCACCAAACTCTTCACCTACTCCGCATCGACTGCGGTGCGTGCGGCTCTGTTGCATGCAGGATTTTTCGTTGGCAAGGGCGTGATGACGGGGCCAAAGGCCGACACGACGGTTGCGTATGCTGAGGCTCCAAAAGGGGTCGGATCCCTTTTGGGGGCTGAGTGGCTGCTGCGTTGGAGTCGGAGCCAGGCGAAAATTCCGCCTGGATTTGCCGTGGCTCAAGATATTGAAAAGGTTAGTGATTTTGAGCGTCGGATCCAGGGACATCCTCAGTTTCGGGGGTGCTGATTCTTATTGCGCACCGCGTCTAAATAAAGTAAAGTCCGCCCCTGAATGGGGAGTTTTTCGAAATCCATCATCTCTGCCGCCTTCTTTGTCATCGCACTCACGGGAGTGTCGGGGCAGGCTGGTATTTCAATCCTTTCAAACCCTGATCGTTTTTATACCCCAGGCGTTGAGGGAGTTTTTGGCGATAGCCACGCGGGTTACGGCTACGTGGGTTCTTCTGAAGCAGAAACTTATGAGTTGTTTCGGATGTCGTGCACGAAGGCGGCGCAATCGCGACGATTCGATGCTCTGGTGCTTTCGGGGACTTCGTTTGATGAAGCAAGGGCCCTTGGGAAATTGCGTGGCGAGGTTTTCGAGTATCTCGCGCTTCGCAAGGCGGCGCTCTCGCCTAATGTGAGGCCCGTAAAACTTGAAGTGCCCGCGTGTTTGACCGCTGATTCTGCAAGATTTGGAGCTTTGAGTGGTCTGCCGATGGCGGCGCCATCGGATTTAATGATCAAGAGCGCAGACTCAGGAAACGCGCTAATGCTTATGAAATATCGAGCGACGATTTCGCAGCTTACGCCGTTTTCGACCATTAGCGCGGCCATTTTTCATCGTTTTTTGGTGGACCAACAAGCCTTGGTTGAATCTCACAAACGAACCGAAAGAGCTTTAGAAATTCATGAACAGATTTTGCGTCTCGAATCTGATTTTAGCCTCCTGTTTTTTCCGACTCCTTCGTCAACGGAGCTTGCTCGTGCACAGCAGGCTTTTTATCCTGCCTTGGATCGTTGGCTAAAAATGGGGGACGATCTCTCCGCTAATTTTGAATCGGTTCGTGGCGGTGAGTTTGCGGAGTTTCGTGCACTGCTTGTCTCAAAGTTGAATGCTTCCATTGGGCCCAGTGCGAAAGCGGATCTCAAGAAAAGTTTTCAAGAGTTGATGAAAGCGGAAGTCGACATTTGGCGCGTCTATCGCGCCGTGATCGAAGAGGAGATGAAGAAGGTCTGTGATTTGAGTTTGGACGACATGCTGGTTCGTTATCGCAACGCTGTTTCGCAAGCACTTGCGGATTCCCGCGGTCGACTCGCTGATTTGGCGGAGCTTCAATCGGTACTTTGCACCGGCTCCCTCACAGGGCTGCGTGTGGGTCCGGCGTGTGAAGGCGTTTCGGGTGGACCCTTGCCTGGAGCGGTTCCGGTGAAGGCAGATCAAGAGGTTTACGCCTTTCCCTATTCTGCGAATTCTAGCCTGCTGTTTATTCAGCATGCTGTTGGCGATAGCGTTACCGTTCAGGTAAGTGTTCCCGTTCTTTTTGATGACGACGTAGTCGAGACTGAGCGGCGCGCGGCCCTTGAACTATGGAATCAGACGACCTCAGATTGGTATAATTGCTACGCGGGAACGTTGGGTAAACCCCAATATCAGTACCTGGGCGGCTACGTGACACCGGGGGCTTTGGTGGATCCTGCGCTGATTGTTACCCAGAGTTGTGCTTCGAGCCCGCTGTTTTTTGCGGGAAAAAGTCTTAGGTTTGAAGTTCATTTTGATGCCATTAATGCCGCTGAGGCTGCAGCGAGGGCAGAGCTTGATGGAGCGATAAAAACGGTAAGGGTCCATCGATGTTTTCGAACAGAAATCGATGATGAGACACAAGCGCGGGACTGTAAAGCGGTGAGAGATTTTGCAGTAAAAGATTGGCAGGCAGGATGCTCAAAGGGCGATCAAGCCTGTTTAGATAAAATGGTGGCTTGGGGTGGCCTAGTAGGCAGTCCTACGCTCAACCGTGCGGATTCTGGAAATTTTATTTTGGGTCAGCGACTCAAGACTGTTTTTCATGAAGTGGGGCATTTGATGGGATTACGTGATGAATACGAAGACGCTGCAATGCCGATTGGACTTTTAGGGCCGAAAGAGAGTTTCATGAACAACTCGCATGATGATCATTCGCATCCCATGGCCTACCATTTTGCTCGAATCGCTGAACCGCTGTCTTGTACTGAGGAGTAGGGTGGAGAGTAGGCGTTTTATTCCCATTTTACTTCAAGCAGCGTCTCGCCTTCCCACTGGAGTTGGGCGCTTTGGCCTTTTGTCACAGGGCCCACACCTGCGGGAGTTCCGGTGAAAAGCAGATCACCATCACACAAGGGGAAGTTTTCGTGTGCATAAGTGAGGCAAATCTCAGGTGAGAGGGTCATCTCATTGCCCATGGCTTTTTGGCGAAGCACTCCATCGATTAAGCAGGTGAATTCTTTGTCCAGATAGTCCGGTATATCTTTGATGGGTTTCCACTGCCCAACGAGTGCCGAATCTTCAAAAACTTTGCCAAGTTCCCAGGGGTGGCCTTGGCGTTTGAGTTCGGTTTGTGCTTCTCGGATGGTCATATCAAGCCCCAAGGTCAGGGCATCAAATG
>CAIRTR010000035.1 GCA_903881565.1 Oligoflexia bacterium | reverse complement strand
TGACCAACGCGGGCTCGATTGGCGGGCTTTTTGCCACGCCGGTCATTAATTATCCAGAAGTCGCCATTCTGGGATTCAATAAGATTTTCCGTAAACCGGTGGCAAAAGTCATTCGCGGGCGCGAAAAAGTGGTGGTGCGGGATTGGACGTATTTTTCGATTTCGCTGGATCATCGCGTGGTGGATGGGGCCGTGGGCGCGGAGTTCATGAAGCTCTTTATTAGCTATGTCGAAAATCCGACGCTGCTCTTTTTAGAGCAAGCCCTAAGTACCTGAGGTATCTTTATGAAAGAACTTTCTGCTGATGTGGTTGTATTGGGTTCAGGCCCTGCCGGTTACGTGTGCGCCATTCGCCTGGCCCAACTGGGGAAAAAAGTAACGGTCGTGGAGCGAGCGGAGTTAGGCGGCGTTTGTTTGAATCGCGGATGCATTCCCTCAAAAGCGCTCATCTATGCAGGTGGGTTGATTGAAAAGATCACCCATGCGCAAGAGCTGGGCATCACGGTCGAGGGCGTGAAGGTCGATTTTCCGAAATTGGTAAAATGGAAAGACTCTGTCGTTTCAAAACTCACGGCGGGCGTGGGCGGTTTGCTCAAAGCCAATGGCTGTACCGTCGTGAAGGGGGACGCGAAGTTTACCTCACCAAAATCGCTGCAGGTAAAAACCCCCGAAGGGGATTTGAATCTTACTTTTAATTCTTGCGTGATTGCTGCGGGCTCAAGGCCATTGGATTTGTCGGCAAAAATTCCGGGTCTAACGGTGGATCAGAAACATATTTGTGACAGCACGGGTGCGTTGTCGATGGAGAAAATTCCCGGGCGTCTGCTCTGTGTGGGCGGCGGCTATATCGGGCTTGAATTAGGCACTTTTTTCGCAAAAATCGGCACGCAGGTGACTGTGGTTGAGGCGATGCCGCAGATTCTAAGCGGGGTAGATGCCGATTTGACGAAGGTCGTGGAAAAACGCTTGGGCAAGCTGGGCGTGCATCTGAAGCTTCGGACCGAGTTACGTTCCGTGAAGGTCGGAAAATCAGGCGTCGAGGCGACCTTTTTTGCTTCAGAGACGGGCAAACAAGAAACGCAGATTTTTGATGCGGTATTGGTGACCGTCGGGCGCAAGTCCAATGCGGATTTGATTGGTCTTGAGAAGACGGGGCTCACGGCTGATCCTCAGGGCTTTATCAAGGTCGATGCGCAAAGACGCACCTCAGTGCCACATCTTTTTGCCATTGGCGACATTGCGGGACAGCCGCTGCTTGCGCACAAAGGTTCTAAAGAAGGGATTGTGGCTGCTGAGGCCATCGCAGGGCTCAAGACTGTGTACGATGTAGCTGCGATGCCTGCAGTGATTTTCACCGATCCTGAAATTGCGACCGTCGGAATGACGGAAGGCGAGGCCGCGAAGAAGGGTTTGAAGACCAAGGTCGGCGTTTTCCCTTTTGCCGCAAATGGGCGCGCGCTGTCTGTGAATGAACCCGATGGTTTTGTGAAAATGGTGTGTGAGGCTCAGTCGGGTCGGGTTTTGGGCGTCCATATTGTGGGGGCCGAGGCGTCGAATTTGATTTCTGAGGCTGTCTTAGCCATTGAAATGGGTGCAACCGCTGAAGACATCGCTCTGAGCGTTCATCCGCATCCAACGCTGCCTGAAACATTAATGGAAGCTGCTGAAGCTGCAATGGGGCATGCGATCCATATATTTCAACCCAAAAAACTTTAGGGCAAATGAGAGTCGAGTTTCGCTCACTGCCAGGGCTGGTTCCGTATGCGGAGGCGCTGGCGCTTCAAGAGGAGCTGCACGCGCAACGAGTGCGTGATGAGATCCCGGATACCGTTTTGTTTTTGGAGCACACGCCGGTGGTGACTCGGGGGCGGGGATTGCAGTGGGATCCGCTGCGCGAGGGGGTACAAGGCGATCGTGTGCGGAAAATGCCTTTAGGTGTATTGCCTGCAGGCGTTGAATACTGCGAGAGTTCGCGCGGCGGCGACTTAACGTACCATGGCCCCGGGCAACTCGTGATTTATCCGATCTGCAAATTGGGCGGGGATGGGCTTGCGCCCAAGCAGGATGTGGGTGCGTGGGTGAGGCAGCTTGAGGGAATTGTGATCGGGGCTTTGGGTGCGTTTGTAGGGGACGCGCGGCTCGCGTTTGCGAGGCGTGAAAACGCCGCGGGGATTTGGGTAGGGG
>CAIRTR010000034.1 GCA_903881565.1 Oligoflexia bacterium | reverse complement strand
GCCCTACCTTTATTGATGCCGTGGCCGCTGGGCATGTGCAGGATGGCGAGCCCGTTCAGCTCACGCTCGACGCTTCACTTCAGTACGCCGTTGAAGAAGAACTTCGTAACTCGGTGCTAAAAACAAGATCCCGAAGCGGAACCGTCGTCGTCATGAACGCCACCAGTGGTGAAATTCTCTCCATGGCCAGCTACCCTATTTTTGATCCCAACGAAAAATCTCAATCTCCCGATCACAAACGTAATCGCGCAATCACCGATGGCTACGAGCCAGGCTCCACGCTTAAGGCCGCACTGCTGGCAAGTGCCCTCAGTCATGGGTCCAAGCTTACGGATCAAATCTATGCTGAACGCGGGAAAATGATGATCCAAGGTCATTCGATCTCTGAGGCTGAAGCGCATGAAAAGTTTGAGTGGATCACACTCAAAAAACTCATTCAGGTTTCAAGCAACGTCGGCGCTGCAAAGCTTGCACTCAAAGTAGGCGCAGATCACTACTGGAACTCTCTTCGAGCCTTTGGGCTGGGCACGAAAACGGGGGTAGGATTCCCAGGAGAAATTTCTGGGAAAGTTCCCGCTAAAAAAGACTGGCAGCCTCTTGCACTCGCCAATATCGGCTTTGGACAAGGGGTTCTCGTCACGCCCATTCAAATGACCCGCCTTTATGCGACTTTTTTGAACGGGGGTTGGATCGTACAACCCACCTTAATCAAAACCCCAACTGACGCCGCAAAACCCGAAGTCCCTCATCGTATTTTCACACCCAAAGTGGCGGCTGACGTGATGACCGCGCTTGGAAGTGTGACTGAAACCGGTGGGACCGGACTCAAAGCAAATTTAAGCGGATATAAGGTTGCTGGGAAAACCGGAACCGCACAAGTCGTGGACTCGGCCACGCACCGCTACTCGCGCTCACGGCACATCGCTTCGTTTATCGGATATGCCGTCAATGTCGATCCCAAGATCGTGATTTTCACGGCGCTCGATGAACCCCGAGGCGTTTATTATGCCTCTGAAACGGCCGCGCCTCTTTTTCGCCAAGTGCTCAACGCCGTTGCAGGTCGCTTTAGTTTGCCCTCACAAACGCTAGCTGAAAATATGGAACCTGCGAAGCAGCCGCAAGAAGTTTTAAACACCACCCAAGCTCATCCTGTCACCCCTCAAGCCACTCTTGAAGCCTTGGAATGGCAGGGAGCCGCACCCTCCGGGGAGCTGATGTGGGCGATGCCCGCCCTGCAGGGTCTGACGCCGCGAGAAGCACTTCAAGCATTGCAGGGCCATAAATTTCAAATCGAGATTCTCGGAAAAGGCCTTATCAAGACACAGACTCCAGAATCTGGAAAGCGGGTCTCAGAGAATGAGACGATCCGCTTGACACTTGAAAGCCCGTGAGCAAAGTAGGGAAAATGCCTTCTTTTTTAGATCGAATTAGATCCCTCAAGCCTACCCGAATCACCTCTGATTCACGTGAGGTTATCCCCGGGTGTGCCTTTTTTGCCGTTTCGGGTCTAACTCAAGACGGGCATCAGTTTATTTCGACCGCAAAGGCGCAAGGCGCGATCCTCACGGTGGGGGAGAAACTGCCTGCTGATTTCGTTGTACCTGATTCGCGATTGGCGCTTGCGCAAGCCGCGGCTGAGTTTCACCAAAATCCAACTCATGGAATGCTGGTTTTTGGCGTAACCGGCACGAGTGGAAAAACAACAACGACCTATCTCATTGAATCAATCCTAAAAGCTGCCGGCCACAAAGTGGGGGTCATCGGGACCGTGAACTTTCGGTTTGATGGAAAAATCCTGCCCTCAACACATACGACGCCGGGTCCTGTGGAGCTTCAGGCTCTGCTGGCTCAGATGAAGGCTTCTGGATGCACCGCTGTGGTCATGGAAGTTTCATCACATGCCCTGAAGCAACATCGAGTCGCCTGCATCGCTTTTGATTCAGTGGTATTTACGAACCTTTCACCGGAGCATCTGGATTTTCATACGGACATGGAAGACTACTACCAATCCAAACTGCTGCTTTTCACGGATTGCCTCCAATACTCTTTGAACGCAGGTAAAACTCCTGCAGCCGCCTTCAACTGTGATGACCCGGCGGGAGAGCGAATGGCGGAGGATCTAAGAAAAATTCCTGCACTCGCAAAAGTTACGCGCACTCGTTTTGGGATGAACCTCGGAATTGAACAAGTCGAGCTGTCTGGAAAAGCGCTGAATCTCTCCCAAAAGGGGGTTGCAGGCACTCTCGGAGATCTTTACATTTATTCCCCTCTCGTCGGACGTTTTAATGCCTCCAATGTCCTGACTGCAGTCGCTTCCGTCCGCGGAGTCTCTGCTTCACCCATTAACTCTCACGCAATTGAAAAGGGCCTGGCCTCGCTCCTATGCGTGCCGGGGCGCCTTGAGCCCGTCATCCTCCCTGAGAACCCGACCAACGCGGCGCTACCCCATGTGCTCGTGGATTATGCCCACAAACCCGATGCGCTCAAAAATGTTCTTCAAACCCTTCACGAAATTCGAGGCTCGCACCGACTCCTCACCGTCTTTGGTTGTGGCGGTGATCGAGACCGTCAGAAGCGAGCAGTCATGGGAAGAACCGCCTGTGAAATTTCTGATCACGTTTGGGTAACCTCGGATAATCCGCGCACGGAAGATCCGAATGCCATTATTCAGGAAATCCTGAGCGGAACGGTTGGGTACACAAACTTTACGACTGAATCTGACCGCAGAAAAGCGATTTTTTCGGCCATTAATGAAGCAAAACAAGGTGATTGGGTCCTCATTGCCGGGAAGGGTCATGAAGACTACCAAATCATTGCTGACCCCCTAAAACCTAGTCAGACCGTCAAAATCCATTTTGATGATCGAGAGGTCAGCGCCGAGGCCCTCCGCCAGAAGGCACGTGTGACTTGACATTGCCTTTTGAAAATCTGTAGCATCCAAACATGCTCTTTCACCTCTTGTACCCCTTGCACCTTGAGTACAGTTTTCTGAACGTTTTTAAATACATCACCTTTCGGACTTTTGGGGCGAGCATCACTAGTATCTTTTTCTGTCTCCTGGTAGGTCCTGCGTTTATTCGATTTCTGCAACGCAAACAAATGGGACAAGTCATTCGAGAAGATGGTCCCAAAAGTCATCTCTCAAAAAAAGGCACTCCCACAATGGGGGGTGCCCTGATTCTAATGGGAATCACCATCCCCACCCTTCTCTGGGCTGACCTGACCAATAAAAATATTTGGATCGCGCTCATCACCACGCTGCTCTTTGCAGTCGTGGGGTACGTGGATGATTATCGAAAGGTCATCCGAAAGAATCCAAAGGGCCTCTCTGGAAAGCAAAAGCTGATCTTCCAGACGCTCATCGCTCTGGCTTCGGCCTATCTGATCTACTACCTGAGAGACACCACGCCTGATCTGAAGTTTCCGTTCTTTAAGGGCTGGTCCCTGTATTTAGGTGTCTTGTTTATTCCGTTCGCGGCCTTTGTGATCGTCGGCACCTCCAATGCCGTCAATCTCACGGACGGACTCGATGGGCTGGCCGTTGGCCCGACGATCACCACTTCAGCGACGTTTCTCATTCTGGCCTACTGCGCAGGAAACTCGAGAATCGCAGAGTATTTACAAATTCCATACATCCCAGGCTCTGGTGAGCTTTCGATCTTTTGCGGAACCGTGGCGGCATCGTGCCTTGGTTTCTTATGGTTTAATACCTACCCAGCCCAAGTTTTCATGGGCGACGTCGGCTCGCTTGCGCTAGGGGCCGCCTTGGCCGTCGTTTCAGTCATTACGAAGAATGAGATTGTCCTTGCTCTTTGTGGCGGAATCTTTGTAGTTGAAGCGTTATCCGTCATGGCTCAAGTTACGTCTTTTAAAATGACTGGGAAACGCGTTTTCAAGATGGCGCCCATTCACCATCACTTTGAACTCAAGGGCTGGGCTGAGCCAAAGGTCATTGTACGGTTTTGGATTATTTCGATTCTTTTGGCTTTGCTAACGCTCTCGACTTTGAAACTGAGATAGAAAACTGAGATAGGAAAAGGTTTTAATGAGTAAATTTAAGGGAAAAAGAGTGCTGATTGTCGGGTTTGGGAAGTCGGGAGTCGCGACGGCCAAATACATGAGCAAGCAAGGCGCTAAAATCACCGTCACGGATATGAAGCAGAAAAGTGAACTGGCCGACTCAGTTCAAGCCTGCGCCGATCTTAAGATTGAATACGAACTGGGAAAACACAATTCTAAAACCTTTCAAACAGCCGAACTCATTGTGGTGAGCCCAGGTATCCCACTCAATATCAAAGTCCTTGACGAGGCTCGTGAAAAAAATATCCCCATCACCGGAGAGCTGGAACTCGCGATTAATGCCCTCAAGGAACCCCTGATCACGATTACGGGAACCAATGGCAAGACCACGACGACGATGCTCATCGGGGAGATGTTTAAGGCAGACAACAAGACAGTTTATGTCGGTGGGAACATCGGACAGCCCCTTCTTGATTATGTGACCGAGGGACTTAAATGCGACGCGGTGATTGCGGAGATTTCCAGCTTTCAAATCGATCTTCTGGAAAAATGCACCCCCGCCACAGCCGTCTTCACCAACCTCGAAGAAGACCATCTGGACCGCTACAGCGACATGTCCACTTACGTCTCCTCCAAAAAGAAACTTCTAAACTTCTGCGATAAGAACAGTTACGTCGTCCTCAATCACGACGACCCAAACATCAAGGACTTTTCCAACGACAACCAGGGCAAACTCATCTGGTTCACCAAGAAGAACCCGATTCAGATCGGCGGCCCTTTTGCTGAAAACTTCAGCGGCGCCTACTACAATTCAACTTCTCGTCAGATCATCGCAAAGGTTCTCGGCCGCGAAGAAACTTATGATCTCACGCAGTTCCGCCTCCTTGGGGATCACAACAAAGAAAACCTATTAGGCGCCATTTGCGCGGCCCGCGCGATGGGCATCAATCCTAAGGCCATCCAAACGGTCATCAATACTTTTAAAGGTGTGCCCCATCGGCTCGAGTTTATTCGCAAAAAAGACGGCGTTTATTTTTTCAATGACTCAAAAGGCACCAATGTCATGAGCGTCAAGAGGAGCCTTGCTTCTTTTGTGAACAACCCCATCATTTTAATCGCTGGCGGACGCGATAAGAACGGGGACTTCACGGTTTTGGGTGATCTTGTTAAAAAACGATGCAAAACGATCATCCTTTTGGGCGAAGCCAAAGAAAAGATTAACCGGGCAGTCGGAGATCTGGCAGAAACCTACCTTGTCGGAACTTTTGAAGAAGCCGTTCTTTTGGCTTATCAAAAATCCCGTAGCGGCGACATTATCCTACTCTCTCCTGGCTGCTCCAGCTACGACATGTTCCGAAACTTCGAAGAGCGTGGGGATTATTTCAGAAAGCTCGTCACCCAGCTCTGAGTGAGTGCAAGAGGCTATGAAAAAAGAGAAACTCAAATCTCTATTTCGACGCCTCATGCCTAAAGAAGGTCCCGCGCCCTCTCCCGGCAGTCTTGATGGCCTTTTACTCGTCACCGTCACACTCCTTGTCCTTTTTGGGCTCCTCATGGTTTACAGCTCTTCATTTATTTATGCGCAAGAGCGAACGGGGGATGGATTTTCGTTCATCAAGAAACAAGCGCTTTTTGCGTGTTTGGGTTTCGGTGCGCTTTTTTTGAGCTGTAGGATCGAATACCAACGATGGGAAAAGTGGGCCTACCCCTTTCTGGCTGGGGCGTTTTTACTTTTGGTCGCGATTTTGATTCCAGGCTTGGGTTTGAAGGCGGGAGGGGCGCAGCGCTGGCTGAGATTAGGACCCCTTAGTTTTCAGCCCGGCGAACTTGCGAAGTTTGCGGTGATCTTTTTTGTCGCAAAACAGCTTCACTCCAAGAAGGATCGATTCAACAATTTTACCGCCGGATTTTTAGCCTACTTTATCGTGCCCCTGCCTGCGATGATCCTTCTCCTCTTGCAGCCCGACTTCGGCACGACGGTCATGATCGCCATCGTTATTTTCGCACTGATGTTTCTGGCCGGGGTTCCACGAAAATACTGGCTGAGCGCCATTGTGCTCATCGCCGCTTCGGGCGCGATCCTCATCTTGAAAAGCCCTTACCGCATGACTCGCGTGACGACGTTCATGGACCCCTGGTCTGATCCAGGTGGAAAGGGATTTCAGATTCTTCAATCTCTGGTAGGCCTTCATAATGGCCGGTTTTGGGGTGCAGGGCTCGGCAATGGTAAGGAGAAACTCTTTTACCTTCCCGAAGCTCACAATGACTTTATTTTTGCGGTCATCGGTGAAGAGTTGGGTTTTATCGGGATTGCCGCAGTTGTGGGCGCTTATCTCTACTTTACCTATCGGGGCATTCGCATCGCCTGGAGAAGCTATTCGCATTATCATGACACTTTTGGAATGTTGCTCGCCTCAGGCATTACGCTCGCACTTTCTGTACAAGGATTTATCAATATGGCTGTCGTTATGGGACTCCTGCCGACAAAGGGCCTCACGCTCCCCTTTGTGAGTTACGGCGGATCAGCGCTTCTTGTTGATCTATTCGCAGTGGGAGTGCTTCTGAGTATTTCACGAGGCCCTTCCCAGAGATCCTTTAAAAAGGAGCCTCAATGCTGAAGGCTCCTAAACTCATTGTCGCAGGCGGGGGAACCGGAGGACACATCCTTGCAGGCGTTGCGATCGCTCAAGAATGGCGAAGGCAAACCCAAGAGACCGCACCGGTTCTTTTTGTAGGATGCAAAGGTGGAATCGAAGAACGACTCGTTCCAAAATCAGGATTCCCTCTTGAGCTCTTGACGTTGGGATCGCTCAATCAAGTTTCGCTGGGACGAAAAGTCAAAACAATGTTTCAACTCCCTTTAGCGATTCTTAAATCCTTTCAGATTCTCAGACGCGAGAAACCTTCATGCGTTGTAGGGGTTGGCGGTTATGCCTCAGGCCCTGTCGTTTTGGTTGCGTGGATGCTCGGAATTCCTCGCGCGATTGTTGAGCAAAACTCAATCCCCGGAATCACGAACCGGCTCTTGGGTCGTTTTGTAAAAACCGTGTTTTGCGCGTTTCCGGGGACCGATTCGAGTTTCCCTGGGGCAAAAGTTTACGTCACCGGAAATCCCATTCGATTGGACATTCAGCCACTGCCGCAAGCGCCTCGAGATCCATTTACGATCTTTATTTTTGGAGGAAGTCAGGGAGCGCTTGGGATCAACACGCTCGTGCTGGAATCCTTAAAATTCTTAGATGACCTCAAGCCTCGTCTTCGCATTATCCACCAAACGGGGGAGCGCGATTTTGAGCGGGTTAAAGCGGGCCACGAAAAGGCGGGCTTTTGCTCACAAGTTGAGAAATTCGTATATGAGATGAAAAACGCATACGCTTCGGCCTCTTTACTGATTTGCCGAGCCGGCTCCTCCACGCTGAGCGAGATTGCGGCTGTGGGACGGGCGGCTGTATTGATTCCTTTTCCCTTCGCCTCCGATAATCATCAGGAAAAAAATGCACGAGTTTTTTCTGATCAAGGGGCCGCCATTTTAATGACTCAGAAAAGTGCCTCGGGCGAAGACCTTGCACGCGTTATCAGGCAATTCATCGAAGCACCGAAAACACTTGAACCCCTTGAAGAAGGGGTACGAAAATTTTATCGTCCCTTTGCGGCTCACGACATCGTTAAAGAATTACTAACTGAACTAGACAGTCTCCCTTAAAAAAGGGTAACATCCCCCTAATGGTTCACGGGAAAAAAGCTAAAATGCAGCTCCACTTTGTGGGCATCGGCGGAATCGGCATGAGCGGAATCGCCGAGGTATTTCTGCGCGAAGGCTACCGCATCAGCGGCTCGGACGCCGCAGAATCTGATACGACACGAAGACTTCAGGAGTTGGGGGCCAAGATCCATCTTGGTCATGCCGCCTCTCACGTTCAGGGCTCTACGGTAGTTGTGGTCTCTTCAGCGATAAAGTCTACCAATCCGGAAGTCATTGAAGCCTCGCGACTTCGAATCCCCATCATTCCTCGCGCTGAGATGCTGGGCGAGCTCATGCGCGGAAAAACCGGAATCGCGGTGGCGGGTACTCACGGAAAAACTTCTACAACCTCCATGCTCGCAACGATTCTTACGTCAGCGGGTTTGGACCCTACGCTTGTCATCGGAGGCAAGGTCGACCTGCTTGGCGGGAATGCGAAGCTTGGGCAGGGAAAATACCTGGTCGCCGAAGCGGATGAGAGCGACGGATCTTTTTTGCATCTTCCTGCCACTTACGGAATTATCACCAATATCGACAGCGACCACCTGGACCACTTTGGAAATCTCGCCGCGATCGAGAACGCTTTTGTCGATTTTGTGGGAAAACTCCCCTTTTATGGCATCGCCGCTGTTTGCGCTGAAGACCCGGGCGTCCATCGCTGTTTGAGTCGCTTCAAGAAGCCGCACAAGACCTATGGCTTTTCAGATGAGTGTCAGTTCGCCGCACGATCCATCACCCATGTCGGAATGGGAATGAAGTTTGAGGTCACACACAAGAGCGAGACCACAGGTCTTCATGAACGCCTGGGAGAGATTCAACTGAACATTCCAGGAAAACATAACGTCTTAAACGCGCTCGCCACCATTGTGATTTCGCGCGAATTGGGCCTGAGTTTTGAGGTCATCGCCGCTGGACTCAAAGAGTATCATGGAGTGAAAAGGCGCTTTGAGATCCGCTGGGAGGAACCCTCCTCTCAACGCGCTATTGTGGACGACTATGGCCATCACCCTACTGAAGTTGCAGCCACTCTTTCGGCAGCTCGCTGTTTTTGGCCCGGACGAATTATTGCAATCTTTCAACCCCATCGATATTCAAGAACTTTGCACTGTCGGGATGGGTTTCTCTCGGCCTTTCATCACGCAGACGTTGTTTTAATGACTGATGTCTATGCAGCAGGTGAAGATCCCATTGATGGCGTTCACTCTTCCATCCTGGCTTCAGACATAAAAAGGGTCGCATTGCCTCATCAAGAGATTCATTACGTGGGCGATCTCCCAAATGCCTGTAACAAAACCATGGATTACTTTCGCAAAGGGGATCTGGTTATTTGCTTGGGCGCGGGATCCATTACGCGACTTCCCGATCAGATCATTGAGAGATTATGAGCGATAAAGTCGATCGAGCAGCAGTCTGGCTTATAAAACGGGAAAAAGATTTCAAGGGGCAAATCATCTTCGACGAGCCGCTTTCCCACCATACCTACTATCGAATCGGGGGACCCGCTCGAGTGCTGGCCGTACCAAGATGCCTTGCAGACCTGCAGATTTTGGCTGAGCTTCTTTCGGCACATCCTATCCCCTATTTTCTTTTGGGTGCAGGCTCCAATGTTTTGGCGCCAGACGCAGGCTTTGATGGGCTGATTATTCGTACCCATAAGATGAATGAAGAGATTTCGGTTTCTGAAAAAGACGGTACAGTTCTTTTGCGCACCGGAGCAAGTCTTCAACTCTTTGGACTCTTGCGGCGCGCAAGTACAGAGGGTTGGGGTGGGCTTGAATTCTTGGCAGGGATTCCGGGCTCCGTGGGCGGCGCCATATTCATGAATGCGGGAACTCACTTAGGCGAAACTAAAGACGTCTTAAGACGCATTGAACTTTTCTCTTTCACGAGTCCTTCGGAGCACTTGCTCGCAATTCAGACGAAATCGACAGACTTCGCTTATCGAAAGAATTTGCTGATTCAGCCTGGAAATCTTCTTTGGGCAGCGGAGTGGGAGATTACAAAGTGTGAGCCAGAAGCGGTTTCTCGCGGAATTGAATCCGTTTTGGAGAGACGCAAATCTTCGCAGCCCTTGAATTTTCCATCTTGCGGGAGTGTCTTTAAGAACCCGAAATCTGCGGATGGCGCAAAGATGCTTTCCTGGCAGATTATTGAAAAGCTTGGGCTGCGTGGTCATACAGTTGGCAAAGCG
>CAIRTR010000033.1 GCA_903881565.1 Oligoflexia bacterium | reverse complement strand
CTCGAGATGATAGAGCTCAGAAAAAGGGGTAAAGACGATCCGATAGCCTTTTCCCCTGATTCGAAGGCAAAAATCGATGTCGTTGAAGGCGACCGCTAAGTTTCTCTCGTTTAATCCGTTAACCTCTTCGAAGACCGAGCGCTTCAAGAGGAGGCAAGCCCCGGTGACAGCGGATAAATTTTGTACCACAACAGCCTTGCCGACGTAGCCAAACGAATCCCGGGGGAAGTATTTGTGAGCATGCCCTCCGATTCCACCGATTTCGGGGGTTGCGCCAATTCCTAGTAAAACGCCAGCGTGTTGAATCGTATTGTTGGGGTAGTAGAGTTTTGCGCCGACTGCGCCGATTTCGGGCCTTAAGGCGTGCGACACGAGCTCCGTCAGCCATTCTTTGTGAATGACGAGCAGGTCATTGTTGATCAGCCCCAAGATTTCGCCCTTGGCGTGTTTGGCGGCAAAATTATTAATGGCTGAGAAATTAAAAGGCGCATCATAGCGGAGAACCCGCACGCGGGGCTCTGATCGAAGCTCTTCAAAGTACTTCAAGGTCTCTGGCTCTTGGCTTTGATTATCGACGATGATGATCTCAAGATTGGCGTAATCGGTATGATGCAAGAAACCTTCAACAGCTCCCTTGAGTAAATCCACGTGGTCCCTTGTTCCAATGAGCAAGCTCACCAGGGGTGCAGGAGTAGGGATGGGGTAATTGACCTTGCGATGAGAGCCTAAGCCTTGAGTAACCTGGGCCTTAATCCCGGTGCGCTCAAAATGAGATTCGAGAGCCTTGATTCCCGCGCCAATTGCATATTCTTTCCCTTTGGGACTAAAGGCGACAGACCCCGGAATCGCTCTCCAATGATAGAGAATGTGAGGAATATGTCGAATCCGCGAAGGAGTTGTCTGCTCCAGCACGCGAAGGGCCAGATCGTAATCTTGGCTGCCCTCCATTCCTTGCCTAAAGCCTTGGGTCGCTTTAACAAGTGAGGTTCGGTAAACGGCCAGATGGTTGAGGAGATTGTAAGAGTAGAAAAGATCGGGATTCCAGCTTGATTTACAATGGGGATCATGACGACGTCCCAATTCATCAATTTTGTCTTCGTCGCTATAGAGAATGTCAACCTCCGGGTATAAGTTTAGTTCGTGTGCGACGAGGTAAAGTGCGTGCTCGGTAAGTTCGTCATCGTGGTCAAGGAGCGCGACAAATTCGCCTGTGGCCAGCTCCAGAGCTGAATTAGAGGCGGCCGAAATATGACCATTTTCCGGCCGGATGACAAACTTGATTCGTGAATCCTGCTGCGCATACTCTTGGAGTGCTTTTGCGATATGGGGTTTGCTTGAGCAATCATCGGCAATGCAGAGTTCCCAGTGCGGATAGAGCTGTTTTTGGACGGATTCAATGGCGGCCCTTAGCCATTTTTCTGCAACGTTGTAGACGGGCATGACGACGGAAATCTTGGGGTGGACTTTGAATTGCTGGATCTGCGTTCGAATCAGGGCGCGGTCTTGATTGTTTAGTGTATCATAGACTTGCGTCCAGCGTTTATATTCTAAAGCGGCCTGTTGGACTTCGACGACATTGAGAAGCGCATTTTTGAAACCCTTTTGCTTCGTTCTTTTTAGAAAATGATAAAGCTCTTTAAGAAAGTGGCGCGCTCCGATTCGCGAAGTAAAACCATGTTTGAACAAACGAGGCAGCAGGAGTCGTGCAATAGCCTCGATGCGAGAGATGGGCTGCATCGAGATCTTCGCAAACTTGAGCGCAAGAATGGTATTAAAAATCTCAAGCGTAAAGCGCCGGTCTTGATCGGCGTAAACTTTGGTGATCCCGAAAAAATCATATCCTTGCTTAAGGCCGGGCCCGACTAGCAGAAGTGACTCGCGGGCGAGTTCGGATTGGTGAGTGCGAATGTTAAACGTCAGGGGCGGCAATGAGACCGGATCAAAGCCATTATGCTCAAGAGCCATGTGAATGCGCACCCAGCCTGAATAGGGGAGGCCATTTTTTAGCGGGAGTTCATATTCGAGAGTGCCCAGGCCCGTGCCCTTGGAATCGAGTTTCAGCGATGGACCCAAAAGATTGGGTCGAGTGAGTGGCCAGAGCAGGTGCCGGAAAAGTAGATTGATCATCTTATTGCACTTAAGACATAATTCAGTTAATTTGATTGTTCAATGTCTCTTTTTAGACCATTTTTTTCTGATCTTTTCGCCCGCTTGAAAACCTTCGTTCAGACGCACGAACGAGAGGTCGATTTTTTTTGCTTAGGTAAAAAATACCTCGTTTTCAATCTCGTCAGTCGAAATCTTAAAGTGAAATATCGCCGCTCGATTTTCGGAGTGCTTTGGACGCTCCTTGCGCCGGTAGGGACCGCCATCGTTTATTATTTTGTATTTAAGGTGATCTTGGCAGTTCGCATCGCCCAGTACCCGCTTTTCATCATGACTGGCGTGATGTTTTGGACGTTTTTTGCGCAGACCGTGATGGAAAGCATGGAGTCTCTGGTCGGAAACTGGGGACTGATCTCGAAGGTCCCAATCCCTTTGCAAATTTTTCCTTACACCGGTGCACTGACGAATCTGGTAAATCTTTTGATTTCGCTGCCTGTTTTGGTAGGGGTGGCTTTTGCTTCGGGCGTGGTTCCAGGGTGGTCCTTCTTGCTCTTGCCCTATTATGCATTTTGCCTTTTTCTGATGGCCTATGGTTTTGGTTTTATTATGGCCGTGGCATTCGTCTATTTTAGGGATCTGAGGCATTTGATGGGAATCATCATCCAGATCTGGTTTTACAGCACACCCATTGTTTATGCCGAAGATATGATTCCAGAGAAGTATCGCTGGATACTCACTTTGAACCCTCTTGGTAAGACTTTTCAGGGGCTTCATGGGATCGTCTCAGGAACGGTCAACGTGGCTGATCTAGGTTGGAGTCTTTCGTGGGGGGTTGCCATTTTGCTAGCGGCCATGCTGCTTAATCGCTCATTGGTTAAGGGTGTGGTGGAGAGAATATGACGGAGAGAATATGAACCAACCTGTTGTTTCTCTTCAAAACGTTTCGAAAGTTTTTCAGTATTGGAGCGATCAGCCTTCAAGTCTGAAAACAGTACTAGTGGATACCGTTCGTGGCCGTTTTAACTTGGGCGGTCGCTGCTCCTTGCCCGTTTTGGAAGATGTGAGTTTTGATATTCGCCCAGGCGAATTTGTCGGAATCATGGGACGAAACGGCTGCGGGAAAAGCACAATCCTCAAGATTATCTGTGGAATTTATACTCCAACAACCGGTTCGGTGAAGGTGAAGGGCCCGATTGCCCCGCTTTTGGAGCTTGGAGCCGGGTTTCATTCTGATTTGTCGGGTTACGAGAATATTTTTCTAAATGCAGCGATTTTGGGCTTTGGTCGCAAGGCAACCGCTGAGGCCCTCCCGAAGATTTTGGATTTTTCGGAACTCGGTGATCGCATACACATGCCAACCAAAAACTACTCCAGCGGAATGCTTGTTCGCCTGGGCTTTTCCATTGCCACCCATCTTGCGGCCCCGGTCCTCCTTGTTGATGAAGTGCTAGCCGTGGGGGATATCGGGTTTCAAAAGAAGTGTCTCAAAAAAATTGAAGAGCTTCACCGCGAGGGGCGCACCATTGTGCTGGTCACTCATAGTCCTGAAAACGTGCGAGGACATTGCAATCGCTGCATCGTGATCTCGGATCGAAAAAAGATTTTTGATGGCGATCCCGTTGAAGGGGCCAATCTTTACGTGAGTAACGTAAGCTAACGCTAAAGCTTAAATCCAGCCTTTTGCGAATCAGCGAGAAACATCTTCACGGTATCCAAAGAAAATTCTTCAAGGTCTTTGCCATTAAACTTTAGCTTGGCAATGATGTCGTCGGTGGCCGTAATGATATGGCAACCACATTCATCCGCCTGATAAACGTTTAAGGCTTCGCGTGGGCTTGCCCATAGGATTTGTGAACCCTTAAGCGCACGGTAATCTTCAACTGCGCGTTTCATCATCGGTACAGGATCAACGCCGGTATCGGCGATGCGTCCTGCAAAAATCGAGACGATGACGTCGTCTTCAGCGCGAAGGGCTTCGCGAAGCGCATCGATTTGGCGTTGTGAGAAGATCGCAGTCACGTTGAGCTTCATCTTTTTTGCCAAAAGGCGTTTAATGAGCGGAATCGAAGACTCGCCCTTGGTATTTGTGATTGGGATTTTGACGTTCACGTTTGAGGCCCAAGATCCAATAATGTCAGCTTCACGCTCCATTTGGCTAAATTCGTCGGAGAATACTTCAAAGGAGATGGGAAGGGTCTTGATCTCAGATAGAATGTCTTTTGCAAAGCCCGCATAATCCTTAACGCCTGCTTTTACGAGCAAAGTGGGATTAGTTGTGAAGCCTTTTACGGAGCCATCACGGTAGCGTTTAAGCATATCGTCACGGTAGGCGCCATCTGCATAGACATGAATATTGAGCTTTTTGGGTGTCGTCATAATAACTAAAAATCTATTCGTTTGTTGGGGGTTCGTCAACTGGACTTCGCATCATCATTCGTCATTTGTGATGCGTGCGTTACGCACGTGACGCGTTACTAGTGCCGCGTCATTTTGAGCACTTTGGAGGCCGCATTAAAACAGAACCGCAAAAACCGCTCAAGGCTTGGGAATTTTGAAACGAATTTCACAAGTTTCCGGGTGATTTTGAAGGGTGGCGTGTTGAGTAAAGTGTTGAGGTCGTGGATCTCAAGTTGCCGCGCGTGAATACGTGCATGCAGGCGTTGTTCTTCGAGTTGGAGTTCGTGGTATTGACGCTGAATTTTGTGGAGCTCAACGGCTTGAAGTTGAAGCTCATGTATCCTTCCATGCAATCCCACGGCCTGAGATTCTAACTCAGCGTTTCGAATGAGGGCGGCTTGAGCTTGTTCAATCTTGCGAGCCCTTGCGAATTCTTCTTCGGAGGTTCGAGGCAGGTAAGAATAGCTTAATGGGTGCTTGAAAGCGTTACCGAGGGCTTCAATCGTAATATTCTTGGTGGGCCAACGTGAAGCAGCTTCTTGAAACGAGGCCTCGCGCTCAAGATCTTCATCAAACGCAGGAGTGACTCCCAGTGCCTGACAAGTATTTTCGTATAGCGCTTTAAACGTCGCAAACGGTGGCGCGGCCTGCGCACCTTGAAAAATCTCAAAATCCCTGAAAAAGGCGGTGACGTTGCGAAAGATAAACCAGCTGGACGTAATAGGCTTTTTTGCGCTCCATTCAAGATCAAATAGCTGATAGGGAGCGGAGGCATCTCCTGAGACCGCGTTTATAAATGCCGCATCGATCGCTACGGGATTTAGAAGTTTGCCTTCTTCCCCTTGGTCAAGCCAGTGATCAAGAGACCATTTTAGAAAAGCCTCAAAATCTTTGGTAAAAGCAGCCCAATTGCCAAAATACGCATGACTCGCAAGAATGGCGCGAAGGGGCGTTCCTTTGCGAATGGGTTCTGGAGCAGGGGCTTGCCAGATAAAGTCGGTTTCGGGGAGGGCTGAACTCAAGCCTAAGACTTCTTTTCGAGTGTGGAGCGCTTGACCCTCTTTTTCGGCATCACCCGAGACTTCAAACACGGTCTTGATCGGGATTCTTCTGCTGAGCGAGTAATGCCATGCCAGTTGTTTCTTCGTCGTTTCTTGCGCCCTGAGCTTGCCTACGGTCGCTTCGGCGCCCGAAACCAATAAAAACGAATTTGAAAACTCGGGCAGTAGTCCCGCTTCTGCGACGCCTCGAAGGGCTAAGTAGTCAGACATGAAGCGAATCTGCGGATGACCGTAGTTTTCGAAGCTTTTTGAAGCCGCTAGATCCGCTAAGAACTCAGAAGGTGCCGAATCAACGAGGGCTTTTGAAATCACGGTCGACGGAATTTTGTAATCGGGAAAAGGAAAGTATTCGTGAGTCTGCGAAAACCCCGATTCGCTTAACAACGAGAGAATCTCTTTTCGCGAAAAAGTACGAGGAGAGGGGGTGCGAGGGTAGCCTGAAATTCCATCAAATAGCCTGCCCGTATGGTCTTCAGCGCAGCCTGTCCAGTATTTGAGTCCCATCCGATTCTCGATGGCAAGAACCAGCGCGCCATCAGGCTTCAAAAAACTCTTAGCTTGCGCCAAGAAGGCATGGAACGGGCTTTTTGTCCCTTTTAAGTCGGTAAAAAAAAGCTCCGAATACTCAAGCACTCCGATGACGCAAACGACATCAAACTTGCGCTCAAACCGGGCGTCTTGAACGTTGGCAACCTGCCCTGACCAGTTTTTGAGATCGCGCAAACGCTCGCTTAGGGCATCAAATCGCTTTTGTGTTCCTTCAACGACGGTGAGGGTGCGTGCGGATTCGGCGATGAAGCGGGAGACGCCGCCCATTCCGGCGCCAAGTTCCAAGACGTCGAGACCTGAGAAGTCCAGGTGTCTTAATAAATTTGAGCGTTCAGGGGTGAGGTGATAGCGCACTTCCCACTCGCCATAGCGATCCGAGGCAATGTCACAAAGGGAGTCCAGGTTTGGAGCAATTTTTAGGAGTTCTAGGACTTTGTTTTCTTGGGCGATGCCGTCGCTGTAGTTGATGGACATGCTTAACGGCAACCGTTTTCAATCAGCGCATAGGCTCGGTGATTGATTTCCCGTTCAGAGAGGTCTGGGAATTTTTTTCTGAGCTGAAACTTTTTAGTTTCAAAAGCGAAGTGAAAAAGATCCGCCATGATTCTCATTTTTTTTTCTATTCGCGCAGAATCGGGTTGGGGGCTCGTTTTCATGGTTCCCATCTTTTATCGCTGTGTTGCGTTTAGGCGCAATAGGTATTTGAATTCCGATCAATTCCGATAATTGGCTAGTGGGCGATGGGGGCGCGGGATTTGAGTTAGCGGATGTAAAAAACCGGTTTAATTTCAATGGGTTGATTACCTGTATCGATACAGGTCGCATCCAAGCGCAGATTTCCCTTGTCAAAACCGACCCATAGAAGACTATCTCCTGACCTATGTCCCTTCACCTTGTCCCCAAAACTCCGCTGCCGGTCAGCATGGAGTTTCTTTCAACCGTCAGTTTGCTGGAACTTCGCGCAAGTGTCCTTGGCGGAATGAGCGGCGAAGAAGATGCGTACCTCGCGGCCCTTCGCGCCCTAAGATATGCGATGGTGAGGGATCTTCACGCCGAAAAAGGTGAAGCAGGCAAGGGGGAAAACACGAGTGCCCATTTGCGCTTGCGGTTCCAAGGGGGACACGCCTTGGAGGTCAGCGCTCTGGTGCCTGCTTGGTCTGCTCCCATAAAAATTTTCTGTGGATGCAATCCCGGGATCTTGAACCCGCCGTGCACTCATGCCCATCTTTTGATCCTCGTCTTGTGGATCACCCTCCAAAACGCTTACGGATTTGAACATTTGCTGCCCTCGGTGACCGACAAATTAAGAGAGTTTGAGAAGGAGTTACGCTTCATTTTCCCCTCGCAATCCAGCGTCACGCCTGAGGACATCGCAGCGAGAGCTCGAAAATTGAACGCGAGGTTCACCCACCTTTTTCTACATTTGGGGAACCCCGAGCCGTTGCCCCCGACCCCAGGCTTGCCCGAATCGCAGCTTGAGTTTCCCGAAACCCTTGCCCCCATGCGAGTGCCTCATCGCCATGAGTTTGCCGTGCTCCCCTTTGTGGCGCTAGGGGCGGGGGAGCAAATCCCTGAGTTTTTCGCAATTCCTCCGCAAAGGAGGATTTCGAATCTTCAGTGGGGTGATGGCAAAGCGGATCACCTTCTGCGTATGGGCATCCAATTTGGATTTTCAAATGGAGCGGTTGTAGGTTTGGGGGATATTCTTTTTCATCCTCTGGCCGCGTTGGTCCCACCCGATCTTTTGCCGCTTGTCCGCAATTTGCGCATGGAAGTTAAGCAAAATCCCCATCTGAATCCGTTTGGAGAGCTTTATTGTGACCGCTGGGGTGGGCGGGATGAGGCGAGGCAGATTTTTATTTCGGTGCTTCTAAATGCGGGTCCTCGAATCGCGGCCGGGGAGTTTGAGTTTTACCTCACCTCCGGTGAAGCGCCGACGGTTTCTCGAAAAGGCTTGAAGCTTCAAGGCTTCGAACTTGCGGAGAGCCCTAGCTTTAAGTGGAGTCTGTTGCCTCCTCGTGAGCCTATTTTTGGGGTCGCAGAGCTGGTGTTTACCGCAGACCAAAATCGTGCGCCGGGGCCGTGTTTTTATCAATTCGAAATCAATTCTACCACTCAAACGCTGAGGCTTCACAGCTACGGAGATGCGATTCGAGTCATGAGCTATGCTTTGCCACGGATGGACGGCTCGCGCGGGTTTACCGGGCGCTACCTTCTCCAGGGGCATGAGAGCATTCAGGGCACGTTAAGAGAAATTGATCAAGAGTTTGCGCGTCGAAGCGTGCCACCGGTTGAGCGCCCTTTTTCGGAAGTGGTTTCTGAGGAGGCCATTATCCCTCAGCTTTGGATCGATGATGCGGGAGCGATGCGCTTTGAATTAAAGGTGCAAACGAAAAAGCAAGGCGTTGTGAGTGTTTGGAACTTGCCCCACGCTGCGGGACTATTAGTCCGGCTTTTAAACGAAGGGGTCGGAGCCGTATCTCATCTCAAGAATACGGATATTGCCCAGGATCGGCGGGGGGAGAAGCGGGATCGAGATCTCAAGATACTCAGGCATTCAGGCTTGGCCAGTACCTTGTTCATGAATTGCGCCGAGTATGATGAGAAGGCGATGACTCAGGAACAACTCGTGTCCCATGTGTCAAAACTCTGGTTGCACCTCCTAGCTCAGCAAGATGAAAATCCGTCGGCTTTGCGTGATAAAGAATTGCGCCAAATCTGCTCCAAGCGCGTGATGGAGCTCGTGGGCCATTTGATTGATTTGTTAGCCAACCAACTCCCCAAACACGAGCTCCTCGTGTTTACGCCCCAAGGGGAGCTTCGTTTGCAGGGTGTTTTGAAAAAAGTTTTGCAGGTGTTCTTGGCCCTCGTCAATGCAACGGCGGAGCAGTCGCAAGGAAAAAGCTTGCTCAAGACTCGCGGGAACGTTTTTGATGATTTTTTTGGAGAGGCTCAAGGCAGCATCGAAGGCGGCGACCCATGGGATCTCTATTGTGAGCCCAGTTTTGAAGCGGGGCCAGAGCCAGAGAGTGGCAAAGGTGAAATCGGGGTTCAGACCTATCATCCTACCAATTCGTCGCGCACGCTTAAGAACGTTTTATCGGCGCTCGTGCCCCTGACCGAGCGAGGGTTTGAACTTTACTATGACGGGCGAAAAATCGAATCTTTGAATGAGACTGATTTGCGTGCGGAGTTCTCGGTTTCGCATCATAAGGGGGAGGAGCTTCAAACCGGAGGCCAGCTCGATTGGTTTGACCTGCATCCCAAAGTTTTTTTCAAAGGCAAAGAGATTGATCCCGCCAAGCTTACGGAACTCGCAAGTGACGGCGTGATTGAGTTTCAGGGGCAATACTATCTTTTGAAGAAGTCGGGCCTCCCTTCGTTAAAGAGGCTTGAACGGTTTTGGGCGCAACTCCAAGGTGGGGGCCTGGGAGAGGGTGTGGACGGCGCACGAAAAAAATCCGCCCAAACCTATTATCGGCTGCCTCGTTCTCAGACGCTGGAAATCCTCGCGCTGCGGGCCTCGGGCGTTGTGGTAGAGGGCGGAAAAGAATGGCAAGAAATTTGTGAGTTCTACGATTCTTTAAATACTACAAACACAACAGGCGGCGCGCGCGCTTTTGATTCGTTGCCCCCCTCTTTGCATGTAGAGCTTAAGCCGTTTCAAAAGCAGGGTGTCCAGTGGTTGTTGGATCTTTATCGCCTGCGATTGGGCGGGATTTTGGCCGACGATATGGGCTTGGGCAAAACGGTCCAGACGCTCGTGTTCTTGGAAAAGTTGCGGTCTGAGGGAAAGCTGGGGCGCGTTTTAATCGTGGTGCCCACGTCATTGACGTATAACTGGGTTTCGGAGTCCAAGCGTTTCACGCCGGAGCTGCCTATTCAGATTTTTCAGGCGAAGGACAAGGCAAAAATTCTCGACGCGCAAGGCGGTGTCATCGTCGCGACCTATGGCCTGCTGACCGAGCATCAGGAGTTTCTCACGCAATTTGGCTGGAATATCTTAGTTTTTGATGAAGCCCAGAATCTTAAAAACATCTCCGCAAAACGCACCACGGCTGCCAGAAGCCTGAAGGTCCGATTTAGACTTTGCTTAACGGGGACGCCGCTTGAGAATCACTTGGGTGAGTTTTTTTCGTTGATGGATTTGGCAGTGCCTGGGTCCCTGGGTGAGTTGGCCGAGTTTCAACGTCTCTATGTGAACCCGGATGTGATTGCGCGCGAGGACGTGCAGTATCTGCGGTTAAAATCCAAACCCCTTTTGCTTCGACGGACGAAGAATCAGATTTTGCTCGAGCTCCCTGCTAAGACCGAATCGGAGATCAAATTGCCGTTTGAGAAAAAGCAGGAGCGAATTTACCGCGATATTGCCCTGTCATGGAATGAAAAAGTGAAGGGCTCTATCTCGCAATTTGGCGAAGCCAAAAGCCATCTCATGATGCTCACGGCGCTGTTGAGGCTCAGGCAGGCATGTTCGGATCCTTCGGGGATTCCGCATGTGAAGTATACCGAAACACCACCCAAGGCCGAGCTTTTGCTTGAGTCGCTGCAAGAGATCACCGAAGGCGGGGAGAGCGCGCTGGTCTTTACGCAGTTTTTAGCCACTTTACATCGCCTGGAGCTGATGATGGCGGCTGCCGGAATCAAAGTCTTTACGATTCATGGGGGCACGACGCGTGTTCAGCGGGAACGAATTTTGGCAGAATTTCAGGCTTCGTCGGGTGGCGCCGTGCTTTTGATGACGCTTAAGACGGGCGGCGTGGGGTTGAACCTCGTGAAGGCGAGTTACGTGTTTCACCTGGAGCCATGGTGGAACCCAGCGGTTGAAAACCAGGCGACGGATCGGGCGCATCGCATGGGGCAGGTGAGGCCGGTGCAGGTGTTTCGCTACTTGATTTTGGATTCGGTCGAAGAAAAGATCAAGGTGCTCAAGGCGCGCAAGTCGGCCCAGTTTGATGCGATGTTTGAGTCTGTCGAAACTGAGGTCGCGCTTGGGGATCAGTCCAAGTCGGGGTCCGGGTTGAGCCAACGGGATTTTGAGTATTTGTTGTCGTGAGTTTACGAGCTGCTCACCCAAAATACCGAAAGATCAATTTCTAGATCTTCAAATGGCGCGATTCGGGCTTTTTCGTCTCCGCCCCAAACCCCAAGGCGTTTCCAAGCAGCACCCGGAATGTCATTGGCAAACGCTTCGAGGGTCTGGTTTATGGGATCAACAATCCAATAATGGCCTACGCCGGTTTCTTGATAGATTTTGAATTTTTGGACGCGATCTCGACGGCCGGACGAGGGGGAGAGGATTTCGCATGCCCAATCCGGAATCACCGTCACCAAACTTTCCAAGGGATTGATTTTTCCTCGGCGTGATTTTTTCCAACCCGCGAGGTCAGGGGAGAGAATGTCTTTGCCAAATTCGACATCAGGTTCGATCTCTATGATCCACTCCGAATCGCCCCCGCCGCCAGGAAATCGGCGATTAATGGATTGATCCATCGCAGACGTTGCGTGTCGATGTTTCAATTTGTCCGTTAATGATTTCTGCCCGCGTCCCTTCGGGGAGCGCCAACAGATCTTCATAGTTTGGAAATTTTTTGGGGGGCTCGTTCATCTCGGACTCCTTTCCATAGATTAGCGAAGCTGCGGAACTTGTCCAACTCTTTGCCTTCAAGGCACTCGTCGCGCGACAGGAGTGTGTGCGTCATCGCAATCTATTTGAAATTATGTAATATTTTGAAACGGAGGAATTCAAGAAGCCGCTTTCCGCTCTAATATCTTGTCCACCTTCTTCGTTTTATCAATAAGCTTTCGACCTTCTGAGCCTTCGGTCACGAAGTCGGCACAAAGCGAAAGCAAGACGAAGGCCGCGTAGTGGTCGATGGTGGAGTTTCGGGCTGCCGCGTGTGCGAATGTAGATGGATCGATCCCTCCGACGGCGCTTGCAAGTTCAGATTGCGAGAGGCCCAGCGCGTGGCGCATCCAGTGGGCGACTTTACCAGGAACTTTTGTCATTCGCGGGCTATAGTATTGGATGAGTTTTCGCAGGATTTTCTTGGTTCTCTCCCGCGCAGTTACGGAGTCTACGAGAATATCATGGCACTTATCGCACTCGAGGACTTGAAGCCCATCGATTTGAAAACCAGGAGCGCCTTCTAGCTCAACCTTTTCGGAGACCATTTTTTCAATCATTCGACCTTTGTTGCAGCAATGGCATTTCATATTTTGGTCTCCTTAAAACCGGGTGATTGAAACTTTTTTCTGCACGCCCCTACGTTTTCCGGCGTCTTCGTAGTCTGGGTGTGACTTGAGCCACTCTGCCTTAAGTGTCTCGTCGTTCACCGCTGGGTCATAGGCTGTTCCCACAATCACGGCCCACGCTTCATTTACGATGATGGTGTTTTCACTGTCCTCGTTTCTTAGCGTACAATTGAGCTCCAAGGTTCTTCCATCTGCGTCGCGTCCTTGCCAAATCACCGAAGAGTCAGCGTCTCTAAATCGGACTACTCGTCCAGTTTTGAGAGCGTGGTCAACATTCGCCAGCGTGATTCCGCGATAGATGCGTTCGGTTTCAATGTGATGGTGCCGGATGAAAAGTCTCCCCGCTTCGTTAAGCGTCGTAATTCGCTCGGTAAGGGCTTTTAATTGGCAGTTACCTGCTGATTCTATCTTACGCGATGACATGATAATGTCAATTGTTTTGATGACAATGTCACTGATTGGAATTAAAGGATAGTGGATCAAGGCTTGCTCCTTTGCCGTTTTAGGCACGGCAAAGTGCAAATCACCTGCCATTTACACCCACAAAAAAACTCCCTTGAAATCCCCACCTCCCTCGCCCTAAAATCTCTCTCATGCCCCCAAAAAAACGCAAAACCACCCAGCCCCTTCGCAGCCAACATGTCTCCCGTTTCGGCCATCGTTACAATTGGAAGCCTGATTTTCCGGATCATCGTGATTTTAGTTTTGCGCTCCGCACGTCTCAGGTTAAGGCGTTGCCGTTTAAGATCGATCTTCGCCCGCAATGCTCTCCTGTCTTTGATCAGGGCAAAATCGGGAGCTGCACGGGAAATTCCCTGGCCGGTGCCCTTGAGTTCTTACAACTCAAAGAGCTCAAGGATAGGAGCCCGGACGTAAAGGATCCTCAGGTATTGATTCCGGGAAAGTTTGCGTGTTTTAGTCGGCTTTTTATTTATTACAACGAGCGCGCACTCGAAGGCCAAACCGATCTTGATCGGGGCGCGGCACTTCGGGATGGCGTGAAGTCTTTGGTCCAGTGGGGAGCGTGCCGGGAGAGCTTATGCAAGTACACGGCGGCACAGGTTTTCAAAAAACCGCTGGCTTCGGCCTACAAAGACGCCCTCCCGCATCGGATTACGCAGTACCTGCGTCTGGAGGGCTTAGAGGACGTGCGGCAGTGCCTGGCGCAAGGGTATCCAGTCTCTTTTGGGTTTTCAGTTTTCGAGTCTTTTGAAACTCCCCAAGTCATGAAAACCGGAATCATGCCAATGCCCGATCCTTCGGAGCGTTTCATGGGCGGACACGCGGTACTCGCCGTGGGGTATGACGATGAATCCCGGCATCTGATTGTCCGAAACAGCTGGGGTGATAAATGGGGCCAGAAGGGCTATTTTATGATGCCGTACGGGGTGATTGAATCAGGCCGCGGGGGTGCGAAGATGGCGCAGGATTTTTGGACGCTGAGAAGGTGAGGGGGCTGTCGCGACACTCGTCGCGCGACAGGAGTGTTTGCGTCAT
>CAIRTR010000032.1 GCA_903881565.1 Oligoflexia bacterium | reverse complement strand
GGGGACACTGACGCACAACTTGAAAAACTCCTGCGCAAAGTCTGCGAGTTACGGATTTTTGAAGACGAAGCCGGGAAAATGAACCGATCACTTCTTGATCTCTCGCAAGCGCCCCACTCGCACGCACACCTTATTGTCTCGCAATTTACGCTCGCGGCTGACTGCACGAGTGGACGGCGCCCTTCGTTTACTTCGGCTGAAGAACCTGAAAAAGCAAAAGCGCTCTACGAAAAGGCGCTTGCATTAAGTTCACAATGGGGGATCTCGACTCAAGGCGGAGTTTTTCAGGCCGACATGAAAGTCTCGCTTGTTAATGATGGTCCCGTGACGTTTGTTTTAGAGTCATAAGAATCTTAAACCCCTGAAATCAAATCCGCCGCCGCATAGGGATCCAGTTTCCGATTCAAAACCTGTTCCAAAACTTCTTTTCCCGATCGAGTATCAAAAGCCGCCATCACGGTGTGACTGAGCCGCTCAGAGAGAATTTCGGCGACTTCATTTTTCAGAAATTCCGAAGCCTTTAGAAGCCGCTCTCCCGACACTGTTAAGTGCTCCTGATGTGCTTGAATGGCAGCAATCACCTCAGCCACACCCAAATCCCGCGTCGCTTGCGTTTTGTGAACCGGAATCATCCACGACTTTTCGTCGTGTTTATTCAACCCCACCATCATGACGAGTTCTCGCACCAATTGATCCGCTTCAGGACGATCACTTTTATTGACCGCAAACACATGCGCGATCTCCATGAGACCGGCTTTCATGACTTGGATCGAGTCGCCACTTTCTGGGACTAAAACCACCAACACAGTTTGGGCGAGTCTTAAGATATCGAGCTCGGTCTGCCCCACACCGGCAGTTTCAACCAGGACCACGTCAAAGCCTGCGGCATCAAGTACAAGCACAACCTCTTTAGTCGCGTGAGAGAGGCCGCCATGTTTTCCGCGAGTGCCTAAGGACCTAATGAAAACACCGTCGTCGCTCGAATGCCGCTGCATCCGAATACGGTCTCCCAAGATCGCGCCACCCGAAAAGGGGCTCGAAGGGTCGACCGCGACAATAGCGACTCGCTTGCCTTGCTTGCGCAGATGAACGGCCAAACAATCTACCAAGGTGGATTTTCCGGCCCCGGGCGGCCCGGTGATCCCCCAAACCTGGGTTTTGCCAGTATGAGGGTAGAGCGCCTCCATGTACTTTGGGAGCTCAGAATCGCGGTTTTCGACCTTCGAAATCAAGCGGGCCAGAGCCAGCCGCTCGCCGGAAAGCATTCTTTGAACGAGGTCTTTCATCCTATTTGATTTAGGCTTTTTTGGGCGGAAACGCAAAATTTTCCATAAATTTCCAAGAATTTTGAAGTTGAGTTTATCTGACTAATTCTATATAGCTTTGCGTCATCCAAAGGAGATTCCCGCGATGCCCTCATTTGACGTATCCTCTGAAATCGATTGGCAAGAGCTCGACAACGCCGTTAACCAGGCGCTCAAAGAAGCGACTCAGCGTTATGATTTTAAAGGCGTGAAATCCGAACTCAAGCTCGACCTCAAATTAAAGACCCTCACCATTTGGTGCAGTAACGAAGACAAGCTTGAGGCATTGAACGATATTTTTCAGACCAAGGCCATCAAGCGCGGCATTTCGCTTCTATCTTTTGATTATCAAACCACCGAATCCGCCTTTGGCGGCAGCATCCGGCAAGTGATCAAAGTTCAAGCCGGAGTTTCCAAAGAAAAAGGCAAAGAGATCATCGCCTCTCTTAAGGAATCCAAACTTAAAGTCCAAGCCCAGATGCAAGATGAACAGGTCAGGGTAACGGCTAAGAACCGGGACGACCTTCAATCGGCCATCGCCCACCTCAAAGAGCATAGCGCGCAACTCAAGGTTCCGATGCAATTTGGCAATTTCCGAGAATAGAGCTTTAATGACTGCACAATCCCAAAATCTAAAGTCCCCCGTTTATTTTGTAAGCTTAGGTTGCCCCAAGAACTTGGTCGACTCCCAGGTCATGCTGGGCATGCTGGCAAAAGATCGCTACTGCATTACTCAGGACCCGGCCGAGGCTGAGGTGATCATCGTCAATACTTGCTCTTTTGTGGAAGCCTCTAAAGAAGAGTCCATCGAAACCATTTTAGAAATGGCGGATTATAAGGCTAATGGCCAATGCAAGGTTCTGGTCACTGCAGGGTGCCTGCCCCAGCGCTACTCCGCACAACTTGAAAAAGAGATGCCGGAAGTGGATCTTTTCATCGGCACCGGACAATACCACCGCATTACCGAAATTTTAAATGACCGCGCGCGTGTGCGAGTGGAGGGCGATCCGCTGCCTAAGCGAAGTTATGTGGGACAGCCTGCATTCATTCATTCGGAAAAAGACCCGCGCGTTCAAACGGGACCTTCTTATACGGCGTTTTTGAAGATTTCTGAGGGTTGCAATCGAAGGTGCGCGTTTTGTATTATTCCGACACTTCGGGGAAACGTACGCTCACGCAGCATCCCGTCTTTAGTTGAAGAAGCGACACGGTTAGCGCAATCGGGTGTTCGCGAATTAAGTCTCGTGGCCCAGGATCTGACCGAATACGGGATGGAAGGCCGCTACAAAGAGCGTTTAGAGCTTCTCTTGCCTGAACTCTGCAAGATTGAAGGGCTTGAGTGGATCAGGCTGCACTACGTTTATCCCGATGAGTTTTCGGATGAACTCATTGAGATCTTCGCGCGCGAGCCCAAGATCATCAAATATCTCGACATGCCGATTCAGCACACCAATGATCGCGTGTTGAAACTCATGAATCGACGGCTCACCAAGAAGCGGTTGTTCGAAGTGGTCGAGAAGCTTCGCGCGCGTGTTCCGGAGTTAGTTTTGCGAACATCCATCATTGTGGGCTTCCCAACGGAGACCGATGCGGAGTTTAAAGAACTTTGCGACGACTTGACGACGCTAAACATGGACCGCGTCGGCGTGTTTCGCTATTCGCAAGAAGAAGGCACTAAGGCTGCGGAGATGTCCGAGCAAGTGCATTCTGCGACGAAGCGTAAGCGCGAGAAGAAACTCACGCAATTGCTACAGGAGCGCTCCCTTGCGAAGCAGAAACAGTATCTGGGCTCCACGTTGAAAGTTTTGCTCGAAGGAAACAGTGAAGAAACGGATCTTTTGCTTCAGGGTCGATTCTTTGGACAAGCTCAAGAGATCGACGGACACGTATTGATCAATGACATGGGCGATTGTGATGCCTCAACGCTTCGGCCTGGAACTTTTGTTGAAGTTGAGATCACAGAAGCGCTGCCCCATGATTTGATTGGTCGGTTTGTTCGAAGCCTTTCTTAGAATTCCGCGATGCCACTTCATGACCTACTCACCCGTCTTGCGATTGAAGAAGGCTTCTCCGCAGCAGGCGGCGTTGATTTGGATCAGGCACCTTCTTTTGGTGCGCATTTAGCGCGATTTGATTCATGGCTTGAGGCTGGGCATGCGGACGAGATGCACTATCTTACGCGTGGGCGAGATCGAAGGGCGGATCCTAAGCTCGTTTTTCCTGATGCGCAGAGTGTGTTTTGTGTAGCGATGAGCTATTCGGCGAAACCCTTGGGTGCGCCAGACGGCGGCCCTCGCTTTGCGCGCTATATGCGAGGCGGAGATTATCACGACGTGATGGCGGAGAGGCTTGAGCGTGTGATGGAAAGGGCGCGAAGTGCCGACTCCGAGTTTGCCGATCTGAAGTGGAAAGCATGTGTCGACACGAGTGCGGTGCTTGAGCGATCTTGGTCTGCGTTTTCTGGCCTAGGTTGGATCGGCAAGAATTCGATGCTTTTGAATCGTGAGATCGGGAGTTATTTTTTGATCGGAATTGTTTTGTTGAATCAAAGGTTGGATCGTGTGGAAAGGACTTTGGCCTCTTTGTGCGGTCACTGCACGCGCTGTTTGGAAGCTTGCCCGACGCAGGCTTTCGGGCCATCCGGAATGCTCGACTCACGCAAATGTCTAAGCGCATTGACCCTGGAAAAGCGAGGAGAACTCACCTCGCCGGAGAGGTCGCACCAGGGCTGGGTCGCGGGATGCGATATTTGCCAAGAAGTCTGTCCTTTTAATCAGAAGAAGGCAAAGAAGGATGCTGGTGATGGCGACGACTTTATCCTGCCTCTTACCTGGGACACCCTTGGCGCGCTCACTGAAACCGAGTATAAAGAAAAAGTGAGAAACTCATCATTAAGTCGCGCGAAGTGGCCTGAATTCAAACGAAACCTGAGGAATGCAAAATGATCACCCAAACGAAACGCCTCACCGTGCCCGCACCAATGACTTGCGATACTTTTTGTCGTGGGGTCGAAAAGCCCACGCAGCTTTTCATTTTGCTTCACGGTTACATGCAGTCAGGGAAACATATTGCCCGCCAGTTGGAGGACGCGCTCCCAAGCGATGCAGAGGTTCTAGCGATCAACGGCCCATTCCCCATTCCACGAAAAAGCGAAGAGGGACTGAAATTAGGTTATTCATGGTATTTCTATAATCCGAAAACCGATGAACTTGTGATCGATATGAAGACTTCGATTGAGTTCATTAAGGGCGCCATCGCGGCGCTTGGTTTTGAATCCTTGCCTAAGACTTTGGTCGGTTATTCGCAAGGGGGATATCTGGCTCCCTTTGTTGCGCGGGAGTTAAGTCACGTTTCTAGGCTGATCGCACTCAATGCTGAAGTTTTGGATGATGAACTCGAGGGACAATTGGGTTTTCGCGTGGATTCGATTCATGGCGCGAAGGACGAAATCGTAGATCCTAAGAAATCACGCGAGCGTCATGCACGGCTTAAGGCGCGTGGAGTTCAGGGGGAGTTTGTTGAATTGCCTGAGAGTGGGCATCAGATTACCGAAGAGATGATGAGTGCGCTGAGGGGGCTATTCTAAGGTAATTGTCCGTGCCCAATTCGTGCGCGTTGATGAACATTGAATGTTCGAAAAACCAGTAGTTGTGGCATCGAGAAGCGTCAAGACAAAACGACTTTACCGTAACGGATCCTTATTTCGTAGACACAATACCAACTCCTAAGCTCAACTTTTTTAATTAAGCGCAAATCCGCCTTGAAAACTATGTCACGATATGACATAGTAATGTAGAGGCAAGTTTGGCACGATCAATACAAAAAGCAAAATTGGTGTTTCGGGAAAAACTTACATTGCGAGGCGGATGGCTTCGGGATGCGGTAATCTGGCGAGTGCCGACGGACGAGCGTTATCCGGACGGGGTCAAATACCGACTGGCCCTAGTTGATCCATTGAAAGGCAGCATGTTGATCCTTTTTGATAATCATTTTCCCAAAGGGCACCATCGGCACCTTAGAACCGGCGAAGAGATTCCGTATAATTTTAGCTCCGTTAGAAAGCTTGTGGAAGACTATTTAAAAGCAATTGAAGACGAGGAAAATAGGCGATGAAAATAAAAAAAATCAGGATCAAATCGAAAGACGAATTTTCAAACGAGCTTCGGTCGGTGGCAAAAGCCTTAGATAAGGGCATTACGCCGAAGCGGGCTGTCACTGGAGAATACTTTGAATCGCTGGATGCAGTACGTGTAATCCTTACGGACAAGCGTCTTGAATTGTGGCGCACGATTCGCGACAAAAAGCCCGAATCAATCTCGATGGTTGCTCAACTTGCTCATCGAGGCTTTAAGGCCGTTTATCGTGATCTGCTCTTGCTCGAAAGCCTTGGGCTTATCACCTTTAAAAAGACCAAGGGCAAGCGAGGAGATCTTCGAGCTCCGGTTAGCCTCGTGGATGAGTTACAGCTTGCAGTCGCCTGAGTTTTTTCTACATCATCTACCTAATAACTAAAGTACATCCCAACGACCATAAACTCTTCGCTTTAAGTTTCAGCTATTAAGGCAATAATTAATGAAGTTTGACTTTAGAATACGTATTCTGTATCATAGAATACAGGAGCCACACCCATGAAAACCAGCCTTATTATTGACGACAAGGTCTTTCAAGAAGCCAAGAAGGAAGCCTCTCAAACCGGAAAGACGGTGAGCGAAGTTATCAGCATCTGGGCACGCGTGGGTCGCGAAGAATGGATGAAGCAGAAACGCGAGAAGGCAAAAGAGTTTGTCCCAGTTAACTTAGGAGCACCTCAATTGGATTTATCGAACCGCAAAAACTGGATGGAAGAGTTAGAAAATGATCGGGATTGATACCAAAATTTTAGTCGATTTGCTCGTGAGTTCAACGCCAAATCATACCCAAACTCTGGAGAAACTTTCCCAACTTGAAGATGATTTCTGTACAACGCCGACAAACATCGGCGAGTGCCTGCGCCTATTGACTCATCCCAAAGTTTTTCAAAAGCCACTCACACTCAGTCGCGCCGTTTCAGTTTTGGACCATGCACTTAGTTACTACAAGATCAGGATCCTCGACGAATCAACCGATTGGTGGAAGTCGCTCGAAGAAGTTGAAAAAGAAATCGCCGGGATTCGAGGCAACGAGGTCTTTGATGCTAGAATCGCTCTTTGCCTAAGAGCTCATAGCGTGAAACGGCTTTACACTCGCGATGCCGACTTCAAAAAATATAGTTTTCTCAAAAGCTTCGCCTAATTCCCGAACCGCACTCCATAAATCGCGACCGCCGCCTTATCCGCGTTCGGGAACCTTAATGTGATTTCACGGTTGTCTTCCGGGAGTGTGCGAAGCGCATGATAGACCTTGCCCGTATCGACTTTCATCAACGCGCGCCCTTCATCGTCCACGCTCAGATCGCTTCCGTAAAAAACATCAACCAACGGCGCATTCTCCAGCTCAATGATCACGCGGCTCACATCTCCAGGCTTTCCTAAACATTGTGCGATGAAAGAAAACCGTGGCCCTAAACTCTGAAACCCCATGGTCGCGGTGGGATCCGAGGTTGCAACCCGATCGCCATCTTGAATCCATTTTCCGGACAGAAACACTTCGCCCTTATCCACCCACGTTGGACGAGTCCCCTTGAAGTTACCGACCAGAAAAGCGCTCTGAGATTTTTGAAAACCTGGGAGCGAGAAAATGGTCCCACCCGATTTTCCGAACTCCATCTCACCTTGATCGTGTGCAAAAGGAGTTTCAGGGACAAATATTTTATGAAGCGGTAAACCTGGATCGTGCGCGCGCAAAAAACCGTGAATCTTGTTCTCGATATTGTTAACCCAATCTTTGCCGTCTTGTTCGAGAATGACATTGCCCCAATGCATGAGCCGGACCTTGGGGTATTTCGTGATTTTAAAAGCTTCAGCATAAAGTCCTTCGTGATCAAGGCACATCGGAACTTGAAACCCCTCACGACGACAAAACTGCTGAAGCGTCGCAGGGATTCTCAAAAAAGGATAAGTCGGACGAATGATAACCGCCATCTGAAGCCCAACCCCCGCATACCGCGAATACCACTCCTTGATATAACTGAGCGCCTCACGGCCTGCGTAGTTCATGAGATCCAAAGCCATTACCAACACGGGCAGAGCTAAATCCTTAGCATCATTGGTAAGTGGAAAAACGGTCGGCCCATTCGCAGTTTTGATCGCAGCATAAAGCGGCGAAGAATTGAACCAATAAGGCGCTAACTCTTTTTTAGCGGCCGCAATGGCTTCTTGGGGGGTGAGATCTTCATCCTTTTTCCGGCGTTTTCCCACGAATCACTCCTTCTTTACGCTTCCCCAATGAAGCCATCATCGCACCTGCGCCCAGCCCTCCGGCGATAAAAAGAGCGAAGTGCAACGACGTTACGAAATTTCCAGTCACCTGCATTTGCCAAGAAAACAAGCTTGTCGCAAGCCCCGTCCCCGTCACAAGCCCTAAATTGCGAATCGTCGCAAGCAGTGCGGACGCCACTCCAAGCTTGGACAAGGGCACAGAACCCATGATCGAACTATTGTTAGGCGATTGAAACAAGCCGGTCGCTATCCCCACTGAACACAGGCCGATGATGATTCCGGCGCGACTCACATGCTCCGTAATTCCATCCCCGAAAAGGCCCGCCATTCCGAAAATACTCAACGCTCCAATGCAAGCACCCACGACACTCAAACCCCGACTCCCCATCCGATCTGAAAGGCGACCGCTGATAGGCGCGACAACGAAAATCATCAGGGGAACGGCCGTCATAAAGCCGCCCGTGAGCTTTGGACTGAAATGCAAAACGTGCTGCAGAAAAAAGGGCATTAACACTGACACAGACGAAAAAGAAACAAACGTGAGAAAACTTGCAAGATTCCCGGCCCAAAAAGATCTCACTTTAAGAAGGGTAAGATCAAAAAGTGGCGCCGCCGCGCGCTTTTCAACCTTGAAGAATAAGATTCCAAGCACCAGCACAAGAGTACCCAACACGGGGCGCGGCAACGTAAAAGGCAAGCTCCCCGCGATCGAGAGGCTAGGGGGATCAAATAGAATGATAAATGAAATCAAAAGGATCATCTGTAAAATGGCGCCTGTCCAATCAAACGGCGCGCGGGGTGATCGCCCGAGCGGCTGACCCGCTACATTTGCATCGACAAAAATCTGCACCAAAAAAATCCCGATGAAACCAATGGGAACATTGACTAAAAAAATACTGGGCCAGCCCCAATGACCAATCAAAAGCCCGCCAATGCTGGGGCCCGAGATCAAGCCCGCGCTCACGACCATTCCCATCGTACCCAGAGCCGTTCCTCTTTCTTGCGAAGGAAAACAGGCGGTAATAATAGCCGGCCCGTTGGCCATAAGCATGGCGGCCCCCAAGGCTTGAAAGGCGCGTGAGAGAACAAGTCCATTCAACGTGGATGACATTCCACAAAAAATAGACCCAACCGTGAAGAAGAAAAATCCTAACTGGAAAACGCGCTTGCGTCCAAATTGATCAGAGATCCGGCCGAAGGGAAGCAGCAGACAGGTGACGACCAGAAGATAAATGATGACGACCCACTTCACGTGAGGCAAATCAACACCCAGCTCCTGGGTAAGCGTCGGGAGAGCAATATTCACAATGCTCGAGTCCAAGGTGGCCATAAAAGTACCGCAGGCCACTGAAATCAGCACCCACCATTTTCGCGGCATATTACTCTAAATCTACCCCTCATCACACGGCTCAGCAATAACCATAAGCGGCCGGAAACATTATGAGCGCTGCATTGCGCCATCGTAACGGGCTTTTTTATCTCCCCAAGCTGTGCGATCAAGGAAGGATGCAAACGCCAGAACAACTCGCAACGCTCGCCGATGAAATGAGAATCCTAATCCTCGATATGATCACGGAGGCCAAATCGGGCCATCCGGGTGGCAGCCTATC
>CAIRTR010000031.1 GCA_903881565.1 Oligoflexia bacterium | reverse complement strand
GGGATCATAACCATTTGGCGCGGGTGGAAACGCCTTTTTGACCTCTCGGCAGGATGTGCATCGGCAAATCGGTTCAAAATCTGTGGGTAATAGTAAGCAAGTCACAATGCGTGACCAAGCGAGGTAATCCCAGAATCGCTGTTTTTCTTGAGTCTTCTGTGTGGCCGTCTTTGTTGATGGGTTCAAGGGTCGCCCTTTTTCAGCGCCTGTCACCACACGCGCGACGAGCCCGCCCACCTCTCGCAAGAAGGCCCGCAGTGCCGGCCGGGCTTGGATCATACGCCGAGCTTTGGTCTGAAGCAGGATATGCAAATGGTTTCCCACGCACACATATTTCTTTATCTCGATTCCCTGTCGTTTGCCGGCAGCATAGACGATGTTTTTGATAATGCGGGCGCGTTTAGGGTGCAGCATGGAGCGCTCCTGGGTCGCCAGTGATGAGCGCATCGTGATGTGCAGGGGTTTGCCGGGATCAAAAGGGCGCGCGGTTTTACGTCGGCCCGATTTTGCGTGCGTTTCTCCGCCATGTTCTTGGGCGGCTTTTCCGGTCTTTATGCCGGCAAGCGGCAGTAAGAGCTGGGTGGACCTTGGAGTTCTTGAAGCTCTTGGAGTTCTTGAAGCTCTTGGAGCTCTTGGAGCTCTTGGAGCTTTGGGCTTGGAGCTTTTCTTTTTTGGGTGGTCAGCGGACATCTGAGATGCATATAAGTCACGGGCAAAGTCATTGCAAGGATAAATTCATGAATTCGTGATGAGCGGGCTTGCGATGATGTATTTTCAGGATCGCTCGCGAAAGTCCAAACCTGCTGGCGCCCCGTCTCATTCATCGATGAGAAGGGCCGAACTCAGGTTTTTGCGTGGATCAATAAAGTCCCGGTCAACGGCAACGTCAAGTCCGCCCATTGATGAAATGGCTCAAATTATTTTGAGTACCCCTTGATCGTTCCGCAAAGAAACGGCACCCAGAAAGTGACTTATCGTAACAGCTGGTGCATGGATTTTGGGGCGGACGTTGCCGTTGGAAGATAGAAAATGAATGCTTTAATGCCCTCAAAAACCAGGGGTATCACGTCGAACACAATTACGGGCAGGGCGAGAAGAATTTATCGTTCAACTTTTTCATCAACTGTTCCATTTTGAATCTGCTGGTCTTCTACATTTATCAAATCTTGAAAATGGCGGACGACCTGTATCAGAAATGTCGGATGAAGGGAGGGAGCAAGAAAAGCCTCCGGATAGCGTCCGCTCGGCTCGAGGGTAGCGGAAAGAATAGGATTCAACCCAAAGCGACCCGAGCCCAGCGATGGGCGTCCCCGACAGCTCTCGCCGAGAATTTCTGGAAAATGTTTTAGAGATCGGACCATTTTGGCGGGGTATAGCAGTGTTTTTGATTTCCGTCAGTTCAGCGCTGTCATTAAAAAAGTGTTGGGGGAGGTTCATTGCGGGTGACGGCCCGGGCCTGAACGCTCCCCCATTGTTGATCTCCGAATCATTCCCGCCCCTCAGGTTTAATTCGAAAATCAATTCTTACTAACTATTATCCTCTTGGTCGTGGACGGTTAGGATCTCCGTTTCCACCACCGCCGTTACCTGGCGCTGGGCGAGGCTGCGGCTGAGGTTGTGGCTGCGGCCGTGGTTGATACGTAGGCTGCGGCTGAGGTTGTGGCTGCGGCCGTGGTTGGTACGTAGGCTGCGGCTGAGGTTGTGGCTGCGGCCGTGGTTGGTACGTAG
>CAIRTR010000030.1 GCA_903881565.1 Oligoflexia bacterium | reverse complement strand
GAGTGTTCAAGCGCGTAACGAAGCCCGAGGCCGTCACAATCTTCTTCTTGAACAGAGCCCACGACGAAGATTGAGAACTGATCAAGGTTCTTGCCCATTTCTTTAAAGAGCAAGGCGCCATAAACTTGCACAGCACTGGCCGCTTTATTATCAGCTGCGCCACGACCCCAAATGACGCCGTTTTCAACTTTGCCTTTGAAAGGATCATGAGGCCAGCTCTCGATGTTGCCCACACCGACGGTGTCGATGTGACCATCGTAAACAACGCGGATCGGGCCAGTGCCGATTTGGCCAATGACATTACCGTAATCATCGGTCCACGCGCGATCAAAACCGACCTTCTTCATCTCCTGAACAATGCGTTCGGCGACTTTGCCTTCTTCGCAACTAACACTGGGTAGAGCGATCAAATCTCTGAGGAAATTGGCGCACTGGTCACGATATTTTTCAGCCTGTTTTTGAAAAGACATGGATTTCTCCCTTTTTATTTCGAGCGTTTTTCTATAACTTAACTTTTTTGCGTATAACCGCTCTGTATTTACAGTCAGGAGACTCGCTCATGTCAACTCATTTAAGGATATTTTCATTCGGTGGGAACGAACTTTCGCCCATGGAACTCAAGGATAGCGCCGGTAAATCGATTAATCCCGATATCGCACTCCAATGGCAGCGCACTGCGGAAACTTCCAAAATCGTAGCAAATATTATTGAAAAACACCCCGATGATCTTTTTGTTCTGACTCACGGCAACGGACCCCAAGTCGGAAACATCCTTTTACGCTCTGAATACGCACGACCCATTTTGCATGCAATCCCACTCGATATTTGTGGCGCAGACTCCCAAGGCGCGATGGGTTATATGTTGGCTCAAATGTCACACGAACTCCACATGCGCGGAATCCACCGCGTCGTGGCCGAAACGATCACCCAAGTCGTAGTTGAAGGCGATGATCCTGACTTCAAGAACCCTTCGAAATTCATTGGCCCTCCCTTCACCAAAGACGAAGCACAAAAGCGTGCGAAATCCGATGGCTGGCTCGTCAAATGTTACGGCAACGACAAAGAGGGTAACGAGATTTGGCGCCGCGTGGTTCCTTCCCCAATTCCTCGTGAAATCGTCGAAATTGAAGCCGTAGAAGCCCACCTCAAAGCAGGCATCATCCCCATCAGTGTAGGCGGAGGAGGAATCCCCGTCGTGCGTGTAAAGCCCGAAGTCGTCGGTGATCGCGAAGTCTACACCTGCAACTACGGAATCAAATTTGATCGCCCCCACAAGCCTGGACAACCTCCCGCACCCGTATATACAGGCGTTGAAGCCGTCATCGACAAGGACTTGGCCTCTGCTCTCTTAGGCACGCTCCTTCGCAAGCGCGCAATGGCGCGAGGCGAGAAAATGGACGTGAGCCTCACGATTCTCACGGCTGAAGATGGCGCAAAACTAAATTATCGCAAACCTGACCAAGTTGATTTGCGAAGGCTTTCACTTCGGGAATTAAAAGGAATTTGTGAAAAAAACCCCGACGCTTTCCCCGCTGGAAGCATGGGGCCAAAGATCAGCGCCGTGATTCAGTTCTTGGAAAATGGCGGAAAAGTGGCCTATATTACGAAAACTAATCTTTTTGAGAAGACTCTGGCCGGTGAGGCTGGAACAACCGTTTACAACGACAGCCTTTAACCGAAAGCGAATAAGGAGAAATAAAATGGAAAAATTAGATCGGAAGAGCGTCGTGTAGGGAAAGAGTGTTCAGAGCCGTGG
>CAIRTR010000029.1 GCA_903881565.1 Oligoflexia bacterium | reverse complement strand
TTCAGCCACGAAATATCGGGGAAATTAATCACGATATCATATTCTGAATCAGTTACTTTCTCCCCCCCGCTGAACGCGCTTAAAATCCGCAATAGTGTCCCTCTTAAACGTTTCCGAAGGTGTCTCTCCTGGTCGATTCACTTTGATCTTAAATTTGCGCACCCTCATAAAACACCTCCCCTGTATCTGAATCCATGGGGGCGCCACTTATCAGGCTTTATAGCGTCAATAGCCCTTTCAACAAAGCGATTTCAACTCATCATTACTGGATCAAATCCTTGCGCTTATTGCGCCGGAAGTGCGATCTGCGCCCAGGTGCTCATTGTTCTTGAACGGCACCTACGGAAGAAGAAGTGACAACGAATCGGGGTCAAATGTCACCCCAGAATTATCTCGCGAAGCGATGAGTTTCGGTTCATTTACTCGATCACCATTAAAAAATACCCAAGCCCCGGTTGAGTGTTCCCAAAACCACCTCACATTTGCGAGCGACTTTGACCATCGAGAGCGTATTTTTGATTTTGGAACATTATGCCCCCCTTTTGAGACCCTGAGCTTGACCCGCTTGATGGCCTCTTCTACAGACCCGACCATAACGTAAACAAACTGAACTCTATATCCGTTGGCCAAAGCCGACTCAACGATACTCTTATACTTATCAGTACTCAGAACGGTTTCAATCGCAAAACTCTGCGTTCCTTCTGAGATAATTTGCCGAACTCGTGTTTCACATGCGACCGCCGCTTGGATATTTGCCCGAGCCAAACTAATTCTGGGATTCAGACATTGAATTTCCTTGGTAAAAAGATCAGGATTAATGACCTCGAGATTAGCGCCGACATCAGACGAAAACGATTGAATCGAAGCGCGCCCCTGAGCAAAGGTACTTTTCCCAGCGCCGTTGATGCCGCCAACTAAAATGAACCACGGACTATGACTACTCACCGACGCTTTGCCTCGCGCACTGCGAGCTGAAAAGTCTTAAGAGCAACCTGTCCTGTGCTATCGCTCAACATCCCTACAGATTTCTTTTCTCCAGACCTGCGCTTGCTCTTCTCAGATTTCGTCACGATTCCGTGAAACGAAGGACCCAGGATCGTTTGTAATAGCTTTTCCTTAGTTCCCCCAACCTGAACTGGGTCAATCGGAACTTGGACCAGTTCTACTCGCCCTTTTTTGACCCGCCCAACGATGGTCCAATCAAGTTTTGGAGCGTTCCGGTTTAGCCTTTGTTTAATCACACGTTTTTTTGCCATTAGAGCCTCTTAAATAGCATTGTATCACAAATCGATGCACCTTCGCGACCTTCAAATCTGAAGGCATCTTAACCACTGACCCCATCTTAACGAAAATTGTCTCTCTCCCCTTTCACCTCATACCGGCCCGAAAAAAAACCCGCCCCAATCGTCACCGTGACATGCCCGTGAATCCCATTCACATACGTCTTAATTTTCCTGGACTCAAAATACTCTCTCGCCCGCTTACTTCGCTCACTCAACCACAGCTCACTAGGAGCGGGAACCAATGCCATACGAGGATCAACGGAATCAAAAAAATCATTAGACGCCAGCGTATCCGCTCGTGGATCCGTTCCGTGATGCGGTACTTTCAAAATGTCGGCCTTAAGATTATTTACGCCATTATGCCCCGACTTCGCCAAATAGGCTCCGATGGGAT
>CAIRTR010000028.1 GCA_903881565.1 Oligoflexia bacterium | reverse complement strand
GGGGACACTTGAGCACCGGTTAGGTCGGAGCGTAGGTTTTGTTTTGCGATATGAAATGGGCGCTAGAAGTATCAGCTACTCGGATGTCCTTCTCGAATCCTTTCAGCATTACCTGGGACTGGGGTTGAATATCGATCTCGTCCGCTTCAAGTTGTTTGGTAATGATCAAATTTTTATTGCCCCGGGTCTAGTCGCAGCGCTCACGCAGTTTAAAGTGGTTACCGAGCATCAAACTTTAAGCGCGCCTTTGCGAGCACAGGTTGGGTATCAGTTAGGTTTTGGTTATCGAATTCTTCAAATGCCAACGAGTCTTTCGAAGTCAGTCTTAGGTCTGGCCTTGCGGTTTGATTTGGGGAAATTCAATTCAACGACTGGTGTTTCAGGAGCCAGTCCAAAATCAGGAGGTATCGAATGCATATTTGGTTATTGATTGGACTGTGTATGATGACGACCAGGGAAACGGTTATGGCGTCCGATTCGACCGTTGATTCTACCTGGGGTGAGTTCACTCAGCAAGGTTCCCAAGAGTGGGAGCAGATGGATCGGTTTGTTCAAAAAATGTGGGATGAGCAACCAGACTTTGATTCGATTAGGAACTTTATGGCATACGCCGATGATGCCCAATCTCGAATTGTGATCGATTATGAAAAAGGCGTGCTCTCATTTGAGAGTTTTCAAAATGCGGCAAAAACCAATAGTTCGTTAGATAAGTTTCTACAGCGGGCACAAAAAGAAAAACTTCTGGAGGCTGCTGAGATCGACCCAAAAACAGTCGAAAATGCACGCAAGAATATTACCTCCGACACAATTGAGGGACAGGATTGCCAGATTCGAACGGTATTCAAGGTTCGAATTCCGCTGGCAGCGGGGCATGTCTTAACGCGGGCCAAGCGTTATCTTCCAATCGTTGAAAAGTATGCTGCCCAATTTGATGTCGACCCAACTTTGATTCTTGCTGTGATACGCCAAGAGTCTTCGTTCAATCCTAGAGCACGGTCCCGCGTAGGAGCGTTGGGCTTGATGCAAATCATGCCGCAATATGCCGGGGTTGAGGTGCTGACGTCGCTGACGGGGGATAGGCTAATCCCAACATCCGAATTTCTTTTTGATCCCGACCGCAACATTATGGTCGGAACGAAGTATCTTCAACTCCTGTTAACTCGGTACCAATCCGTCTGGGGCTCAGGGAGACAGACGGACTTTCTAGCGACCTGTTCCTATAATTGGGGGCCGGAGCGGGTGATGCGGGCGATAGAAACAAAGCGGGTTCATCCGAGTTCAACCTCTCGCATGGTTTATGAGGAACTTCTGGCAGTCGTGCCCCTTGAAACGAGTGATTACCTTAGAAAAGTGACGCAATACCGCGAAGAGTTTAGGAGATTCCTTGCTGTCCCCATCTGACAGGGCTTCGGCTAATAATCAAAGGAGGAGGAAGTGGGAATGACCAATCGGGATAAGGGCCAAAAAAAATCAAATAGCGGCTTAAATGAAGAGACCACTGTGCTCCACGGTGAAGGAACTACTCTTAGTCGTGACCTTCGAAAGGCCAAGGAGCAAGAGGCTTGCTTGATCATTATTCGAGGAGTGCAACAAGGGCATCGCTTTTTTCTTACTCAGGACGCAATGATCATTGGTCGCGATGTGGAATCGGATATCAGCCTATCGGATCAAAGTATTTCACGGAAACATGCGCGCGTCGAG
>CAIRTR010000027.1 GCA_903881565.1 Oligoflexia bacterium | reverse complement strand
TTGCTCCTCGCTAAAGCAGGACCAGGCAGCTAATATGTTACATACGCCCTTTCTCAAATAGGTGCTGAGTTCGATCTCCGCATTTGCCACGCTACACAAAATGGATAAACTGATGAAAATGAGGCTGGCGGCAGATCTGCTCATAAGGCGAAGGTCCTCAAGTACTTTTCGGCTCTTCGATCCGGGAAATTAGCACTATTATCGTTTCTGGGGCGACCCAGCCGTCAAAGCCATGGCAGCCAGACGTCCTCATCATGCCGTATACGAGTGCAAGTCCGGCATTTCCGACAATCAGCCCTAAACCTGGAAAAGCCTACTGTCTGTACGCACTGCCCTCCATGAACACAAACCAGTGCTTTTTCCTAATCGAACGAAACATTCCAACCGACCTAAAATGTACCGAAGGCGCTGGATCTGACGGTGGTTCGACGTTGGCGTTTCAGTGTAATTAATTTTGGCCGTCGCCCCTCATCGGTGGGTAACCGATCGCTCGACATAGAGCGAAGAGTCTCTACGGAGAAGTAACAACCAGCTTCGTACCTGCTGGATTACCCACACCGCTATTGATACTCGATGGCAACCCTCCCAAGTGAATATTGGTTAAGAGGGTTTTAAGCGAGTACAGCGAGTGCAAGGCATGATCCGCCGCACTCACTGATCCGTCAGGATGAGTATAGGTCAGTGACGGAAACATCACAAAATTCTTAGGATCAAACGTATAGGTATAGGTCTTGCCGACAGTCTTAAGTTCGGTCTCTGTGACTTGATAAACACCCGTGCCTGAACTAGTCAGCACAGGGGCGTAAATAACAGGAATAGTTTGATTGCCTAACGCTGTACTAAATGGATTAACGTAGGCGGTAATTTTAGAATCCATAGTTGCCACGTGGGTCGGACGCGCAGCAGACGCAAGTACCAGAGCCGCATCTGCAGATACGCTCTGATAAGCTCCAGAAGTCGTCGTGCCATCTAAATCTAACCAGTAAAATTCGGTTGCCCCAGGTGGCTTAATCTGAAGATCCCCTCTTAAGGCATTGGTGATCGCCCCGGTGGCCAAGACAAATCGAACAGTATAAACACCGTTCATCGAAGTGTTGCCGCCCGCCTGGTAGGCATTTACATCGAGCGTAAACTTCGCATCTAGATAGCCAAAGAGATAGATGATGCTCTCAATATAAGTATTTGCAGAAGTCAGGTCTCCCGTGCCGCCACAGCAACTCAGAGTGCCTGCATTAGTGATGGGAGAAGTGGTATCAAAGTCAAAGGCAGTTGACGTTCCGGTAATCGAACTCCAATTTTCCTGGCCAAAATAGGCGACCATCCCGTTGCCATTCGACTGGATCGAAAAACCCGTGCCCAAATATTTTCCGGTCAGTGCACTGGGCGTGATGCAAGCCACGCTCGTACAAAGAGTAGGCCCTGTCGATGCCGCACTCATCCCGCTCACTGACTCTAGACCCTTGTACTGAAGCGCCTCAAGCAGACTGGCTCCTCCGAGGGCAATCGAAACATTGGTTGCAGAGGTAAAACTATAGCTATTACCGGCGCTTGGGGCACTAGATTTAGAGCATCCCGAGGCTGTCATCACACAAGAGAGGAGTATGCAGGAGATCGCCAGACCGGGGCTCAAAGCAGGGCCGGCAAAATTGCGGATAAAGCTGGAATTGATTTTCATAGTGCTAATTATTTGCACGGAGTGAGGGAAATGTCGAAAAAAAGATATCTCTGCTGTTAGGGCTCCCGGATTTAAGCCGCTTTAAGCAAAATTTTCATTTTGTCGGTATTTTCTGCTAGACAAAAGGGCTCAATCGAATTACATTGCGCTGCGTTACGCAAACCCTGTCTCTCGGGAGAACCATCTATGAAGTTTGGGAATATATTGTTGATTCTTAGTCTAATGATCACGAATCACGCGTTTGCGGGGACTCGCGAGGACTTGTCCCCTGATTTGCTCCGCGAAATTCAAGTCGTGCCCGAGGGGTTAAAGAAAGCGCGGGTATATCTCAGTCGATCACTCCTCATTAAGCGCTCCGAATACCTGGGCGAAGCCGACAGCAGCATCAACAAGGGAGATCTTGAGAAGACGGTCATCGACAAACTTCGCAATGAAGAGGTCCCGAGGAACGCGCGCGGTCAGATCCTGGAAGTCGTAGACGACATGCTCGTGGTGTCTTTCGACAAAGACTGCGCAGCAAGAGCCTGTGCCTTTCAATTCCAGTTTCGGGCCCGTGACAAGGCAAGGGGCAAAAACCAAAGTGAAAAATTCATATTCAATTCCGCTCCGAAAATCTCAGACTTTCGATCCGTCGAATATCGTGCGAGAAGCTTTTGGTTTGGACTTCCCAGGACCTCAGAGATCATACATCTCGAAGTCAATTTCGACGAGATTCACGAACTCATCAAAGAGTACAAGACCCATACGGGAGTCAGCGAAGACTAAGCCTTCTGTTGATCCTCTGAACTCGTCTCGCTCATTTTGAAAAGATCGCTATAAAGGGCTGATCTGTTTTCGGATTGCCGTTGCGCGCAAGCCCGCAATCACTTCCTTGGCCAGTTCCGCATCGCGCGAACGGTATTTTAGTGCTCGCACGAGTGTCAGCTTTTCGATCGCCTTATTCATCAAGGCAAACATCTCTTCAACGTCAATCGGTTTTCTCAGGAAAGCCATGGCGCCGTTCCGCAGGGCATTCACGGCGTTTGATTCGTCTCCAAAGCCGGTCAAAATAAGCGACTCAAAATCAGTCGAGATTTTTCTCATTTCGCCCAAAGCTTCAAGCCCCGCTTTTTTTGGCATATTGAGATCGGTTAAAACAATATCGATCTTCTGTTCTTCAAAGATTCTGACGGCCTCTTCGCCATCCTTTGCCGAGAAAACCTTCCAATTCTCGAGTTCGAGTACCCGGACTAACCGCACACGGGAAGTGTCATCGTCCTCCGCCAGCAGTACCGCGGGATAAAAGGGGATGGTCATTCTTTCGTCAATCTTCTCCTTGGCTCTTCCTAGCGCCACAACAAGTTGCTCAAGGTCAATGGGTTTCTTGACATAGTCCAGCACCCCCTCCTCGATTGCCCGAATAGCGGTCTGCACCTCCCCGAACTCAGTCATGAGGATGCACTGGGTATCTGGCGCCAGAAGTTTTACCTGGTGAATTAACTCCAGACCATCAAGTTCTGGCATTTTAAAATCCGTTAAAATGATCTCAGGCCGCTCTTTTTCAAATAGCTCAAGCGCAATCCTGCCGTTTTCAGCAGCTTTAACCTCAAAGCCTTCCCTTTGAATGACTTTGAGCAAGTGTTTTCTGGCTTCTGGGTCATCTTCGGCTAAGAGGACGTTGTAGATTTTTTCCATGAAAAAGGTTCCTTTTCAATTCATTGGGCGCTGTTAGCGATGGGGAGCAGAACCCTAAATGTGGCGCCCTCGCCTTCGTTACTCTCTAGTTCGATTTTACCTTTATGGTCATCAATGATTTTTGTAACAATTGAAAGCCCCAGTCCGGTCCCTACGCCTTGCTTTCGCGTGGTAAAAAAAGGATCAAAGATCTTGTGCCGTATACTCTCAGGAACCCCTGGGCCATTATCCCTGACCTCAATCGCCACGGTTGATTGCCCCTCAATTATGCGAGTGCTAATCTCAATTTTTCTATTGCTCCTGTCATGGTCTGCCAAGGTAAGTCTTGCGTTACTTATCAAATTTAGAATCACCTGTTCCACGCGGACCGCGGCACACCTGATCTTCGGCAATTCTGGCGCCAAGTTCATGACCAGCTCGATCTGATGCGCGCCCAACTGTGCGCCCACAAATCTTAAGGCGTCCTTGATTATGTCGTTGATGTCGCAAAGCTGCTGAGACGCATCCTCATCGGTTCCTCGGGCAAACGCCCGCATATGATTGACAATCGCTGATGCTTTTATAATCTGCTCGACCACATCAGGAAAGTCCTGAGTGACATTCTCGAGTTTATAGCGGTTCTTTTTGACCTCTCGAAGCGCAGAATCACAAATAATCCGCATGACATTGAGTGGCTGATTGAGTTCATGGCAAATTCCAGCAGAAAATTCCCCCAAAGTCGTAAGCTTTGCCGCTTGCACCAACTGTGCTGTGGTTGTCTTTAAATTCGAGTTGCTGATCTCCAGCTCTGACATTTTTTCTTTGAGTGCTTGTTCTGCTTTTTGGCGCTGGATGATATCGCGCTCCAAGGCCTCCGCATACTGTTTGTTCTTAGCGTATCGCATTGCTTTGATAAAAGAATACGTGGTTAGCCCTGATAAAATGCCAATGAAAATCGCGTGGAGCACGATAAGCTCCTGGTGTGAAAGACGTACATCGACCAAAGGATAAATAAAAAAAAAGAACAAAACACCGGCCATACTGCTCCCGAGTATGGCCATAACTGTGATGCTGGCTTGTGTTCCGTTTCTCTCATTCATAAATTATTCTAAAAAAAGTTTAGCTGCCGCTGCGATACAAGGCAAGAATGAAACTGAGTTCAGGTGACTGTTGCTGGCCCCTGAGCGGTACTGAACCCTTGGGGTGGAACTGTGATAAAACTGCCCCCTTGTTGTGTGGAAAAGCGAGCCTACGCCATTTCTAAGTTTCAGAAATGGCGTAGGAATTGCCAAGTACCTGAGCCATGAGTGAGAGAAGTTCAGCAGGTTTCCACCCCAAATGCCCTTATAGTGAGTGCTCAGTAAATTCGAAGACCCCTGACGGTGTGAGCCCAAGTCCAGGAATCGGGCGCATTGTCCGAAATGGCTACTATCGAAGGTCTTCGGATTCGAAGAGAGTTTCGCGCTTTTTGTGCCTAACCTGTGAGCGAACATTTTCTTCTTCCAGACTCACGCCCTGTTTTGGCCAAAAGAAAAGGAGACTCAATGATCCGATTAGAAAACTCTATTGCTCAGGAGTCTCCAAAAGAAGGATTGCTAGACTGCTCCGGATTAATCGCAAAACCGTGCCCCGAAAACTTCTATTTTTGGGTGAGCAAGCCAATCATTATTTGAAGCAAACTATTGCCGATCTCCAAGCGAGTGGGACAAAGCTTGACGCAATTCAGTTTGATGAGTTGGAGAGTTTTGAGCACTCAAAATGCTTGCAGGAATTTCTGTGAAGAAATATGGACGTAGAGCTGACCAGCGCGCAGATCGACTGGCGCTCCACTTAGCAATCTATATTCAATATCATAACGAAGAGCTGACATCGAATTAGAGCGCCTTCCACTCCCAGGATCAGAAACAATACCGGGCTGGCAGAGGAAACTAGCGCAAGTTGCTCTCAAGGCGACCGCGCAAAAAGCTATTACCTGCCCCGATCACTCAACATCCACACAGTAAGGGGGCAGTTTGAAACGGTTACGACAAATGCGCCTGGATCTTTGTCATTAATTTTTTGATATCTCCCTTTAGCGCTCCAATTTCTTCCATGCTCATCTGTGAGATGCAAAACATCCGATAACTCATCTCAGCAGCATCAAGCTTGAGTCCCTTGCCCGCTGCAGTCAAATGACTCACAACACGCCTATCATCATTCTTCGCGCGTTCACGTTTAACGAGGCCCCTTGCCTCAAGCTTTTGGAGAATCGGAGTTAGCGTCCCTGAGTCCAAGTAAAGCCTCTCCCCTATTTCGCCCACCGTTAACCCGTGACCAGCGCTTGGTGATTGCCTAACGGCTTTAACTTCTTGATCGTCTTCAAAATCCCAAAGGGCCATGAGCACTAAGTACTGCGGATAGGTGATGCCCATTCTTCGCAAAAAGGGGCCATAAGCCTGGGTGATGAGTCTTGAGACGGAATAAAGCGGAAAACAAAGCTGGTTTTCAAGGCGAATCCCAGCCCGTTGCTCGGGGCTAAGTTTTTCCTTACTCTTTTTTTTTGAACGCACCATTCTATCTATCCTCTCGTTTCCATCATCTTCTCTGAATCCAGTCTTGCGACTCCAAGGTAGGATAGGCTCAAAGATTTTGTCAATTTAAACGAAAACGACTTGGGAACGGTTCGGGTCAAAAGGCCCTTCATCGTCACCGATGAAAACTTTGGA
>CAIRTR010000026.1 GCA_903881565.1 Oligoflexia bacterium | reverse complement strand
TGCCGGCTGCGGTAATGACGGTTCGGGCAATCACATTCTCAAGTTCACGAATGTTTCCAGGCCATTGATGAGACTCTAACAGCCGAATCGCCCCCTCCGAAAATCCTTGAATATTCTTTGCGTTCTTCTCACAAGAAATCGCACGAAAATGATCAGAAAGGATTCGCACATCTCCCATACGCTCCCGAAGAGGGGGTAGCGTCAGATTCACGACATTAAGCCGATAAAATAGATCTTCACGAAACTCCCCTTCGCGAACACAATCCGACAGGTTCCGATTCGTTGTGGCAATGATTCGCACATCCACAGGGATCGGTTTTCGCCCGCCAAGCCGATCCACTTCACCCTCTTGAATCACTCGCAAGAGTTTTGCTTGAAGGCGAATATCCATCTCAGATATTTCATCTAGAAGAAGAGTGCCGCCATTTGCGAATTCAAACTTTCCGGCCTTGCTGCTCACCGCTCCGGTAAACGCCCCGCGCTCATAGCCAAAAAGTTCAGACTCGAGCAAGTTCTCAGGTATTGCCGCGCAATTGATCGCAACAAACGGCCGAGAAGCGCGTGTACTGTTTTCATGAATTAGACTCGCAACGAGTTCCTTTCCGGTTCCACTTTCTCCTTGAATGAGAACAGTTGCCTTGCTCTGCGCAACAGTCTTAGCCAATTGAATCACTTCTTTCATCCGTCGGTCCGCTGTAATGATCTCGGTCATTTATCTCCCCCTCCATGGGTCCCCTTTACGGGTCACTAAAAGAAACTTCTTATGTTCCTCTTGTTTTTTTCGTTTTCCAAAGTCTGTTGCGCCAACTTTTTCCAAAAATCATTCGTCTTACTAGCGACAATCCCCTCAAGTGTCTTAATGGCTCTCTCGTAGTTCGAAGGCTCCCCAGAATTAATTAAGGCTCGAGCAAGGCTGTAGCTCAAGTGATTCTCGCCCACCCCACTCTCCACTGCGCGAGAATAGGTTCTGGCGACATCGCCCCATTTTCCCTGTTTTTCCTGGATCTCAGCTTGGGCGACCACGACCTGTTCAAGCTGAAGTGCGGGCGGCGCCCCCAATACACTGAGTAACGCATCTGAAGTGCTCTCAGGTGTTACGACAAGCTTCGCGTCTTTAGTACCATTTTTGACAACTTCCTTCGCTGGATCTCTTGCCACGTCCTTCGACACGCGTTTTTCCTTTTGAAGAAGTTCCTCTACCCCTGCATAAATCTCTAAAGCGACGCTGCGATCACCCACTCGGCCTTGCAGAGAGGCGAGCCAGCATTTAAGGCGAGCATCACTTTGCCCCTTCGGCAACAACACATTGGCTTTTAGCAGATGGGAGAGTGCGACCTCAGGCTTTGCTTCTTTTTCAGCCAACAATGTCAAAATAACTTGAGCATGAAACGAAAACGGGGATTCGGGGGCAACTTTTGACAGGAGATCTCGAATCTTCTCAGATTCTTTTTCTCCCCCTTTGATCCAACGGGCCTTTGCCTCTGTAAACACCTTTTCTGAGGTATCAAAACCCAATTCAATGTCGTCGCCCCCCGTCCGCATGATCGAGGCAGGAGAGCGCCCGGAGTTCTGAACGCTGGATTGCGCTTTTTGATAAACACGCGTCAGTTCCTCACCAAGGCCTGCAAGTCCCAAGTCTGATGCCGTTTGTGAGAGTTTTAGGAGATAGTCCGTCTCCGAGATAAAATTACCGGTCGGAACTGATTTGGATTTCTCATTATAAAAAGCCAAAGCTTCATAGCGCCTTCCGGCCTCGATCAAATTCAGAACGGTTTTTCTGAAAATGCGATTTAGAAGCCCGCCCATCATTCTTCGGCCCTCGGAACTGGGATGGGTTTCCAACTCGCGAACCCCAGTGTCGACAGCCAGCTCATTTTCACCCATCGTAATGAGTCCACGAAGATGAGCAAGCCCGCGAAAAGCCGGGAAGAGTCGCATCGCGACTTCGCCGCGGCCGTCGAACTTTTCTGCTTCCTCGAAGAAGAACCGCTCCATCGTCTCCTCGTCAAAACCACCTTGTTCCCCACAAGGAATCAAGCGCAGCCGCGCGAGTGTCGCCCCTGGACTTTGAGGAAAACGATTAATCGTATCATAGTACCATTTTTGAGCGACTTCCGTACTGGCCTCGCCCGGGCTCCGTCCAGAAATCTCGCCTAAACGAAACGACGCTCTCCAGGAATAAGGGTACGAGGGAAAACGCTGGAGAACCTGTTCAAATTCCTTTTTTGCCCGATCAAATTGTCCGAGCCCGTAGAGAGTTTCTGCACGATTGACGAAAATGGATGGAAAATGCTTCGCTTCCTCTGGAAAATATTGAATCCCTTGAAAATAGGCCGCTAATGCTTGTTCGTATTGAAAGCGATCTAAAAAGAGATCTCCCTTTCGCAACGCGGCCTCACTCTTACTTTTACGGTCAGGTGCGTTTTCGATGATCCACTGATATTCTTTCAATGCTCGATCAGACTGTTTCAACGCAAACAAGGACTCTGCCGCCCCGAGATGGAACACCCAAGCGAGTCGGTGCTTAGGATAATGCTCCACAAGCCACAAAAAACTCTCCAAGGCCTGAAGGTGCGAGCCCTTTTCCAAGAGCTTAATCGCCAGGAACATGCTGGAGTGCAACGCAACTGCAGTACCCTTTGCGTCTCCGGTCAGCCGACTCAAGAGTTTATACGATTCTTCTGGGTAGCCTAGCTTGATAAGTGAATTGGCCCTCAAAAAGGACATTTCGTGGCGATAGTTCGAACCTTTGAACTCATCGTCAAAAAAATCCAAGGTCCGAATCGCCAGCGCGGGATTTCCCTTCCGATATAGGTTCAAGGCAAGGCGTACATGTTGCGCCTCCCGATCCTTGGACTTAGGTTCATAGTAAGGAAAATGCTCATCCGGAGTGGTCAACGAAATCCATCGTGTAAATTCAACTTTTTCGTGCACCGGGTGAAAGGGCAAAAAGATATCCGCCTCATCAGAGAGAGGCAGTTTGCAATATCTGAGAACATCTTCGGCTTCAGCCTTCAATCGGACTGCCTCTTGGCGTAGAACGGCTTTCTTCTGCGCATCCTTTTCGGCTTGGTGCAAAGCCTCTTCTCGTGCCTTTTGGCGCTGGGAAAACTCGACAGATACTTTCGTCGGCCCAGGCTTAACCCAATAATCTAGAACAAAGTGCGGGAGATTCTTTTCCCGATAATCAAAAACCTCCATAATGGGCGTTGCAAGCGTTTCCGTGCCCATGGGAAATTTCCAAACTCCCTTAACGGTCACTCCGTCATTATTTTCAAAAAACTTAAGATCGGAAATCCGAGGATCATTCTTCATTTGGGGGAGTGCTTTGAAACTGGCTTTCCAATCCTCTTCTTTGCCCTGAGGAGCTCCCAAATCCGAAAGTGCAATTCCTTTAAAGAAGAGCTCAAAGCCAGTGGACGACTTTTTGAGGGTGGCAGGTACGTTTTGATCAACCTGAAAGACGATCCGACTATGGGATCTTAGTGTATGAATGCTCACGCCATCTTGAGTTCCCGCAAACGACAGGAGGCTAATAAGACACCCCGTCATTATCAGAAAACCAAAGGCTAAGTGAGTGAGACCATCCTGGTGTCGTTTCATTAAAGGTTTATTCCTCAAACCCGGTTTCGAGCATCCTGCTCGTCGCTTACGCAGATCTATATAAGCAAGACCGATGCCACGGGCAGCCAGGAAAAAAATCCCTCAAGAAATTTTTGCCTACGGCCGAAAAGACCTAGAACACTTTGAACCGCCTAGGTAATTTTGAAGCGGCATTTTTTTCGACATGGAGCACTCTTTGCCCGCCCCCCGTAATACCGCCAGAGAACGCTCGCTCACCGTCATAAAGAACGACGTTTACGACGGCGCCTTGACGGTATAGCTTCGCAAGTAATGATGAAAACACCCACATTTTTTAGCCTCAGACTATTGTCTCTCGCGGTTTCCCTGGCAGTTGCAGGGTGTGCCCATTTGCCCCCACCTGCCGAAAAGGCCCCACCCATAGAGCCTCCCCAAGAGTCACCCAAAATAGCGGTGGCGCAAATACCCCAGACACCACCAAGCCCACGCCCCCCGCTGGAACCCTTTCTAGATCTATCCAAGGCTTTACCTCAGCAGAGTGCTTCCGATTGGATGCGGTTGGAGCCCATACATTCCACTTCAAATATCGCATTTCAAAACAAGAATAATGCCGCCATTATTTCGCTTAATAGAGTGTGCGCCGGAACTCTCGGCTCAGGAGGGGATCTCAAGGGATTTTCCAGGAAAACGCTCAAAAAAGTTACGAATATCAGCGAGAAAAGTGAAACCTCGCGAGAACTTTTTGGTGTGCCCGTTCTCGAAACCACTCTCCAAGGAACCCTCGCTGGCGAGCGCATGAAGCTCCGAGCCCTTGTATTTAAAAAGGACAAATGCTTCTTTGATGTGATGCTTGTTTCCAGGCCTCAGAGTTTTTCTGAAAACGAGAGTCTTTACTCCCGATTTATTGAAAGTCTTCAACCCAATAGGATCATGGACGCAGAAACGCCCTGATTCTTAGCCTATTTCAGGTAAAAACCAGGGCGCCTTGACCTTTTAAGAAACTAATTTCTAGAGTTGAGAGTTCTGCTCTGAAGACATACCGCCTTCATTGCTCTTCATTTTTCCTTCAACCGGAATGATCATGCCCCGCTTACGGAGTTTCTCAACCAGCGTGGTACGATTCATCTGAAGAAGTTCGCTTGCGCGATTCTTGTTTCCACTGGTGCGAGCCAAAGCTTGATCAACCAGATGGTTTTCAAATGCGGCAACAATGGCCTTCAGATCAACGCCAATTCGAGGAAGAACCATACGAGGGAATTCCCACTCTGAGAGCGCGCCATCACCCATGGGTTGACCTTCAGCAAATTTCTGAAAAATCCGGTGAGGCAAATCTGCTAAATCTACTGTGCCCTGACCCTTTAAAATCACCATCCGCTCCATGAGGTTTTCAAGCTCGCGGATGTTTCCTGGCCAGTCATACGCCATCAGCGCATCCATAATCTGTCCTGAAGGAGCTTCTACGTTATGCGCGGTAAGCTCATTAAACTGAGTGACAAAATGTTTGATCAGAAGCGGGATGTCCGTGCGTCTCTCCCGCAAGGATGGGATTGGAACTGGGATGACATTCAAGCGATAGTAGAGATCATCGCGAAACTCACGCTTCGCAACGGCTTCTTCTAAGTTTCGATTCGTCGCTGCAATGATTCGCGCATCGACTTCAACAGTGCGTGAAGAGCCGACTTGCTCAAACTGCCTGGTTTGAAGCACACGAAGAAGTTTTACTTGAAGATGAAGCGGCATATCGCCGATTTCATCCAAGAAAATCGTTCCCCCATGAGCCATCTCAAACCGACCCTGACGAGTCTGCGTGGCGCCTGTGAAGGCACCTTTTACATGACCAAAAAGCTCGGCTTCAAGAAGTTCTGACGGAATCGCGCCACAGTTCACAACCACAAAGGGCCTAGTGGCCCGCAGAGAATTATCGTGGATCGCGCGCGCCACGAGTTCTTTACCCGTGCCGCTCTCTCCAGTGATCAACACCGTGCTATCGGTTTGCGATACCTTCTCAATAGTTGCAAAAACGTTTTGAATTGCCGGACTTTCACCCACCAACGGCGATCTTATTGCGAGCATCAATGCTCCCCCCTTAACCCACATCCTGGAGTTCTGGTTACTCTTTGACGATTCACCCGAATCGCCACCTACCTAAAGGCTAAGCAAGTTTTGCCGGGCTGTCAAAATTTTTTCTAAGATTTAATAAGACATTTTTTTACTGAAGGAATCTCAGGGGTTACGTAGCGCCACTTCGACACGCTTCAGACCTACTCGCCCCGAAGAGGAGCTTCAATGTAGTTTCTCACCCATTCATTTGAATGAAGATCGCCCCGATTAATGCCCCAAAGGACGCTTAACGACAGAAAAATGAACGTTAAAGCCCAAAACAGATACTGATATTTGCTCTTCTTGCGCCAAAAAAATATCCCTACTTCGCCTGCGGCAAGCGCAGCAGGGATCGCAAAAAAAGGAAAAATTTGAACGACAGTATAGAGCCAATGCATCCGCTAGAGTGACCTAATCACTTGATCGACTTAAGAGCAGAAACCTTGTCGGTCTTCTCCCAGGTGAATTCAGGCTCTGCACGACCAAAGTGGCCATAAGCAGCTGTTTTAAGATAAATCGGGCGTAACAAATTAAGAGATTCGATAATGCCCGCTGGCTTGAGATTGAAAATCTCACGAGCAGCCACTTCCAGTTTGTGGGAGTCGACTTTTTCAGTGCCAAAACCATTGACCATCACGCTGACCGGTTCAGCCACACCAATGGCGTAGGCCAATTGCACCAGACAACGATCAACCAGACCTGCTGCCACAAGGTTCTTGGCAATGTAACGGCCCATGTAACAGGCCGAGCGATCAACCTTTGACGGATCTTTTCCGGAAAAAGCTCCGCCGCCATGTGCGCCGTGCCCGCCGTAAGTATCGACAATAATCTTTCGGCCCGTCAAACCACAGTCACCCATCGGTCCACCCACCACGAAACGTCCGGTAGGATTCACAAAAAATTTGGTCTTGTTATCAAGATACTGCGCAGGAATTGTCTTTTTGATGACTTCTTCAATCAACGCTTCTTGGATCTGTTTGTGGGTCACAGCTTCATCGTGCTGAGAACTGACAACCACAGCGTCAACTCTGCGAGGCTTGCCATCGACATACTCGATCGTTACTTGTGTTTTACCATCGGGACGAAGCCAACCCAAAGTTCCGTCTTTGCGAACTTTTGACAAGCGAAGCGCAAGCTTCTGAGAAAGATCAATAGACAAAGGCATCAGCTCTTCGGATTCGCGAACCGCATATCCAAACATGATGCCTTGGTCGCCTGCACCCTGTTCTTTATTGTGCAAGCCCTGGCCTGCCGTCACGCCTTGAGAAATATCTGGAGATTGACGATCCAAAGTCACCATGACGCCACAGGTTTTATAATCAAACCCTTTGTCAGAAGAATCATAGCCAATGCGCTTCACGGTCTCGCGAGCGATATCGGCATAATTAGCCTGAGCCGTCGTCGTGACTTCACCGGCCACCACGATCAAGCCCGTCGTAATCAACGTTTCGCAAGCAACCCGAGATTTAGGATCCTGCGCGATTAACGCATCAAGGACCGCATCAGAAATCTGGTCGGCCATCTTATCTGGGTGACCTTCTGTTACGGATTCCGAAGTAAAAAGGTAATTGCTTAGGCTAGCGCTCATGGTTCTCTCTCCTCTTTTTGGGCGATCGGATCGTGCGCAGAAATCTTCTGCGGATTGACCTTCTAATTTCAAAGATTCTGCTTAGGTATCAAGATGGATCGGAAACTTAGGGGTGGTTCCCTTGTTCTGTTCCCTGCGCTTACGGGTTTTGCCTTTGCGCGCTTGACGGATTTTACGAGCAGTCTTGGACTTCATTCTTCTTGATGGCATACTATTCTCCTGAAAGCAGTGATCTAGCCTTGACCCCCTAGAAAAGTCAATTACGGAAATGACTTCTTCACTCGGGATTTACAACTAATTCCGGGCACTTTAACTATGCACAGCGTCAATTAATTCTGGGCAATCAACTTTTCAAGCTCACCCGTCTCATGCATTTCAGAGAGAATATCACAACCGCCGACAAATTCGCCGCGGATAAACACCTGGGGGACCGTTGGCCACTGGGTGTGCTCCTCAAGCGCCTCCCAAAGCGAATCATCCGATAAAACGTCAATGGCTCTTAATTCGGTTGCCCCGGCCTGCTTCAACACATCGGCCGCACGCATGGAAAAACCACACTGGGGAGCATCTGGCGTCCCTTTCATAAAAATAACAACAGGACTCGAATGAATCGTTTCCTTGATGATGTCGATCAGGGGATGGGACATGACTAAAATCCTTTCATAGCCGGCTTGAGGCTATCTTAATGAATGCAGGGTACGGGGTTTGAGGAAAATGTTTCTGAATATTTTTTGAATTGTTCGGGGGTATAGGTCCGAAGCGATAGCGCGTGAACTTCGCCCGAGGTCATTTCTTCGGTAAAAAGGGCCATAATCATCTTATGCTGTGCCACCTTTGAAACCCCCTCGAAGGCTTCAGATACCACAACGGCTTCGATATGATCCTGAGTCCCGGTAAGGTCCCGAACCTGAGCTTGAGTCCCCTCTTTGAAGGCTTGAATTCGCTGCTTGATTTGATCTGGAGTCATAGTAGGACATTTAATCACTTATTAGCGCAAAAGGTACTTCAAACATAAAAGTGACGAAAACTTCATAGAACGCCGAGCCACTTTGAAACCTGCTCCAGAGCCTGAGCAAGATTCCTTCGGGCGCCCTCGGAGAGCCCTTCGCAAAGCCCCCACTCAAATCCTGGGATAGCGATCAAGAAGGTCCGTGGCTTACGGCCATAAAGCTGGTGGCAGAGCCCCAGCACCCCTCCCACACTCATCTCGTGGGACGAAAAAGAAACCTCGTCCAGGGGCTCCACTCGACTTATCTTGCAAGGACCTTGCAGTCCCTTTTCAACACTCGCATCGACAAACACGACAACGTCATATTCAGAGATCAGCAGGGCATCCTCGACGTTCAATTGATAATTGGAATCAAATTCGGCCTTCGAAGCCGTCGCGCTTTTCTGCAGCTCTTCGATAAAACAAACCCCAAGGGCGTCATCTTGTCGACCCGGATTGCCGATTCCATAAAACAGGACTCGCTCCCCTTGCCTGGGGGGCTGAAGCGCGGCTTGCGTGGCTTCTTCACCCATTCGAGTTTTTCACCTTGCGATCCAAAACCATCCCGTCCCGATCTTCCAAGACCACTTCAAGCGGCATCTGCCCCACCGCATGAGTTGCGCAACTTAAGCACGGATCATAAGCGCGAATAGCAACTTCAACCTGATTGAGCATCCCCTCCGGAATTTCTCGCTGTCCGCTGATCACATTTTCAGCCACCCAGGAAACCGCGCGATTCATCCCCTCGTTGTTACTCGTGGTTGACACAATGAGATTGCACATCGTGATCTGGTCATTGGGATCCACTCGGTAGTGGTGAAAAAGAGTTCCGCGAGGCGCCTCAAGAAGCCCCACCCCTTCGCCCATTCGCACGCCCGTTTTCACTAGCTCCCCTGATATCAGATCCGGATCATTCAAAAGCTCACGAATCTTTTCTGCGGCATGCAGGGCTTCGATGAGACGCGCCCAATGCATGTGCATCGACGAACCACTAGGCTTGCCCTTTGAATAGGCCTTGTATTGCTCGAACTCCTTCTGCGCCAAAGGGGTCGGAATAAAATCACAGGTATTAAGGCGAGCCAGAGGCCCCACTCGATACCAGCCCTTTTCCATGCCCAGGGACTGAAAATAGGGAAACTTCATGTAAGTCCAGCTGCGGACCTCCTCTGAAATATAATCCGCATAATTTTGATAATCCACCTGATCAAAGATCTTCTTGCCTTCGGGATCCACGGCGCGCAAGACGCCGTGATACAAATCCAAAGCCCCATCTTTTCGGACCAAACTCATATAATTAGACGGAAAAGCCGCAAATCCATCAATGAACTCTTTGTTCTTCAAATGATAATCTTTGAAAAGGGCGAGCCCCTCTTGAATCCAAGCCACCATGATATCGGCATTGAGCTCTGGCGTCCCCACCAGAAGCTCGTCGCGCTCGGCAGAGGTCAGATGCTTATTCACGCCACCTGGGATCGCGCCTGTCCCGTGAATCTTCTTACCGGCCGTCAGATGAATCACTTCTTGCCCGAACTTGCGCATGAGCACTGCTTTTTTTGCGATCTCCGGAAACGCTTGAATGACCCCGATGATATTGCGCTTAAGCGGATCCGAATTCACGCCAAAAAGAAGGTCGGGTGAAGCCAAGTGGAAAAAATGCAAAACATGCGACTGGAAAAACTGGCCATAATGCATCAGGCGCCGCATTTTATCAGCCGTTGGTGTCAGCGAATCCGAGGGAACGCCTACGATCACATCCATGGCTTTAGAAGCACAAAGGTGGTGACTCACGGGACAAATGCCGCAAAGACGCTGGACTAGAACGGGCGCTTCCCAATAGGGCCGCCCTTGAATGAAACGCTCGAAGCCGCGAAACTCCACGATGTGAAAACGACTCTGAATGACTTTGTTGTTCTCATCCAATTTGATCGTGACCTTGCCATGGCCTTCAACGCGCGTGACGGGCTCGATCGTTATTTTCCTCGTCCCACTTTTTACACTTGGCATAATTTAATCATACCTCACGTTTTCAAAAGAGAGTTCACTGAGACTTTTCCCCGCAACCAACAAGTTCAACGCTTCCCACAGAAGATCCGCCCGAGGGGGGCAGCCCGGAAGAAACCCGTCGATTTTAACGATTTCGTGACAAGGATAGACGCGATCAAGCAGCATCGGTATCTCCTCATCATTTGGAATGGAGCCCGCCGGAAAGGCCGCTTCAAAAAGCTCACTCACCGGAATTCCGTTGCGCATCGCCGGCAGCCCGCCCGTGATCGCGCACGCCCCGACGGAAATCAGAATCTTGCAATGCCTTCTGAAATCCCGAAGCACGCGCACATTTTCGCTGTTACAACAGCCTCCTTCAACGAGGCCCACATCGCACATCCGGGAAAACTCTTTAATATCGTCGATGGGGGATTTATCGAACTCCACAACCTCAACCAGCTTCAGGATTCGCTCATCAATATCCAGCAGTGACATGTGACAGCCAAAACATCCGGCCAAAGAAGTCGTGGCCAATATGATTTTCTTATTACTCCTTTGGCCACTCATGAGGGACTCCCCTCGGGTTTTCGATCAAATTTTCGCTGGCCAATAGGCACCTTGAAGCCCACTCGCTTTTGGATGAGAGCGCCGACGGGACAAATCTCCATCGCCTTCTTTGCCGTCTCTTCTGATACCGCATCGGGGTCATTCACATCCAGAGCAATTCGAACGTCACTGCCTCGTCGAATAAAGCCAAAAATATCATGTCCGTCTTTTGCCTTCACACCCCGCACGCAACGCAAGCACTGAATACAGCGCTTGTGCTCGATAAAGAGATGCTGGAGGCGCGCCTCCACTTTTTGAACCGGAAAAAGAAACGGAAAACGTGGCACCACGATTCGATACCGATGCGCCAAAGCCTGCAGCTCACAGTTGCCGCTCTTCTCGCAACTCGGACACATGTGATTGCCTTCGACAAAGAGCATTTCGATGAGCGCGCGCCTGAGATCGGTCAGCTCCGCAGTTTCGTTTTCCACGACCATGCCGTAGGACACGGGCGTCGTACAGCTCGGGACAAAACGCCCCGCCACTTTGACGGTGCAGATGCGACAGGTCCCTGCAGGATTCAAGCTTCGAAAATCACAAAGCGTCGGCACAAAGATCCCATTGTCGCGCGCCGCCTGCACGATGGTCTGGCCATCTTTAGCGAGAATCTCTTTTCCATCAATCGTGAGATTAACATGACCCTGTTCCATCGCTCACCTCCTTCACATCCCGTTCATCCCGCCCCTCCAGCTCAAGATTGGGTTTTCGATTCGCGGCAACGCAAGAATCAATCACCGCAAAACGAAGATCAAACTGCGACAAATAATCCACGTCATTGCGAACTTTGTCTCGATACACTTCGAAAAAATTTTGAATGCTTGTAAGCAAAGGATGCGGTGAGGTTTGGCCCAGTCCACAACGAGACGCGGTCTTCACCATTTGCCCCAGTGACTTAATCCCCTCAATGTCCGCATGGGTGCCGTTGCCCACCATGATCTTCTCCAAGGCCTTTAACAAAAGAGTGTTACCCGCTCGACAGGGAACGCAGAATCCACAACTTTCGTCTTTGAAAAACTCCATGAAGTTATGAACAATCGACAAAATGTCTCGCTTTTTACTAAAGACAGTAAACGCGCCTCCGGTCCCGAGATCCGAAAAGCAGAGTTTTCGATCAAACTCCCGCTCCGAAATACACTGCCCCGAAGGCCCGCCCACCTGAACGGCCAGCACGTTTTCAGCACCGCACAGCTCCAGAACTTCGCGCACCGATTTGCCCCATTCAATCTCGTAAATACCCGGCTTTGCACAATCTCCCGCAATGCTCAGCAGCTTTACGCCGGCTGAAGCCGACGTGCCCATTTTTCGAAACCATTCGGCGCCATTTAAGACGATCTTGGCGGCACATCCGAACGTTTCCACGTTATTCACAATGGTCGGTCGCCGTAAATAGCCCGATGTCACGGGAAAAGGCGGACGATTGCGAGGTTGGCCGCGCTTACCCTCGGCGGATTCGATCAACGCTGATTCTTCGCCGCAGATATAGGCGCCCGCGCCCATCTTAATCTGAATATCAAAACTAAACCGGGTTCCAAGAATCCTGCGGCCGAGCAAGTGGCGGGAGCGCATTTGAGTCAGGACATGCTCCAGATGCTCTTTTAAATAGGCATACTCGCCACGAAGATAAAGAATCCCTTCCTTGGCTTCAATGGCGTAACCGGCAACAGCCATTCCTTCAAAGATGAGTTCCGGCATTTCGGTGAGCAGCACCCGATCCTTAAACGTTCCGGGTTCGCCCTCATCCGCGTTGCACATGACATAACGAGTGTCAGCCTCGGCCGCGCGACAAAAGCCCCATTTTTGCCCGGTCGGAAACCCTGCGCCACCCCGTCCTCTTAAGCCAGAGGCTTTGATCTGTTCGATGACATCCAAGGAACCCACTTCCATCGCTTGCTTCAGCGCTGAGCCTGGAAAATACTCCGTGAAAAAAACCGGCCCTTTGTGTCGAATATTATTCACGACCTCGGAGTGGATCGCGCGCGAGCCGTTTCTGCCTTCTCCGAGTTTGCCGAGCATCTCATGAATGGGAACATCGGCCCGCATCGCTTTTACCAGCTTCTTCACGCGCGCAGGGGTCATTCTCGTAAAAACAACCTCATTGATCAAAACCGCCGGCTCCTGATCACACATCCCAATGCAGGACGTCGTTCTTAGACCAATCTGCTGATCCGCAGTGGTTTGACCAAACGGGACGCCCACCTCTTTTTCAAAAGCCTTCATGATCGCCGCGGCGCCCGCCATTTCAGCAGTCGCACTGCGATTGACGTAAACCGTATAATTGCCGCGATGAGCGCGAGAGAGAAAATGATAAAATGTCGCAACCCCGTCCACATGCACTCGAGGAAGGTCCATCTCATCGGCAATGATGGTAATCATCAAGGCAGGCAGGTGACGCCAGCGCTCCTGACACTCCCGCAAAATCGCTAAAAGCTGCGTGCGGTCAGAGTGATATTTTTCAACAATGACTCGAATCTCCCCACGGATTTCATTGGGATCGAGGAGATGGTTTCGATTCAAAATGTGCATCATGTTGAAACCTCCATGGGATGGACAATACTCCTCGCCTGCGCAGTTAAACACAAAAACACACCTGACTTTTATCCTTTTTTGTCGAAATTTTTACTCAAATTCCGTGCAAAAATAATGTGCGCCAGCGACCCCCTGCAAAGTGAAAAAACCGTAGCGATCGAGGGCAATTCGTGTTAAGCTTTAGTGTGGCCGTGTTTGAGTTTTTCCCTTCCACTTGATTCCAAAATCTTCGCAGGTCGCGCTGTAACTCAAAAGATCCACCCATCTATTTCTTGTGCTCACAAAAATCGCCCGTTTCTTGAGGCCCTCCTTACGAAGCCCCAGTGAACGTGCAAGAAAAATAGATCGACGGTTTGTGGGCTCAATGCCGGCTTCAATACGATGAAGACCTAAATCTTTAAAGGCGATATCAATTGCAGCAAGCACACTCTCTTTTCCGTATCCCTTGCCCCAATGTCGATTGAAAATCGTGTAGCCCAAATAGGCGCTCTGTGAAATTCCACGCTGCAAATCCATCAGCCCGACATTGCCCAAAAGTTCGTGCGACTTTTTGTGGAAAACACCCAACACAAAAAACCGATCCTCGTCGCGCTGTTTTTTGTGCGAGTGAAGAATTTTACGAAAATGTGAACGGGAGAGCTCCTGCGCACTTCGATTCTTCTTGTCCCACTTGTTTCGAGGTTCAATCATCGAGGAGTGGGCCGCTTGCCAAGTAAGGTAATCCGTAGGTTTTAAGCAGCGAACCACCAGGCGACGGGTCTCACGATTAAGCTTAGTCATATTCGAGTCTTACCACCAAAACTCTTCCAACACCAGACCCGCTTGACATGTTGCGTCATTTATTATAAAAACACCCCACTTATGCGCTACCCCTCCAAGACACGACTCCTCGCCCTCGCCGCCGCAATCCTGACCTTCTCCCCCTTTGCACTTTGGCAAAATCAAGCCAACGCTGGACCAGGATTTTTGAAACTCTCCACCCTTGTCTATTCGCGCGCACCCACGCAGGGAGCCCCGTTGGTGAGAATGCCACTCCCCTACACGCTGGCAGAAGACCAAGCCGGCAATCGCTTCGAAGGCAACTCCAAGGGCGAGCTGGATCTGCGCAACGCCAAAGGCTCGGTCAAGATCTCGCTTAACTCTAAATATTTTCGAATTGTGAGGCTCAACGAAGAATATTCTAAGACCCTGTCTGAAGCTGAGATCGCCCGCGGCGGTGAAATCTCTTTTACCGACCAGGACGCACCCTTGGGTGCTCGCATGTGTCGCGCCCATTTAGAGCGCGCCCGCGCTACCACGCTCTCGGCTCTTGAAGCCAACAACACTCCTCCTTGGTTTTTCACGCAAGTCACCTGTGATGTGGATTTTGATGAAGGCTGCAATGCGGGCTGGGATGGCGCAAAACTGGTTTTCCATCAAGGCAACAATCGCTGCCGACCCGCTTCTCACGTGGCTGATCTCATTTACCACGAGTACGGCCACGGCGTAGGCCAGAAGCTAATCAACTATCGCAAATCCCTTCAGCCCCTTGATGACCGCCTTGCCGAAGGCTTGGCCGACACCTTTGCTTCACACCTCACCCAAGATAACAAAATCGGTTTAGGATTTTGGATGGATCGTCAGATGACCTGGTTACGCGATCTCTCGCAAAAGAGAGTTTTTCCCAGGGATTATCGCGGCACTTATACGGGCGGCGAAACCTACTCCACCGCCTGGTGGGAACTCAGTCAAGAACTTCGCTCCGAACTGGGGCCCGCAAAGGGAACCCTCACTTCGCTTCACCTGTATCTCAAGTCCCTGCTCGCTTATCATGGCATCAGTGGCTTGAGCGATTTAGAATCAGCAGGGAGCTCGGCCGTTGAAACGGTATCTGCTCAAGGCGTGCAACTCACTTTGCCCCGCCTAAACTGCAGTGCTGCTGCGATTTTTTCGGAACATGGACTCTGGCCAGAACAGGGCGCCTCAAACTGCCAGCCTGCAGATCACGCGAGTTCTAATTCTAGCGGCCCAAAAACCACTCAGAAAATCAACTTGCTTGCCCAGCGGGGAACGCTAAAAATCCCTGACGGGAGCAAGCCCGCCCCTGGACCTTGGGTAAAACTCCCCTATTGCCTCGCCCTTCAAAAAGGCCAGCGTGTGGAAAAAGTGGTCCTCCATCAGAAGATTGACCACCTTTTTTCGGACGACCTTCAAATCGGTTGGGCCGACACGCAGGGACGTCTTCATGAATTTTTCAAGGGCGAAGAAGAAATTCCATTGCCCACCGCGCTTTGGGTCCCGGATGCCCCCGCGTGTGGGAGCATCGTGTTTCGCGATTTGAGTCAAATGTTCACAGGCGAGATTTTGCAGGCTGAATTGGAATTTACTCTGGGCCTTTAGACGGAATTCAAGGCGGCGCAACCCAGTTGTGTCAAAATCTCCATCCCTAAAACCCTCAATTGAAACGATGCTAGAGTGATGAAACCGAATCGGTTATCCCTAGAAAAGAGTCCCTACCTTCTTCAACACCAAACGAATCCGGTCGATTGGTTTCCTTGGGGAGAAGAAGCGCTGAATCGCGCAAAGTCTCAGAACAAACCTATTTTGTTGAGCGTCGGCTACTCCGCCTGCCATTGGTGCCACGTCATGGCCCATGAATGCTTTGAAAATGCCGCGATTGCAAAACTCATGAACGAGAATTTTATCAACATCAAGGTCGATCGTGAAGAGCGCCCCGATCTGGATCAGATCTATCAGCACGTTGCCCAAGCCATGACCCACGGAGGCGGCTGGCCCCTGACTGTTTTCCTTACGCCGGATCTCAAACCTTTTTACGGAGGCACTTATTTTCCGCCAGAAGATCGCTATGGCCGCCCGGGCTTTCCACGGGTCTTGGAAGCGCTGGCCATCGCTTTCAAAGAAGACGCCTCCTCGATTCAAGAGAATGCCGAGAGGCTCAATCATTATATTTTTTCATCGGAGAATGGGGGCGAACCTGCTTCAAAAAAGGAAATTCTGGATGCGCCCCACTCCGCCCTCACAAACACTCTGGCACTTGCTCACGAAAGCCTGAAGTACTTTGACTGGGAAAACGGCGGATTTAAGGGTGCTCCCAAGTTTCCGCAAGTGCCCCATCTGAAGTTTCTTTGGCGAGCGGGGCTTGCGTCTCACTCCAAGGAACTGCTGGATGCCGTCACTCGAACTCTAGATAAAATGGCTTGCGGAGGCATTCATGACCAAATCGGCGGGGGCTTTCACCGCTACTGCGTGGATGAAAAGTGGAGCGTTCCGCACTTTGAAAAAATGCTCTACGACAATGCCCTCTTGCTCGCGCTGTACTCCGAGGTCGTTGTCTCAGGCACCACGCTCCTCACTCCCGCCCAAAGGCCGCACTACGGCGCAGTGGTAAGGGATACAGTCGAATTCTTATCAAGAGACCTGCTCTCTCCGAGCGGCGCCTTTTTTTGTTCCCTCGATGCCGACTCCAACGAAGGTGAAGGCAGCTATTATGTTTGGGACTCGCAATCACTCATCGAGGTGCTGGGAGTGGAGGACGCAAAAAAGGCCGGTGAGTTTTTTCAAGTGAACGACGAGGGCAACTTTGAGGAATCCAAAACGGTTCTTTCCAAAAACCTGCCTCAAGCCCCCCTGAGTTCGGACCAAGCAAACTGGATAGGCGGTGTTCTAGAGAAACTCCTCAAGGCACGCGCCCTGAGAACGCCGCCCCAAACAGACACGAAGATGCTCTTGTCATGGAACGGGCTCGCCATCAGTGCCCTTGCCTGGGCGGCTCAAGCCGCGCGGACCCTCAACGATCCTGTACTGGCACTAAGCGCGAGAAAAACGGCAGAGCGCGCGTTTGCCGCCTGCCTTGCGAGTTTTTCAAAAGCGCGGTTCTTAGATGACTATGCATTCATGGCTCACGCGGCACTTGATCTTGCGCGATTTTCACTCGACCCCGCGTCGTGCGCGCACTACCTCAAGCACGCCGAGATCTGGACGCGCGAGGCCGAAGCCCTTTTTGAAGACCCCGAAGGGGCAGGCTTTTTCTTAAGCAAGAAGGACCAAGACCTGATCGTCCGGCCAAGATCCTTCTTTGATCACGCGATCCCCTCGGGGACGTCTGTATTGCTGCAAGCTCGGACTGCTTTGAATGAGTTATTCAATGGAGAAACCCCTGGCGCCTCAGGCTTAGAGCACCACTTTCAAGCCCTCGCCCTTCAGGCGCAAAAATCACCTACCGGTTGTGGGGAATTCTGGACCGCGCACCTGCTTTGGCTCATGGGACCTATAACGATATCGGGTGGGGCGGCATCGGAGCTCTGTCAGCATGGGCATGTATTTCAAAAACCCAATCAAGCTCAGACCGAAGGAAAAATGCAGATTTGCCACAAGCAAGTTTGTGAGGCCCCCGGGCTGGATCTCGCTTGCATAGAAGCCATGATCAGGGAGAAAACAAAAGCACAGTAAACGGATTTTTCTCGAAGTTATTTGATTTTCCTGAAATGCGCAAACGCGTAGAGCTGTTTTCCAGTGACCCATCGAAAAGTCTTTGCCACAGCCCCGACCGCTCCTGCAATGTGTTCAGTGATTGAGATCGTTTTCACAAAATTGAAACGATTGTCCCACGCTTGGATCTCTTTGGGTGAATGGATGATCCATCGAAAAGACGCGCCCTTGTTTTTAACAGGAGTCACCCTTCGAGAGTTGCGCGCGACAAGGGGATGACAATAATCAAACAGGAGTTCTGAATTGGCGGGAAAAACGTCGGCGGCGCGGACGATGAGCTCTTTGATCTGGTCGGCGTGAAAATAAATAAAAACCCCTTCACTGATCAAGAGTACGGGGCTTGCGGGAGTTGCCGCCCCTACCTCCATCACGTCTTGCATCCAGGAAAAATCCAAAAGAGACTTTGCGATCATCCGATAACGATCCGTTTCGGAAAGAAGCTTGCGCTTCAATTCAATGACCTCTGGCAAATCAAGATCAATCCACTTCATCCTGCCATTATCGATGCGATGAAAACGGGTGCATAATCCGGCACCAATACTCACCCCGGTGCCGTCTGGATATTTTTTAAAGAATTCGCGCGCAACCGCATCGTATAATTTTGCCCGAATCGCGCCGCCTGCCACGACCTGCTTTGATTTTAGAAGGCGGCTCGGATCAAAATCAATCGCCTCCAAAAATTCAGTGGCAAGTGGGTCAGAAAAGCCTAGCTCGGGATAGTATTTGGACCCCAAGGCCCGCCCGACAAGTGGAATGAGCAGAGTTTCGGACACGCCCTTAAGTTTATTTTCATGCTTCATTTATTTTTGACTCCATAGATAACCAAAGGCATCACACCCACCCAGACTGCCGTGGCCCTCATGAAGAATTGAAGCATAAAGCAAGATTGCAATCGGGCACAAGTAGGATCTTGCTGCGTTTTAGACATTTGTATACGGAGAGGTGGCTCCCTTCAGACTCTATGCCGCCTTTGCGAATGCGGCCCGGGCATCAAGGGGGATCGTCAAGGTGAAGGTCGTTCCGCTTTGTTCATGAGACTCAACGCTCACCCTGCCTCCGTGAGCTTCGCAAACCCCTTTGACCAAAGATAATCCGATGCCCCAACCCCGTTTGTCAGAATGGTTCGCCTTTGGGCCGCGCTGAAAAGGATCAAATAAGGCTTCTTGATCAAAATGAGAGATCGGCTCTCCGTAATTATGGATGGCTATTGCGACATCCTGCCCCGCTCTTGCGACGCTAACGGTTATGGGACGAGCTGAATCGCCGTATTTAACCGCATTGAGTGCTACGTTCTCAACCGCTCTTTTCAAATACCGAATATCCCAATACCCGATAATGGGAATGTCTCCTGCCTCATATTTGAAATGATCGCCCACCGCGGTCGTGGCCTCTTCTAAGGTCGTCTTGATAATGCCCCGCAAATCATTTTGCTCAATCTGCAGGGGCAAAGTTCCGCCGGTGCGTACGAGATTTGAATCCAAGAGGTCCTCAATCATGCGGTTGGTACGAGTCATCGCATCCACTACCCTCGCCGATAATCTTTGCGTGGCCTCTATGTTTTCGGGTTGCCTTAACATCAGCTGTCCACAGGACTTTGCACCAGCGATGGGCGTTCGTAAATCGTGGGCTAAGGTTGAAATAAACCGTTCGCGGAGCCGAAATTGATAATGAGTAAAAGCCGCCGCCGCTTTTGCAATGCCGACTTCGATCATGTCGATAATCGCGTTTCTGGCGCGTGCATCAATCGCATCAATCGCATCACTTGCATCACTTGCATCAACTGACCCCTGCGGAGCAAGTACCTCAAAAATAGCGCGTCTCAGAAGGCGATACTCCAGGATCACTTGGTCGATCGAATAGTGAGGCAGGGTCGCTCGCTCTTCGCCGTGGAGGACCGCCACTTCTATTTTTGGTTCCTCGATGATTTCAGGATCCTCCAAGGTCTTGGCGAGCGTTTCGAGTACGAGTGGGATGGAGTTTCTCAAGCTCGGGGAGTCAAGCGAGCGTGCCGCCGGCACAATGGCCCGAACTCGTTCTTCCCATAGTTTCAATATTTCGCCGCTCTGCCGTCGCAGTCGGTCGGGCATTGATTCTACCCGTGGCTCTAATTGAGAATCAGACGTTCTCTCAAGCTTTCTCTCATGCATCCTGACTTTTTTAAGAAGGTCGTTCAGGTCGAAGGGCTTCTCAATCCAGCCGATTGCGCCAATATCCTTCGCCCGTTGTTCGGCGTCGGCAGCGGCGGTCATCACCACGATGGGTGCGCTGTGGTCATGCTTATCGAGGAACTCAATTGCGAACTGCCAGCCATTCATAATCGGCATCTTCATGTCGAGGAGGATGACGTTCGGTATTTCGCTCTTCTTGAGTAGCTCCAGCGCCTCAAAGCCATTGAGGGCGGTTTGCACCGTATAGCCCTCGGACTCAAGAAACTCCTTTACCGTAAATAGAATAGTCTCGTCATCCTCTACCACTAAGACCGTTTTTTGATTTGAAGAGGCTGTCATTATGCCGCCTTTCTTGATTCGAGAGTTTTTGGAAGCTCAAAAAAGAAGGTACTTCCTGAACCCAGTTTGCTTTTAAGTCCAATCTTGCCGCCATGAAGTTCGATAATCCCGCGACAAACAAACAGCCCGAGCCCCAGGCCCCCCGCCTGCTCTTCGGGGTCGCCTGCCCCCCGCTCAAAAGGATTAGACAACGCCGCTTGCTGTCGATCGTCGATTCCGGGGCCATGATCTTTGATTGATACCCGCACAAGCTCAGGCGTGGTTTCGACCACGACTTCAATGGGGGTATTTGCGGGCGTGTATTTGAGGGCGTTATCGAGAAGATTTGAAAGAATCTGAAATATTCGATCACGGTCTACGTTGATCTCAATAGGCTGCGCGGGTTCCGATAATGTGATGGCTCGCGCTGGGGCTTGAAGTTTCCAAGTATCCAGGCACTCCGCAATGATCGAATGGAGATCAGTCGGTGCCGTTTTCAGCTTCAGTGCACCGCGCTCCATGCGAGATACATCCAGAAGATCAACCACCAGCCGCGAAAGGCGATCTATTTGCGTTCGGAGCTTTTTTAAAGTGACGAGATCAACGGGGCGGTTATTTTTTTCCAGCTGCATTTGCGCAAATTGAAGAAGCAGCGAGAACCCGGTTACCGGGGTGCGCAGTTCGTGGGCCGCAATGACGGCCTCTACCGCTCGCTTCTTTGCGGTAACATCTCGCACGATCGTCGAGGCCCCTCTCATTTTTGCCTGGGAATCGCTCAAAGGAGATGCGGTTACCGACACCCAGATTCGCCGCTGATCCTTTGTTAAGCGTACCGTCTCAAAATTCTTAATCCGCTCGCCGCCCATGAGCCGATGCAAAATGCCTTGTTCTTCGCTTTGCAACTCAGGCGGGACAATGATGGAGATCGGGCGACCGATGGCCTCTTCGGCCCGGTAGCCGAAGAGATTTTGCGCCCCCCGGTTCCAAGTCTTGATAACACCGTTGACGTCTTTGGAGATAATGGCGTCGTCCGAGTCCTGGACGATTGCCGCGAGTGTTGCCTGATCCTGTTCTGCCCGCTTCTGCTCGGTAATATCGAGAAAGACTACAATCCCCGCAATTATCAAATTTTTGTTGTCCTTAAGCATAAGACGCGCGGGGGGGGGGGGGGGGGG